>NZ_JBHSBL010000017.1:402637-445971 GCF_042650585.1 Actinoplanes subglobosus
GCGGACGCCGGGACGATCGCGTCGGCCGGGTCGTCCGTGTCGATCACGGCTTCCGGGTCGACAGGGGTGTCCGGGTCGAGGACCGCATCGGGGTCGACGGCGAGGTCGGGATCGTCGGTGTCGGCCGGGTCGATCACGGCATCGGGGTCGACCAGCGTGTTGGGGCCGACCAGGACGCTCGGGTCCGGTGTGGAGCCGGGCGGGAAGTCCGGGGCGGTGACCGGGTCGTCACCGTCGTCGGGCATGCCGGCGCCCGGCCGGCCGGGCTGGAGGGGCGACCCGCCGAGGGGCAGCCCGGAGACGCGGCGGACCAGGACGGTCGTGCCGCCGGCCGCCCGCCCGTCGGGGCACAGGCCACTGATCCCGTCGACGGGGACGGGCGCACCCTTGACCGCGACGGGCCGGTCGGGGGCGGGCACGGTGCGCAGTACGTCGGCGGCGGGAAGGGTGTCCGTGTCCTTGCCGGTGGGAGCGTCACCGGCCCACGCGGGTGCCGCTCCGAGGAGAAGTACTCCGCCGGCGATCGCTCCGGTGCACCACAACTTGCGCACTGATCTTTCTCCCGTCACCTGAGGATGGGTTCGGGTGATACCCACCAAGTCGGACATTAGGTGTCGGATGGGGCAACGAGCGGGCCCACAGCGGGGTTCCGGCTGACTACGATTCGTGAACGTGAGTGCCGTACCGACTGAAAAGATCCACAACCGTCCCGAGTCCGACGAGGACACCCGGCCTCACCTGGTGCTCTGCGGTGCCGACGCGCTGGTGTACACACTTGCCGAGGAGCTGGCCAACTCGCGCCACCGGATCCGCATCACGGTGATCACTCCGCACCGGATCCGTCCGGACGTGCCCGACCTGGCCCAGCTCGCCGACCGCGACGTCGTGTGGATCAAATCGGACCGGCTGGACGAGCGCACCTTCCGCGATGCCGGCCTCACCGGGTCCTCGGCGCTCGCCCTCGTCATGCCCGACGACATGGTCAACCTGCACGCCGCGCTCTGCGCCCGCGAGGTCGAGGAGGATCTGCGGGTCGTGGTGCGGATGTTCAACACCGGGCTCGGGCAGAGCGTGGTCCGGCTCTTCCCGGACTGCGCGGTGCTGTCCGACGCCGAGATGGCCGCACCGGCGTTCGTCGCGGCGTCACTGGGCGAGGTCGCACCGACCCATTTCCGGCGCGCCGGCCGCACTCTCTATGTCGCGCACCGGGGAGACGTACCGGAACGATCGATTGTCCTGACCCTGACCTCCGCGAACGGTGAGGGCGAGGTGAGCGTCCTGCCCGCTGAACCGGAGCGCGCGGCGGCGAAGCCGGCCGATCTGGTGCTGGCCGAGGCGGTCGGGCGCCCGGCCGGTGAGGACGTCACCCGCAGGCTGCTGAGCCGGGCCGGGCGCCGCCGGAGGCCGGGACGCTCGATCCGCAACGCGGTGCGCGCCGCCCTCAGCCGCAAGCTCGGCATCGCCGTGCTGATCACCCTGGCCACCACGCTCGTCGCCGGCCTGGTGCTGGCGGAGTACGACGGTGCCGGCCACGGGCTGTGGGAGTCGATCTACATGACCCTGCTGACCGCCGTCGGGTCGTCCGATGTGGAGATCGGCCGCAACCCGGTGGCCCAGGCCGCGCAACTGGTGCTGACGATCGCCGGGCTCGCGCTGCTGCCGCTGATCACCGCCGCCGTGGTCGACGGGATGGTGAACGCGCGCCTCGCCCTCAGCCAGGGCCGGATCGTCGGCGAGATGAGCGACCACATCGTGCTCGTCGGTCTCGGCAATGTCGGCACGCAGGTGTTGCGGCAGCTCACCGACCTGGGCGTGCGCGTGGTGGCGATCGACCGGGTCGCCGACGCCCGCGGTGTGAAATCCGCCCAGCGCCGCGGTGTGCCGGTGATCGTCGGTGACGCCTCGGCCGAGGCCACCCTGCGGGCCGCGTCGATCGACACCTGCCGGGCGCTGGTCGTGCTCTCCACCGACGACACGGTCAACCTGCAGGCGGCGCTGCAGTCCCGGCTGGCCCGCCCCGACCTGCGGGTGGTGCTGCGGCTCTTCGACGACGACTTCGCCCAGCGTGTCGAGTCGGCCTTCCAGATCAACACCTCGCGCAGCGTCTCCCGGATCTGCGCCCCGGTCTTCGCCGCCGCCCTCCTGGAACGTGACGTGCACGCCACCATCCCGGTCGACCGCCACTCGGTGCTGGTCGCCACGGTCACCGTGTCGGCACTGTCCCCTCTGGACGGGGCGCCCCTCGATCACGCCGACCACCCGGGTGAGGCCCGGGTGCTCGGCATGTCGTCGGCCGGTCAGCAGTGGGTCGACTGGGTGCCGGACCGGCGGCGGGTGCTGGCCGAGGGCGACCGGATCCTGGTGGTGGCCCGTCGCGGCGGGCTGCGTGTCCTCGTCGAGCTGGCCAGCCCGCCGTTACAGCGTCCCGCTTAGCTCCTCGGCGTCGACGCCCAGCACCGCCTGCTCGTCCGGCTTGTTGGCCAGCACGTCGGTCAGATAGCCCTGGACCGCCGGGCCCATCCCGACGTCGCGCCCGGCCTTCTCGGAGAGTAGCCACTTGTGCTGGATGATCTGCGAGAAGACCTCCTGCGGCTCCAGCTTGCGGCGCAGATGGGCCGGGACGGCCCGGACCACCGGCTCGAACACCTCGGTCAGCCAGCGGTGCGCGGCCTGCTGCTCGTCCTTGAGGTGGCTCTCCGCGCGGTAGGCGTCGAGGTCGTTGAGCAGCTGCCGGGCCTGGTTCTCCTCGGCGTCCAGGCCGGTCAGCCGCATCAGCCGCCGGGTGTGATAGCCGGCGTCGACGACCTTGGGGCGCACCAGATAGCCGCCGTCCACCGTGGACATGGACACCTCGGCGATGTCGAAGCCCATCTCGTTGAGCCGCCGGATGCGCCGCTCGATGTGGTGCCGGGCGTCCTTGGCCACCTCCTGCTCGTAGGTGACCTCGTGCCACAGCCGCTCGTAGCGCGCCACGATGTCGTCGACCACCGTCTCCGGGTCGATCGACTCGTGCAGCAGCTCGGCGGCCTGCAGGTCCAGGCACTCACCGAAGATGTTGAGCCGCAGGATCTCGATGTCCTCGCTGCGCTGGCCCTCGGACAGTTTCGGGTACAGATTGCCGGTCTCGGCGTCGACCAGGTATGCCGCGAACGCACCGGCGTCCCGGCGGAACAGCGTGTTCGACAGGGAGCAGTCGCCCCACGAGAACCCGGTCAGGTGCATCCGCACGATCAGCGCGGCGAGGGCGTCCAGGAGGCGGCTCATGGTCTCCGGGCGGAGCACCCGGGAGAACAGCGCACGGTACGGCAGCGAGAACTGCAGATGCCGGGTGACCAGCACGGTCTCCAGCGGCTCACCCTCGGGCGTCTGCCGGTCGGTGGCGATCGCGACCGCCTCGACCGCCGGGAAGTCGATCTTCTCCAGGGCTCGGAGCAGGTCGTACTCCTTCTCCGCGATCCGTTCCCGGGTCTCCTTCATGGCGTAGACCACGCCGTTCAGCTTCACGAACCGGACGATGTGCCGCGAAATGCCCTGTGGCAGTGCGACCAGGTGGTCAGCGGGCCACTCCTCCAGCGGGATGTGCCACGGCAGATCCAGGAGCGCGGGGTCGACGACGGCAGAGGTGATGCGCACGGACCAAGTGTGCCGGTTCCTCCGGCGCGTCGTGCCCGCACGTGGCTCGTTACACAGGTGCGAAACGGCCCACGACGTAACGGGAGTGGCATGCGACGCAAGACAGGCATGGTCATCGGAACGTGCGCCGCCCTGACGCTGGCCGGAGTGGCCGGCGCGGTGGCCTCGGCGCGGGACGGCGCGGACCCGGCCGGATGGCACCAGGCGCCGGCGGTGGCACCGGCCCCGGTGGCGGAGCAGGGTCGCGTCCCAGCTGCCGCGGCCCCACGAGTCCCGCGGACCACGCCGGCCTCACCGTCCCCGTCGGTCACATCGGACACTCCCGGCCGGCCCGCCGCGCCGTCCGCCATACCGTCCTCCGTGCCGCCGATCCCGGAGCACGTGCAGGACCGGCGGCTCGAGTCGACCGACGTGCCCGCCTCCGGCCGTCAGCGGATCGGCACCCTCCACCGCGTCGACGAGCTGCTCGGCTACCAGGCGGGACCGGCCCGGCAGGAACTGTCCTACCCCGGCGCCTCCTACGTGAAGGTGCACTTCGAGCGGATCGCCGTGCCCGCCGGTGACTATGTGACCGTGTCCAACCCGTCCGGCACCGAGTCGTACCGCTACGAGGCCGACGCCGACGGCCGCTGGGCCATGTCGATCACCGGTGACACGGCCGTCGTCGAGGTGCACCGGCGGGCCGAGTCGCTCAGCAGCGCCGCCCTCAGCGACCTGGGCGTCGACATCGACCGGGTGGCCCGCGGGGACGCGCGTGAGTCCGGCGGCTCCGGGGCGGGCGGGCGTGTTCCCGGCCCGGCCGGTCCCGGGCGGGAGGAGTCGGTGTGCGGCACCGACACCTCCACGGACGCGGTCTGCTACCAGTCGAACGATCCGGTCGCCTACACCAAGTCGAAGGCGATCGCCCGGCTCCTGATCAACGGAACCGAGCTGTGCACCGGCTGGCGGGTCGGCGCCAAGAACCGCATGATCACCAACAACCACTGCCTGACCAGCTCGGACGAGGCGTACGACACCGAGGTGTGGTTCAACTACCAGTGCGCCCGGTGTGGCGGCTTCGACGTGTTCAAGCCCACCAAGGTCTGGGGTGACAAGGTGCTGGCCACCGACAAGACCTACGACTACACGCTGTTCACGGTGGACGGTTTCGCGTCGATCGAGAAGTTCGGCTTCCTCGTGCTGGACAACGCCCGGCCGAAGAAGGGCCAGGAGCTCTACGTGCCGCAGCATCCGGCCGGTGAGCCCGCCCGGATCGCCGGCAGCAAGGGTGAGGCGGCCGGCAACTGTGCCGTCGACAACCCCGACTACACCGGGTACGCCGCACACTCCGACGTCTCCTACTTCTGCGACACCGCGGGCGGCTCCTCCGGATCACCGGTGATCTCCCGGGCCACCGACAAGGTGGTCGCCCTGCACCACTTCGGCGGATGCCCCAACTCGGGGGTCCGCGGTGATCTGCTGGCCGGGAGGTTGCGCGCGTACCTCTAGGTTGGAGGGGTGCCCGAGAAGATCAACCGCAGCTGGTGGCCCGACCTGCTGGCCGTCGCCGCCTTCGTGGCGCTGACCGTCGCCCTGGCCCGGGGTCACCTGCTGACCCTCGACCAGCAGGTGGCCGACTGGTCCTTCGCCCAGCATGACCAGCGGCAGGTCTACTGGACCGCCCGGGTGTTCAACTACCTCGGTCAGGGCGCTCAGGTGCTGATGCCGGTGGCGGCGATCCTGACCTTCGTCTGGTGGCGCCGGACCCGGTCGATCCGGGTCGCGCTGCCGTTCGTCGCGGCGTTCGTTCTGACCTACTTCACGATCGGTCCGGCGAAGGTCTTCTTCGACCGGGCGGCGCCGCGGTTCCCCTTGGAGAACCGGGCGATGCTCTTCAATCCGGATGCGTCCGGCACTCTGTCGGTGAGCTACCCGTCCGGGCATGTGGCGAACTCGCTGGTCTGGTACGCGGTGATCGCCATCCTGCTGGTCGGCGTCCTGGGGCGCGCCCTGACCGGGCGCGAGAACTTCCTGGTCCGGGTGCTGCCGGTGGCGATCGTCTTCGTCACCACGGTCTACACCGGGTTCCACTGGATCACCGACTCGATCGCCGGGCTCCTCCTGGGAGTGGTCCTGGCCAGGTTGATCGAGCGGACCCCGTGGGACCGGATCCCGCTCGGCCCGCTGGAGAAGCGCGAGCCGTAGCCGGGACACCCGGCGACGGCTCGCGATCTAACCTTTGCCGGACCGCAGGACCGTACGCAGCGTCAGGTCGGCCGAGAGCACGACGACGTCGGCACGCAGCCCGGGCCGCAGAGCACCCACCCGGTCAGCGAGGCCGAGAAGCCGGGCCGGCGTGGTCGAGGCCATGTGCACCGCGTCGACCAGGGAGACGCCGGCGGCGACCGCGTTGCGCAACGCCACGTCCATGGTGAGGGTGCTCCCGGCGATCGCGCCGTTGTGGGCGAGCCGGGCCACCCGGTCGGCGACGACGACGTCCTGGCCGCCGAGCTCGTACTGTCCGTCGGGCATGCCGGTGGCGTCCATCGCGTCGGTGATCAGGACCGACCGGCCGGGCCCGGCGCTGCCGGCGGCGAACGCCAGCATCCCCGGGTGCAGGTGGATGCCGTCGGCGATCAGCTCGCACACGATGGTCGAGGAGAGCAGGCCGACGACCGGGCCCGGTTCGCGGTGGTGGGGCGGGCGCATGCCGTTGAACAGGTGGGTGGCCACGGTTGCGCCGGCCGCCACCCCGGCGTGGGTCTGGTCGTAGGTGGCGTCGGTGTGCCCGATCGCGGCGAGGACACCGTGCTCGGCCAGGTACGTGATGGCGTCGAGGGCTCCCGGCAGTTCCGGGGCGACGGTCATCATCCGTACCGCGCCCTCGCCGGTCTTGATCAGATCCTGGATCTCCGTCATCGACGGGTCACGCAGGTGGGCCGGGTTCTGTGCGCCGCACCGCACCTCGGAGAGGTAGGGGCCCTCGAAGTGGATCCCGGCCAGCGTGCCGTCGGCGACCAGCGGCTGGAAGGCCGCCACCGCCGACCGCATCAGGTCGAACGGCGAGCTGACCAGGCTGGCCAGCATGGTCGTCGTCCCGTGCGCCAGGTGGAAGGCGGCGGCCGCTCGCGCGGCCTCGGACGACCCGGTGGTGAAGGTGTGCCCGCCACCGCCATGGCAGTGCAGGTCGACGAAACCGGGCACGATCATGTCGTCACCGGCGCTCTCGTCCGGCACGATCGCCGTGATCAGATCGCCGTCCAGGTCGAGGTGGCCTCGGACGACCGCGTCGGGGGTGACGATCCGGCCGGAGATGCGGGTCACGGCGAGCCTTTCAGCCTGTCCAGGGCGAGCAGGGCGGAGCCGAGGCAGCCGGCGGTGTCGCCGAGTCCGGCCCGGACGATCTCGGGGGACCGGTGGAAGGTGACCCGCGCGGCGACCGCGGCGCGGACCGGGAGCAGCAGGTCGTCGCCGGCCTCGGCCAGTCCGCCGCCGAGCACGACGACACCGACGTCGTAGAGGGCCTGTGCGGTCAGCAGCCCGTCGGCGAGCGCCTCGACGGCGTCCTGCCAGACCCGGCGGGCCAGTTCCTCGCCGGCGGCCGCACGGGTGGCCACGTCGAAGGCGGTCGCGCCGGGCTCACCGGACAGTTCGGCGTATTTGCGGCCGACCGACTTGGCCGAGGCCTCCGCCTCCAGGCAGCCGCGCAGCCCGCAGCCGCAGGGCGAGCCGCCCGGCCGGACCACGACATGTCCCAGCTCACCGGCCGCTCCGTGCGCTCCCGGGTAGCCGCGGCCGTCGATCACCAGGCCACCGGCGATGCCGGTGCCGATCGCGACGAACAGCACATGCCGGCGTCCGCGTCCGGCGCCGAGGCGGGCCTCGGCGAGGGCGCCGGCACGCACGTCGTGGCCCAGGGCGGCGGGCAGGTCCAGGCGCTGCTCGGCGAGTTCCTTCAGCGGTACGTCACGGAAGCCCACATTCGCCGACCACACCGCGACGCCGCTCAGCTCGTCGACGACACCCGGCACCGCGATACCGGTCGCGACCGGCGTGAACCCGTCGGCGCGTGCCCGGCCGGCCAGTCCCTCGGCGACGCTCAGGATCGTCTCGGTGACCGCTTCCGGGCCGCGCTCGGCCCGGGTCGGGTGCCGTTCCTCGTGGTGCACGGTGCCGTCCGGGCGGACCAGCGCACACTTCATCCCCGTGCCGCCCACGTCGAGGGCGACGACTATCGGATCTTTCACGTGAGGACGACGGAACGGCTGAGGTTGCGTGGGTGGTCCGGGTCGAGGCCCTGGGTGGTGGCCAGCGACAGGGCGACGCGCTGGGCGAGGATCAGGTCGGCCATCGGGTCGAGGGGGGCACGTTTGCCCGCCCACTGGCCGATCGCGCCGTACCCACCGTGGTGCCGGCTGTGCACGAAGACGGCACCGGTCGCCTCGACCTCCTCGGCCAGCCCGGCCGGGACGTCACCGAAGGCCCACACGACACGGCGCGGGCCGGCGATCGCGATCGGGCCGTGCCGGTAGTCCATGGCCGGGTACGACTCGGTCCAGAACCCGGCGGTCTCCCGGCACTTGAGGGCGGCCTCCTCGGCGAGCCCGACGGTCCAGCCCCGGCCGATGAAGGTGATCTGGTCGACCAGCGACGGGTGCACCGGGAGCGGCAGGCGGATGGCGACCTCGGCGTCGGCCGCGGCGGCCTCGATGTCGTGACCCAGGTGGGCGCGGAGGGTGGCGAGCACGCTGGTGGCGAAGCGGGTCTGCACGACCGACTTCTCGTCGGCGAAGTCGAGCACGACGGCGTTCGTCGCGATCTCGGCGGCCGTCTGGGCGGCGTCGGCGGTGAAGACGGTGACCGGGGTGTGCTCACCGACGGCGCGCATCACGTCGAGCGTCTCGGTGGTGGTGCCGGAACGGGTGATCGCGACGAGCCGGTCGTAGCGCCGTGCATACGGGAAGTCGGAGGCCTGGAAGGCGTCGGTCTCGCCGTGTTCGAGCTGTTCGCGCAGCACCGCGTAGGACTTGGCCATGAACCACGAGGTGCCGCAGCCGACGACGGCGACGCGCTCCCCACGGGCCGGAAGCCCGGGTGACTCGGCTAGTTTCGCCGCCTGCCGCCAACATTCGGCTTGTGTGGCGATCTCCGCTTTGACATGGCTCATGTCGGTTCCTCACCGGTAGGTGCTGCGCATTCGCGCTCGGTTCCCGGGTCTTTCGCGCGTTATTGTGCTCAGAGTGTCGCCGCGGGGGCAAGCTCCAATGGTCCTTCGCGCATCAGATGGCTTTGCTTCCGGGCCTTTCGCGCACTAATGTGCACACACTTATCATGGAACGTGCATCGGAGAGTGGTGGGTGGACCGGTACGCGCGGTGGAATGCCCTGCTTGAGCTACTGACGGAGAGCGGCCGGGTGACGGTTGAGGAGGCCTCCGAGCGTCTCGACGTGTCCCAGGCCACCATCCGCCGCGACTTCGACCAGCTCGCCCAGCAGCAGATGATCACCCGCACCCGGGGTGGCGCGGTCGCCAACGGGGTGTCCTACGACCTGCCGCTGCGCTACAAGAGCGCCAAGCACTCGGCCGAGAAGCAGCGCATCGGCGAGGCCGCCGCCCGCCTGGTCTCGCCGGGCACGGTGGTCGGCCTCAACGGCGGCACCACGATCACCGAGGTGGCCCGGGCGCTGGCCGTCCGCCCCGACCTCAACGCCGGTGGTGAGGGCTCCCAGCTCACCGTCGTCACCAACGCCCTCAACATCGCCAACGAGCTGCTGCTGCGCTCACGGATGAAGATCGTGGTGGCCGGCGGAGTGGTCCGCCCGCAGTCCTTCGAGGTGGTCGGCCCGCTCGGCGGGGCGCTGCTCAAGGAGGTCACCCTCGACATCGTGCTGCTCGGTGTCGACGCCCTCGACGTCGAGCTCGGCGCGGCCTCCCACCACGAGGGCGAGGCGTCGATGAACAGCCTGATGGTCGCCCGGGCCAAGCGGGTCGTGGTGATCGCCGACTCGTCCAAGCTCGGTGGCCACGCGTTCGCCCGGATCTGCCCGATCAGCAAGATCGAGACGCTGGTCACCGACTCGGGGGCGCCCGCCTCGACGATCGCCGCGTTCCGGGACGCCGGAGTGGACGTCATCACCGCCTGATTTCCTCAGATCGGTGGTGATTTAGCCGATCGGGTGGCAGCTATGTGGACGGACCGTAGTCGATGGGTCGCGTCAGGTAGCGTCTGCGGGGATCTCCGGTGCGTCCTATGCTGAGGATCCCTCGTGAAATCCGTGGTCACCGATGCCGTCTGGGAGCGCCATGCAGCCCGCCGCCGACCCGACCGGTGACCAGCCGGTCGAGGAGCAGCAGCACATCCCCGCACCCCGCGTGGCGGAGCCGGTCACCCCCGTTCCCGCGACGGAGTCCGCGCTCACCGAGCGGGAGGTGGAGATCCTCGCCTTCGAGAGCAAGTGGTGGAAGCACGCCGGCTCCAAGGAGCAGGCCATCCGGGACACCTTCGGTCTCTCCTCGACCCGTTATTACCAGCTGCTCAACACCCTGCTCGACAACCCGGCCGCCCTGGAGAAGGACCCGGTCCTGGTCGGGCGCCTGCGCCGGCTCCGGTCGGCACGGGCCCGCACCCGCCGTCGCTGACCCCCGCTCAGGGCTGGTGCGACTCGGCGTAAGCGGCGAGCCACGCCACCTGGTCCGGATCGAGGGATGCCCGGACCCGGGAGCGGGCGGTCGCCACGTTCGCCGCGGTCACCGTCGTCGCCTCCAGTGAGTCGCGCATCGCGGCCAGCGCGGCCTCGCGGATCAGCGCCGAGCAGTCGGCCGCCGAGAAGCCGTCCAGTGCGGCGCCGAGCTCGGCCAGGTCGACCGAGTCGTCCAGCGGCACCGCCTTCGACGACGCGCGCAGGATCGCCGTACGGGCGTCGGCGTCCGGCGGCGGCACGAACACGAGACGCTCCAGCCGGCCGGGCCGCAGCAGCGCCGGGTCGATCAGGTCGGGCCGGTTGGTCGCCCCGATCACCACCACGTTGCGCAGGTCCTCGACACCGTCCAGCTCGGTCAGCAGGGCGGCCACCACCCGATCGGTGACGCCACCGTCGGTGCCCTGCCCGCGGGCCGGGGCCAGCGCGTCCACCTCGTCCAGGAAGACCAGCGTCGGTGCCGCCTCCCGGGCCCGGCGGAACAGCTCCCGCACCGACCGCTCACTGTCGCCGACCCACTTGCTGAGCAGCTCGGCGCCCTTGACCGAGAGGACGTTGGCTTTACCCGTACCCGCGATGGCCTTGACCAGATAGGTCTTTCCGCAGCCGGGCGGGCCGTAGAGCAGCACACCGCGCGGCGGCGACACCCCGAGCCGGGCGAACGTGTCCGGATAGGTCAGCGGCCACAGCACCGACTCGGTGAGCACCTGCTTGACCTCGGCCATGTCACCGACGTCGTCCAGGGTCACCGCCGCGACCTCCAGCGTGGACTCGACCATCGAGGTGGGCCGGACCACGTCGAGGGCCGCTTCGAAGTCGGCCATGGTGACCACCTCGGAGGACTCTCCGGCGGCTCCGACGAGTCGGAGGGCGGCCCGGACCCCGGCCTCCCGGGCCAGCGCGCCGAGATCGGCGGCGACGAATCCGGGGGTACGCCCGGCGACCTCGTCCAACCGCACGTCCTCGGCCAGAGGCATGCCGCGGGTGAGGACGCCCAGCTGCTCCCGTCGCATCGCCGCGTCCGGCAGCGGCACCGTGAGCTGGACGGACAGCAGCTCCGGAGCGCGCAGGGCCGGGTCGACCGACTCGGGTTTGCTGGTGGTGCAGACGACAGCGGTCCCGTCGGCGAGCGTGTCGGCCAGCACCTGACGGAACACCGTGGAGATCGGGCCGGGCTCCTCGCGTGGGGCCAGTGCCTCGACGTCCGAGATCAGTAGGACGGCCGGGTGCTTGGCTCGTACCTCCTGGGCGAGCTCTCGCAGCCGGGCCGCCGCCGCGTTGTTGGTGAGGGCGGCCAGTTCGGGTGCCCAGATCGTGCGCACCTCGGCGTTCACCGCCGTGCCGACCGCCCGGACCAGCGCCGATTTGCCGGACCCGGCGGGGCCGGAGATCAGCACGCCGAGTGTCACCCGGGTGCCCAGTTTGGCCAGCACCTCCCGGTGGTGGAAGCCGAGATCGAGCAGCTCCTCCAGCTCCTTGGCCTGGGCACGGAGGCCGGGCAGATCGTCGAGGCTCAGCGGCGGCACGTCCGGGTCGGTCGAGGCCGGCGCGTCCGGAGTGACCGCCGGTCGGGCCGCCGGAGTGGCCGCGGACGGGCCGTTCTGCCAGGCCACGACGGTGTCCATGGTGACCAGCGAGGCGTCTCCGCCGGCCACCTCGATCACTCTGAGCAGGGTGCTCGTCCAGGCGTAGCCGACCCGGTTGGCGAGGCTGCGCCGGGCGGCCTCGACGAGCGGCCGGTGGCCGGCCTCCGGCAGCACGTCCTGCGGCAGCAGGGAGACGTCGTCGCCGGCGCTGACCACCTTGCCGAGCAGGGCCAGCCGCAGCATCTCGGGGGAGACCACGGCCACCACCTCGGCCGGGCCGGAGAGCGTCACCCGGCTCGCCTGCGTCACCGGGACCGGGGTGACGGTTACCTGGCCGCCGTCGCGCATGCCGAGGTTGCCCAGAGTCAGGTCGTCGGCGTAGAGCAGGCCGCGCCCGGCCGTGGACTCGGCCCTGGCCACGATCCCGGCCGTGGTCCGTGTGCCGGTCAGCCGGACCGGATCACCGGGCCGCAGGGCCAGGGCGGCGATCACCTCGGGGTGCAACCGCACGATGCCGCGTCGCGCGTCCAGGGCGGCCGGTCGCAGGGTCACGGTCAGGGTGAGGTCATCGGCCACCGGGCGTGCCTTTCGAAAGGGCGGGTCTGCGGCGTCCACGCTATCCGTCCGTGGGTAGCCCCGCTTACCTCTGAAGATCAACTTTGGCAAGGTTGGAGTGCTTCTTACCTGTTCGGGCGGCTGAGAGGATTCACAGCAGCCGCTCAGCCGATTGCGGCTAGCGTGTGCGCCATGCCTGACCTGACCGCCGGACTGCGCCGTACGCTTTCCCGGCTTCCCCGGCGCCGGGTCCTGCCCGCCGCGGCCGCCCTCGTGGTGCTGGCCGGTGCCGCTGTGTGGGCGTTACGGCCCACGCCCGACGCCTGGACCACCGAGGACCTCCGGCTCGCCGGCGCTGACGTCGAGCTCGACGCGCGCTTCTACCTGCCGGCCGACCGGGACGGCAAGGTGCCCGCGGTGCTGCTCGCCCACGGGTTCGGCGGCACCAAGGAGTCGGTCCGTGACGACGCCGAGTCGCTGGCCGAGCGCGGTTACGCGGTTCTGACGTACACCGCCCGCGGGTTCGGCCGCAGCACCGGGCAGATCCACCTGGACAGCCCCGATCACGAGGTCAAGGACGCGCAGAAGCTGCTCGACTGGCTGGCCGCCCGTCCCGAGGTGGTCACCGACGCCACCGGCGATCCGAAGGTGGCGGCGGTCGGCGGCTCCTACGGCGGGGCGCTGGCCCTCATGCTGGCCGGTCAGGACCAGCGGGTCGACGCGATCGTCCCGCAGATCACGTGGAATGATCTGAACCAGGCCCTGGTCCCCGGCGGCGTCTTCAAGAAGGCGTGGGCCGGCTACTTCTTCGGCAACGGCGGCGCCTCGGCCCTGGGCCTGATGGGCGGCGGCGGGCGTGGCGGCGAGATGCCCGCGACCGACCCCGCCTGCGGCCGGTTCGCCGAGGACGTCTGCAAGGCCTACCTGCAGATGGCCACCACCGGCACCCCCGATGAGACGACCCGGGCGCTGCTGCTCAAGTCCAGCCCGGCCACCGTCCTCGACAAGATCAAGGCGCCGACGCTGCTGATCCAGGGCGCCGTCGACACCCTCTTCCCGCTCTCCGAGGCGGACGCCAACGCCAAGGGCATCGCCGCGACCGGCACCCCGGTGCGGGTCGCCTGGTTCACCGGCGGCCACGACGGCGGCGCCGGCCCGTCCTCCGACTCCGACCGGCTCAAATACCTGACGGTCCAGTGGCTCGACCACTACCTGAAGGGCGAGGGCGACGCGCCCGGCGACGACTTCACGTTCTCCCGGGTGGCCGGGTTCAGCGCGCTCGACCGCGGGCTGGTCACCAACGGCTACTCCACCGAGTCGTACCCGGGGCTCACCGGCACCGGCAGCACCGAGATCACCCTGGCCGGCGAGGCGCAGGCGATCGCGAACCCGCCGAACGGCAACCCCGGCGCCATCTCCTCGGTGCCCGGCATCACCAGCCGGCTCAGCTCGGTGCTCAGCGGTGGCGTCGCCATGGACGTCCCCGGCCAGCACGCGATCTTCGAGTCGGCGGCGCTGACCGCGCCGGTGGAGGTGGCCGGCGCGCCCACGCTGCGACTGCGGGCGGCGTCACCGACCGGCGAGGCGGTGCTCTTCGTCAAGCTCTACGACGTCGACGCCAACGGGTCGGCGACGCTCAGCGCGGGGCTGGTGGCGCCGATCAAGCTCACCGGCCTGCCGGCCGACATCAATGCGGCCTCACCGGTCAGCGTGACGCTCCCGGCCATCGTCCGGCAGATCGAGGCAGGTCATACGGTACGGATCACCGTCGCCACCTCCGATCAGGCGTTCCTCACTCCCGCCCAGCCCGCGACGTACACGGTCGCGGTCGAGCCGGCCCTGACCCTGCCCACGCTGACCGGCACGCCGATCGCCGACCCGGGCAGCCTCTGGTGGTTCGTGCTGGCCGGCGTGATCGGGGCGATCCTGCTCGGCCTGGCCGTGCTGCTGGTGGTCAGCCGGGTCCGGCACCGGCGGCGTGACGTGGCCGTGGTCGGGGAGCACGCGGACACCCCGCTGGTGGTGAACGGGCTGCGCAAGGCCTACGGCGACGGGTTCGTGGCGGTCCAGGAGATCGGCTTCACCGTCGAGCGCGGGCAGGTCGTCGGCCTGCTCGGGCCGAACGGTGCGGGCAAGACGACGACGCTGCGGGTGCTGATGGGCCTGACCCAGCCGACCGCGGGCGAGATCTACGTCTTCGGGCACCGGCTGGTCCCGGGCGCCCCGATCCTGTCGCGGGTCGGCGCGCTCGTCGAGGGCCCCGGCTTCCTGCCGCACCTGACCGGTGAGGAGAACCTGAAGGCGTACTGGCAGGCCACCGGCCGCCCGTGGGCCGACGCCCACTTCGAGGAGGCGCTGGAGATCGCCGGCCTGGGCGACTCGGTGCACCGCAAGACCCGGAAGTACAGCCACGGCATGCGGCAGCGGCTCGCGATCGCGCAGGCCATGCTCGGCCTGCCGGAGCTGCTGGTGCTCGACGAGCCGACGGACGGGCTGGACCCGCCGCAGATCGCCGAGATGCGCCGTGTCCTGCAGCGCTACGCGACCGACGGCCGGGCCGTGCTGGTCTCCAGCCACCTGCTCGCCGAGGTGGAGCAGACCTGCACCCACGCGGTCGTCGTCAACAAGGGCCGGATCGTCGCGTCCGGTCCGGTCAGCGACATCGTCGGGGACTCCCCGTCGGTCCAGCTGGACGTCTCCGACGTGCCCGCCGCCACCCGGATCCTCGAGGACCTCGGGGTGGCCTCGGTCAAGACCGAAGGCCCCAACGGGCTGATCGTGGACATGAACGGGACGGCCCGTTCCACGGTGGTCGCCTCGCTGGTCGAGGCCGGCATCGGGGTGGACCGGCTGGTGCCGCGCCGTCGCCTGGAGGACGCGTTCCTGTCCCTGGTCGGCGACAACTCGCGAGGAAGTGGAGACCGATGACCACCCTGGAGGCCGCTTCCGGCTACAAGCCGTCGCGCACCATGCCGCTCTGGGCCGAGGTGCGCCGGCAGGCGTCCCGCCGGCGCACCCAGATGGCGCTCGGCTTCATGGTGCTGCTGCCGCTGATCGTCCTGGCCGCCTTCGAGTTCGGTGGCGGCGGCCGCGACGACGACGACGGCAACGGCGGCGGCGCGTTCAGCAGCATGGCCGACCTGGCCACCTCCGGCGGGCTGAACTTCGCGCTCTTCGGGCTCGCCGTCTCGGCCGGGTTCCTGCTGGTCGTGGTGGTCGCGTTGTTCTTCGGTGACACCGTGGCCAGCGAGGCGAGCTGGGGCAGCCTGCGCTACCTGCTGGCGATCCCGGTCCCGCGGGCCCGGCTGCTCGGCGTCAAGCTGACCGTCGCCGCCGGCTACTCGCTGCTGGCCCTGTTCCTGCTGGTCGGCACCAGCCTGCTGGTCGGCAC
Organism: Actinoplanes subglobosus; assembly: GCF_042650585.1. NCBI lineage: Bacteria > Bacillati > Actinomycetota > Actinomycetes > Micromonosporales > Micromonosporaceae > Actinoplanes > Actinoplanes subglobosus. Next base: position 418,480 of record NZ_JBHSBL010000017.1, read on the forward strand.
GCTGCGGTACGGCTGGTCCCCGATGGGCAGCACGATCGCCGCCGAGATCCCACCCGGCGAGGGCCTGCTGCGTCTGCTGGCGATCTGCGCCTACCTGGCGACCACCCTGCTCGTCGTGGCCGGCCTGGCGTTCCTGCTGTCGGTGCTGACCGACGCCGCTCTCGGGGCGGTCGGCGGCGCGGTGCTGCTCTGGATCCTGTCCAGCATCCTGGACCAGATCGACGCCCTCGGCAGCATCCGTAACGGCCTGCCCACCCACTACACGGACGCCTGGATGGGCCTGCTCTCCACCCCGGTGCAGACCGAGGACCTGGCGAAGGGGGCGATCTCCGCGGTCGTCTACGCCACCCTTTTCTGGGGTATCGCGTTCCTCCGGTTCACCCGCAAGGACGTCACGTCCTGACGTGCAATCGAGTTGACGGCCGGGCGGCCGCGCGATGGCATGGCGGTCGTGACGGCTGACTTCGCGATCCGCCCGGCCCGCCCCGACGACGCCGCGGGGGCGGTCGCCCTCCGCTCCGTGGTCCATCCCTATCTGGTCCGGGGCGAGGCGGCCACCCGCCGCATGTTCGCCGAGCCACCACCCGACGGGGACCGGATCTTCCTGGTGGCCGAGAGGGACGGCGGGATCGTCGGCTTCACCTCGGCGTTCCGGGACACCCGCTCGGCCGATTCCGGGTTCGGCCGGGTCGCTCTGCACGTGCACCCGCGGCACCGCGGCCGGGGTCTCGGTGCCGCCCTGCTCGGCGAGGCGGTCGGCCACCTGCGGTCGGTCGGGGTCCGGCGGGCGAGCAGCTGGGCCGCCCCGGACGCGGTCCGGTTCGCCCGCGCCCACGGGTTCGAGCCGTCCCGCGAGATGCGCTTCTCGGCCCTGGACCTGACCGGGTTCGGCGATCGGCCGTTCGTGCCGGCGCCACCCGGGATCCAGGTGGTGCGGCTGCGTGAGGTGGCGGAGGAGGCGTTGTACGCGGCGGACGTGGCGGCCGCGACCGACGAGCCCGGTGAGACCCCGCCGCAGCCCACGCCGTACCCGTTGTGGCGTTATGAGATCTGGGACGAACCGGGTCTGGACCGTGACGCCAGCACCGCCGCCGTCGCGGGCGGGGAGATCGTGTCGTTCTCGCTGGTCCTGCGCGACGGCGACCGGATGTGGTCGGACATGACCGCCACCGTCCCGGCACGTCGCGGCCAGGGGCTGGCCCGGCTGGTGAAGACGGCGGCACTGCGGCGTGCCGCGGCCTCCGGGGTACGCGCCGCCTTCACCAGCAACGACGAGGAGAACAAGCCGATGCTCGCGGTCAACGAGAGTCTTGGCTACCGCCCGGTGGCCACCCAGATCTCCTGCCTCGCCGAGTTCTGAAGGGTGTTCGCTCACACCTCGGGAACTTCGTGTGGCGTACGCGGGATCTCGTCGTAAGGTGTTGGAAACAACTGAATACCTCATCCAGAGGGGCAGAGGGATACGGCCCGACGAAGCCCCGGCAACCACCGCACAGCGATTCTCGATGACGAGCCGCGTGTGGCAGGTGCTAATTCCGTCCCCGTTCCGGCAGGTCGCCGCGGGGAAAGATGAGAGGAAACTCTAATGACGTCTGTCGTCGACGCGCCCTCGCACACCTCCGCCTCGCCCGCTCGTGGCCTGATCTGCCGCGCCTGCAGCGCCGAGTACCCTCTGGCCGCGCAGCACGCCTGTTACGAGTGTTTCGGCCCGCTCGAGGTCGCCTACGACGAGGCGGCGCTCGCGCGGGTGACCCGGGCCCAGATCGAGGCGGGCCCGCAGAACATCTGGCGTTACGCGGCTCTGCTGCCGGCCGGCCAGGACCCGGCGACCCGGGTGACCCTCGACCCGGGCCTGACCCCGCTGGTCGCCGCCCCGCAGCTGGCCGCGGCGGTCGGCATCGAGGCTCCGCTCTACGTCAAGGACGACTCGCAGAACCCGACGCACTCGTTCAAGGACCGGGTCGTCTCGGTGGCCCTGACCGCCGCCAAGGAGCTGGGCTTCAACCGCTTCTCCTGCGCCTCGACCGGCAACCTGGCCAACTCGGTCGCCGCCCACGCGGCCCGGGCCGGTGTCCCGAGCATCGTCTTCATCCCGGCCGACCTCGAGCCCGGCAAGATCATCACCACCGCGGTGTACGGCGGCGAGCTCGTCGCCATCGAGGGCTCCTACGACGACGTGAACCGGCTGTGCAGCGAGCTCGTGGAGACCGACGAGTTCGAGGACACCGCGTTCGTGAACGTGAACGTCCGCCCGTTCTACGCCGAGGGGTCCAAGACTCTGGGCTACGAGGTCGCCGAGCAGCTCGGCTGGCGCATCCCGGCCCAGGTGGTCATCCCGATGGCCTCCGGTGAGCTGCTCACCAAGGTGGACAAGGCGTTCAGCGAGCTGGTCGAGATCGGACTGGCCGAGGCCCCGGAGGGCGGCTGGACCGTGTTCGGCGCCCAGTCCGAGGGCTGCAACCCGATCGCTGTCGCCCTGCATGCCGACACCGACGTGATCACCCCGGTGAAGCCGACCGGCATCGCCAAGTCGCTCAACATCGGTGACCCGGCCGCCGGGCCGTACGCGATCGAGGCCGTCCGCCGCACCGGCGGCTGGATGGACTACGCGAACGACGACGAGATCCGTGCGGGCATCCGGCTGCTGGCCGAGACGACCGGCATCTTCGCCGAGACCGCCGGCGGCACCACCGTCGCGGTGCTCAAGAAGCTCGTGGCGAGCGGCAAGCTCGACCCCACGAAGGAGACGGTCGTCTACAACACCGGCGAGGGCCTGAAGACGCTCGACGCGGTCGCCGGCCAGGTTGGACCGACCCACACGATCAAGCCGTCGCTGCGCGGCGCCCGGGAGGCCGGCCTGCTCGGCTGACCCTGTTCCGGGTCGTCCGAGCAGACGGGCGAAGGTCACCAATTCGTGACCAACTCTCACTGACCGTCACCGGCGATCAGCCGGTTGTCAGAATTACCTCCTCCGAGGACTTGCACTCCGATCTCCGGATGGGCAGGATGCTCTCTGCGGGAGGACGCGACGCCGTACGAGGCCCCTCACCAGAGCTTGGCGACAATCTCCGAGGGTCCCAACGATCCAGCGCTGACCCAAACGGCTACGTGCCCGGAGGCGTTGTGCGTCCGTCCTCCCGACCAACTTCCTTTCGCAGCAGCCTGACGACCCACGGCCGCAGCGGGAGATCGAGCGGGTAATGCCCGTCGGCCAGGCCCGCGTTCCTCTCGAACCAGTTGCGCACCCCGTAGGACGTGGTCAGCGCGATCGACCAGCCACACGCGACCCAGTAGGCGGGCCAGAAGAGCGGGCCGAAGAACGCGTACTGGCTCGCGTGCCGGGACTCGTGCGTGAACAGCCGCAGTCGCTCCTCGGCGAGCAGCCACTCGGCGGACCGGTTCGTGATGATCACCGAGCCGACCGTGAAGCACGAGCCGGCCGGCATCCGGAACCGGAAGTTCTCCGCGATCAGCACCCCGTGCCGGCCCCGCCGGACCTTCGTGCCGGTACCGAGGGCCAGCAGCAGACCGACGAGGGTCGTCCCGTTCACCGCGGTCAGCGTCGTCCGCGTCACGTGCCACCCGCGCCCGGCCATCTCAGACCCGCCGGCGCATCTGCAACTCGGTGAGAGCGGGGACGGTCGGGTGCGGCAGACGGACACCGGTGTCGGCGAAACCGAGTTTCTCGTACGCCCGGACGGCCCGCTCGTTGCCGCAGACCACCTCGAGCATCAGCTCGTCACGCCCGGCCGCCGCGGACCAGTCGGCGACCGCCTCGACGAGCCGGCCGAGCATCTTGCCGCCCCGGCTGGCCGGGGTCAGGTAGACCGCGAAGATGACGGTGCAGCCCGGTTCGCCGGGAACCGTGGTCCCGCCGGCGTGCCCGACCAGCGGCCCACCCGGGTCGACGATGAACTGGGCGGTGTCGAACCCCTCCGACGACTGCCGGATTCGCTGCCGGTAGCTCTCGTGCGGCCGGGCGGCGGCCTGCGCCAGTGTCTCCAGGAACGCCAGCGGACTGTCGGCCAGCATCTCCAGGCGGAGCGCCCGCATCCGCCCGGCGTCGTCCGGGGTCACCCGCCGTACGTCCCAGTTCTCCATGCGTCCATCACTACCGCTGGGGCTGCGGGTCGGCAAGCAGGTTGTCGCTAAACCGGTTGGCGGGGGTGCGGCATGATTCGACGGTGAGCGATGAGTTCCCGCGGCCGTACGCGGAGGAGCCCCCTGTCCTCGAGTCCCTCTCCGGCCTCCGGCTCGTCCGTGCCCACCCGTGGTCCGTCGCCGCGACGGTGGCCGTCACCGCACTGCTGATGACGATCCACCCGCTGATGATCAGGGCGGCGATCGACTCGGACACCTTCTACGACGACCTCGTGCTCCTCCGGAGAGTGCTCCCGCTGCTCGCCGTCCTTCCCACGGTGGTGCCGCTGACGGTGGTCGCCCTGCTGGCGAGGCGGCGGGTGACGGTGCTCCGGGTGGCGGCGCTGCTGGTGGCGTCGGTTCTCGTCGTCATGGCCGCGGACTCGGTGTACGACTTGCTTCCGCTCTCCCTCACCCTCGGCGGCGGCGTGTGGTCCTGGCTCGTCCCGGCCGGGTACAGCGTGGTGACCCTGCTGTTCCTGGGCCTGCTCGCCGCCGTCCTGTACCCGGCCGCGACGCGCAGCGACCTACGGCTCCTGGTGCTGGCCTCGGTCGTCGTGACGGTGCTGTACCAGTTCACGATTCTGATCGACGAGCCCGGCAGCGAGCCGGATCTGTGGACGTGGGTGGTGGCGTTCGGGGTGGACGCCGTGGTCGGGGTCGCCTGGGCGATTGCGGCGCTCGTCACGTCCCGTCCGGCCGTCCCTGCCCGTGCCGGCACCCCCGCTGAGCTGGGCCGTCAAGATCCTTAGTCGAAACCGCGGCCACCGGCGGGGATTCGCGGGAAGATGGGGTTTCTTGCACTCGCCATCGGAGAGTGCTAAACAAGTGATTGGCACTCGCGCATGCTGAGTGCCAACAGGTCGGGACGGTGGGGTTCCGGTCGCGATGCTGCCATCGGCATCGGGGCACGGAGCCGGTCGTCGCGGGCTATCCGGCTCGGCCTGAGGACGTCACCTTCGCCAGGTGGTGGCGTCCGCAGACTTCCTCAACGTGCGGAGAGCGGGGCCGACGAGGCCCGGCACCGCGGATGTCCGGGAGGACAACGCCGTATGGCCAAGATCATCGCATTCGACGAGGAGGCTCGTCGGGGCCTCGAGCGTGGCATGAACCAGCTCGCCGACGCCGTCAAGGTGACGCTCGGCCCCAAGGGTCGCAACGTCGTGCTCGAGAAGAAGTGGGGCGCCCCCACGATCACCAACGATGGTGTATCCATCGCCAAGGAGATCGAGCTCGAGGACACCTTCGAGAAGATCGGCGCCGAGCTGGTCAAGGAGGTCGCCAAGAAGACCGACGACGTCGCCGGTGACGGCACGACGACCGCGACCGTCCTGGCCCAGGCGCTGGTCCGGGAGGGCCTGCGCAACGTGGCCGCCGGCGCCAACCCGCTGGGTCTCAAGCGGGGCATCGAGGCCGCGGTCGCCAGCGTTTCCGAGGCGCTCTCGCAGCTCGCCAAGGACGTGGAGACCAAGGAGCAGATCGCCTCCACCGCCTCCATCTCCGCCGGTGACTCCACGGTCGGCGAGATCATCGCCGAGGCCATGGACAAGGTCGGCAAGGAAGGCGTCATCACCGTCGAGGAGAGCAACACCTTCGGGCTGGAGCTGGAGCTCACCGAGGGCATGCGCTTCGACAAGGGCTACATCTCGGCGTACTTCATGACCGACGCCGAGCGCATGGAGGCCGTCTTCGACGACCCCTACATCCTCATCGCGAACAGCAAGATCTCCGCGGTCAAGGACCTGCTGCCGATCCTCGAGAAGGTCATGCAGTCCGGCAAGCCGCTGGTCATCATCGCCGAGGACGTCGAGGGCGAGGCCCTGGCCACCCTGGTCGTCAACAAGGTCCGTGGCACCTTCAAGTCGGTCGCCGTCAAGGCCCCCGGCTTCGGTGACCGCCGCAAGGCCATGCTGGAGGACATCGCCATCCTGACCGGTGGCGCCGTCATCAGCGAGGAGGTCGGCCTCAAGCTCGACGCCGCCGACCTGTCGCTGCTCGGCTCGGCCCGCAAGATCGTCATCACCAAGGACGAGACCACCGTCGTCGACGGCGCCGGCAACGGCGAGCAGATCCAGGGCCGGGTCAACCAGATCCGCGCCGAGATCGAGCGCTCGGACTCCGACTACGACCGTGAGAAGCTGCAGGAGCGTCTGGCCAAGCTGGCCGGCGGCGTTGCGGTCATCAAGGTCGGCGCGGCCACCGAGGTCGAGCTCAAGGAGCGCAAGCACCGCATCGAGGACGCCGTTCGCAACGCGAAGGCGGCCGTCGAGGAGGGCATCGTCCCCGGTGGTGGCGTCGCGCTGGTTCAGGCCGGCAAGACCGCGTTCGACAAGCTGGACCTGGCCGGCGACGAGGCCACCGGCGCGCAGATCGTCAAGGTCGCGCTCGATGCCCCGCTGCGTCAGATCGCCGTGAACGCCGGCCTCGAGGGCGGCGTCGTGGTGGAGAAGGTGCGCAACCTCGACGCGGGTCACGGCCTCAACGCCGCGACCGGCGAGTACGTCGACCTCCTGGCCGCGGGCATCATCGACCCGGCCAAGGTCACCCGCTCGGCGCTGCAGAACGCCGCGTCGATCGCCGCGCTGTTCCTCACCACCGAGGCCGTCGTGGCCGACAAGCCCGAGAAGACCCCGGCTCCGGCCGGTGCCCCGGGCGGCGGTGACATGGACTTCTGAGTCCATGAGTAACACCAGGTGATACCTGACGAACGGGCGGGCCGCCCTCAGCGGCCCGCCCGTTCGGCGTTTCCACCGATCGCCACCGGGTCGTCGTTGACCGTTCGCGGTGCCGCGCGGTTTACCCTTCGCGGTGCCGCGCGGGTCGGGCGGCGGTCTGGCGGTCGGTTTCTCACTGTTTGCGGTGTCGTCCGGGTCGGGTGGCGGTCTGGCGGTCGGTTTCTCACCGTTTGCGGTGTCGTCCGGGTCGGGCGGCGGTCCGGCGGTCGGTTTCTCACTGTTTGCGGTGTCGTCCGGGTCGGGTGGCGGTCTGGCGGTCGGTTTCTCACCGTTTGCGGTGTCGTCCGGGCCGGGCGGCGGTCAGCCAGCGCAGGAACGCCCCGGTGAGTACGACCAGCGCACCCGCCCGGGCCACGGAGGCGCTGTCCGGGCCGGTCACCGGCATGTCGGGCCGGGCCGCCGTGACCCGGACCGTGATCATCCCGGTCGCCGTACCGCCACGCCCGTCGGTGATCGTGTAGGTGAACCGGTCGAGGCCGGTGAAACCGTCGTCGGGGATGTAGGTGACCGCGCCGATGCTCTCCCCGGCGGCCGCGATCCCGGGGCCGGGGCCGGTGCGCGCCGTTCCGTGGGCCGGCCGGCCCACGCCCACGAGGGTGATGTCGTCGCCGTCGGGGTCCGAGTCGTTGCCAGCCGGCCACAACGTCACCTCCTCGCCCGAGGTCACCGCGGTCAGGTCACCGGTCACCAGGGGAGGCCGGTTCGGCCCGGACGACGGCGGGGCCGGTGACGGCGAACCGGGTGACGGCGAACCGGGTGACGGCGAACCGGGTGACGGCGAACCGGGTGACGGTGACCCCGGTGACGGCGAACCGGGCACCGGCGACGGCGAGCCGGAGGGCGGCGCACCCGGCGACGGGGAGGTCGGTGACGGTGGGACCGGCGGGGACGCCGAGGCCGTAGCGGACGGCGTGGGCCGGGGCAGCCGGTAGATGTGGACGGTCACCGCGGCGCTGTCGGTGCGGCCCATGTCGTCGCTGATCGTGTACGTGAGCGAGTCAGTCCACGCGCCCGGCGCCGAGACGTACGTGACCGTCCCGCCGGTGTCGATGACCGCCGTGCCGCCCCCGGTCGTGCGGACCTCGGTCACCGTGAGGGGCTGGCCGGTGTTCGGGTCGTGGTCGTTGGCGAGTACGTCCAGGATCGTCGGTGCGGACTCCTCCGCGGCGAAGTCGTCGTCCACGGCGACCGGCGGGGCGTTGCGGACGATCACGGTGAGGACGGCCGACGACGAGGCCCGCGCCGGGTCCTCGATCGTGTAGCCGACCGTGTCGACACCCTGGAACCCGGCCCGCGGACGGTAGGTGACGGTGCCGCCCGGCCCCCGGCGGATCGTGCCGAACCCGCCCCCGGTCACGGCGGCGACGGTGACCGGGTCGCCGTTCGCGTCGTCGTCGTTGCCGAGCAGGTCGACGGTGACGGGTGTGTCCGTGTCGGTGACGGCGGTGTCGGCCCTGGCCTGCGGCGCGATGTTGACGACGCCGATGGTCACGGTAGTGGTCGTCGTGCCGTTCCCGTCGCTGAGTGTGTAGTCGAACGTGTCCGGCCCCAGATACCCGGCCGTCGGGGTGAACGTGATCATCCGGCCCGGCCCGGGTACGGCGGTTCCGTGTGCGGGCGGGACCGTCACGGTGACGGTCACCGTCTCCCCGTTCGGGTCGTCGGTGTCGTTGGCGAACACGTCGATCACCTTGGCGCTGCCGGCCGGGACGGTGATCGCGTCGGCGCGGGCCACCGGCAGCCCGTTCGTCACGGTCACCGTGATGCGCCGGGTGTCGGTGCCGCCGTTGCCGTCGTCGATCGTGAAGTCGAAGTCGTCCGTACCCCAGAAGGTCTGATCGGGGGTGTAGCGGATGATGCCGCCTGCCTGGACCACCGCGGTGCCGTGCGCCGGGATCGTGGTCCCGGCGATCCGGAGCGGATCGCCCGTGTTGACGTCGGTGGCCCCGGTGAGCACGTCGACGTCGGCGTACTGGCCGGTGCCGATGGTGGCGGTGTGATCCGTGGCTACCGGGGAAGCATTACGCACGGTGACCGTGACCGTCGCCGTGACGGTGGTGTGGCCGTCGCTGATCGCGTAAGGGAACGTCACGTCGCCGCGGAACCCGGCCGGCGGCTGGTAGCGGACCAGGTCGTTGTCGTCGATCGCGGTCCCGTCGGCGGGCGTGCCGACGGAGTCGATCCCGAGCGGGTCGCCGTCCGGGTCGTAGTCGTTGTCGATCACGTCGATCAGCACATCGGTGTGGTGATCGGTCGACGCCAGGTCGTCGGCGGCGGTCGGCGCCGTGTTCGCCACGTCCACCCAGACGTCACCGATGTCCTGGTCACCGTGGCTGTCCATGACCGTGTAGGTGAAGTGTGCCCGGCCGGTGAACCCGCCGGCCGGGGTGAAGGTGAGCACGTTCCCGGCCTGGCCGACGGTGCCCTCGGCCGGATCGGGCGGGATGTGAACGGCTACCGACAGCGGGTCGGGGACGTTGACGTCGGTGTCGTTGTCCAGCACGGCGATCGCGACGGCCTGCCCGGACGGGGTGCCGGTCTCGTCGTCGCCGGCGACCGGCGGCACGTTCGCGGTGGTCACCGTGATCGTGGCGGTACGGACTCCGCCGCTGCCGTCGTCGACCTGGTAACTGAACGTGTCCGTCCCGGTCCAGCCGACCGACGGGAGGTAGGTGATCTTCCCGTCCGCTCCGGCGACGGCGGTGCCATGGCCTGGGACGCTGGCCAGCGTGACGGTCAGGACGGTGTCGTCCGGGTCGCTGACCAGGGCCGCCACGTCGATGGTGACCGGGTCGTTGTGCGAGGTCACGGCGTTGGCGGCGGGTGCGGTCGGCCGGCTGTTGACCCGTAGCGTCGCGGTCGCGGTGTCGTCTCCGGGCCCGGTGTCCCGGCCGTCCCCGGCCACGGTCAGGGTGGCCACCGCCGAGGCCGCGGCGGTGGAGCCGGCCTCGGCCGGAACGGTCACGCTCGCCTGATGGCCGGCCAGCAGCGGCCCGAGCGGGCAGGTGACGACGGCGCCGACGGCCATGCAGCCGAACGGCAGGGTGCCCGCGGTGACCCCGGCCGGGAGGGTGATCGTGACGCGGGCGTCCGGTTCCAGGTCGGGGCCGCCGTTGGTGACGATCGCGGTGTACGCCACCGGCTGCGGCGTGGCCGGCCGCTGCACCGTGTCCGGGGTGACGGTGAGCGCCGCGGCCAGGTCGGCGTCCGGCTGGAGCACGGTGCTGGCCACCGCCCCGCCCGACGAGGTGACGCTCACGCTGGTGGTCCGCCCGGTGTAGCCGGCGTTGACCATGTTGCTGATCGCGTGCCCGGCCGGTACGCCCACGTCGACCCGGACCCGGAACGTCACCCAGGTCGCCCCGAGGTAGGGGATGCTGCCCAGCCGGAACACCGCCGCCCCACCGGTCACCTCGGCGGCGTCCGCGTCGGCCGGGTCGGCGGCCGGCACCCCCTCGACGGTCAGCGAGCCGGGCACGTAGGTGGTCCAGGCCGGGAAGGCGTCCGAGATGACCACGCCGTCGGCCCAGTCGTTGCCCTCGTTGCGGACCTCGATCCGGTACTCGATCTCGTCGCCGGGCAGCAGCGAATCGCCGTCGACGTCGGTGGCCGTCGAGGTGGTCACGATCTTCGGGGCGTAGAGGTCGATGGCGATGGTGATGACGCCCGGGTAGTACGTCTCCCCGTTGGTCTTCATGCTCAGGGTGGCGCTGGTGACCGCGTTGCCGAGCACCCCGTCCGCGGCGATCTGGTCGATGTCGACGCCGAACAGGTTGGTGTAGGGCGGGTTCCGGCCTCCGACCGGCGACCCGCGTTCACTGACCGTGCTGTTGAAGACGTTGTCCGCCGGGTTCGCCCCGTCGCTCAGGAGCTGCCCGTCCAGGCGCAGCTCGTCGCCGAACTTGCCCAGGTCGCCCTCGTAGGAGACGGCACCCACCTCGGTGTGGACCGGCCCGCTGTGCGGTGTCTCGAAGCCGGTCACCGGGATCTGCACCGACTCGGTCCCGGAGATCGACCCGAAGCCGTCGTAGACGCGCAGGCTGCGGTAGTCCTCGGCGGCGTTGCGGTAGGCGATCACCAGGGTCCAGCCGGCGTAGCGGTCGACGCCCCGGCCGGACTGGATGTTCGCCACCCCGTAGACCCCGTCACCGGCCCCGGCGACCAGCGCCGTCACGTCGGCGAAGCCCTGGTAGGCGCCGGTGGCGGAGATCATGAACAGGCTGGTCGAGACGACCGGGGTCCAGGTGGCGGCGGAGGGCGTACGAAAGAGGACCTTGCCCTTGTCCGCCGGGGTGGGTGCGGCGGCACCGCTGGTGCCGGCCCGCGGATCGGCGCCCCAGTAGAGACCGGCGAAGAGGACGCTGCTGCCGGCCGGCATGGCCACCGTCGCGGTGCTGTCGTTGAACGTCGCCGGGTCCCCGTCGGTGTCGGTGTAGACCATGGCGTAGCCGTTGTCGTTGAGTTCCTCGGTGGCCGTGGAACCGATGCCGTTGCGGGCATTGGCACAGGTGCCGACCCCGATCGGGCAGGTCAGACTGGCGTTGCCGCGCAGCATGATCGCGCCGTTCGCGTTCACGTCGAACCGGGCGGCGAACGGTGTGGTGATCGCCGCCTCGGCAGGGCCGGGCGGCGCCGCCGTGATCAGCACGGCCAGGACCAGGAGCAGGATGCCGAGCAGCCGTCCCCGCACCACCTCACGCTAGCCGCAGAGATCGTCCCCGCCGGGGTGAACGGCCGAAGGGGCGGGCCGCGTGCGCGACCCGCCCCCGACGTGCCCGGCGGTCAGATCCGGTGCCGCCCGGCCCGGTGCCGGCCCGGCTGCCCGGCGGTGAACAGCAACAGGGCCCCGCCGACCACGATCGCGACGACTCCCGCCGAGATGGCGGGGACGAGGTCGAGGCCGGTCGTCGGCAGTTCCACGCCGGCGGCGGCGGTGATCCGGATGGCGATCGTCGCCTGGGCGGTGCTCCCGTTCACGTCCTGGATCGTGTAGGAGAGCGTCTCCGTGCCGGTGAAGCCGGTGGGCGCCACATAGGTGACGACCGAGCCGGTCATCGTCGCGGTGCCGTGGTCCGGCTTGCTGATCTTGAGGAGGGTCAGGGCACCGCCGTTCGGGTCGCTGTCGTTCGCGGTCGGGTCGAAGGAGAGTGACCCGCCGGACTCGACGGTGTACCGGTCCTTCACCGCGGCCGGTGCCCCGTCGACCCCCGCCACGGTCACCCGGACGGTGCCGGTGGTCCGGTTGCCGTCCGCGTCCACGGCCTCATAGGTGAACGAGTCCACGCCGACGAAACCGGGATCCGGGGTGTAGGTGAACGTGCCGTCCCCGTTCAGCCGCACCGTTCCGTGCTCCGGCTGCCCGACCGAGGTCACCGTGATGCCGATGCCGTTCTCGTCGACGGTCGGCAGCGGGATGACGACCGGCTGGTTCGGATGGGTGGCCGCCTCCTTGTCCGGGGCCTGCGGCGCGGGGGAGACCGCCACCGTCACGGTCGAGCCGGCGCTCTGCCCGAGGGCGTCCCGGGTCGAGTACGCGAAGGTGGCGACACCGGAGAAGCCCTCCGACGGGGTGTAGACGACCTGGTCACCGTCGACCGCCGCGGTGCCGTCGCCGGGCGTGCCGACGGACACCACGGCCAGGGAGCCGTCCGGGTCCACGTCGTTGTCGAGCACCGGGATGGTGATCGTCCGCTGGTACGGGGTGGTCGCCCGGTCCGGCACGGCGACCGGGCGATGGTCGGTCACGGTCACCGACACGGTGCCGGTGTCCCGGCCGCCGGCACCGTCGCCGACCACGTAGGTGAACTCGTCGACACCGGTGAAGTCCTTTGCCGGGGTGTACCGGATCCCGGCATCGGAGGCGACGGCCGTACCGTGGCCGGGATCGCCGACCGCGGTCACGGCGAGGGTCTGGTCGCCGTTCGGGTCGGTGTCGTTGCCGAGCACGTCCACGTCGACGTACCGGCCGCTCTCCACGGCGGCGACGTCGGCCACGGCGGTCGGTGCGGCGTTGCCCACCACCACGGTGACCTGGCCGACGCCGGTGTCACCGGCGGCGTCCTCGACGGTGTAGGTGAAGGTGTCGACGCCGTGGAAGCCCGCGTCCGGGCTGTACCGGACGATGCGGCTCGGGCTGACGGTCACGTGCCCGTGCGCCGGTGCCGTGGTCCGGACGACGGCCAGCAGATCGCCGTCCGGGTCACCGTCGTTGGCGGTCACGTCGATGTCGACCGGGGTACCGGGATCGGTCGAGGCCGTGTCGGGTCCCGCCACCGGCACCGCCGAGACCGCCACGGTGACGGTGGCCGTGTCGGTGGCCCCGAGATCGTCGGTGAGCACGTAGTCGAACGTGTCGGTGCCGGCGTATCCCCGGGTGGCGGTGTAGGTGAGGACACCGTTGGCCACTTTGACCGTTCCGTGGGCGGGGGCCCCGGCCCGCGCCACGCTCAGCGCCTGGCCGGTGTTCGGGTCGGTGTCGTTGGCGAGCACGTTCAGCTTGACGGCGACGCCGGACCGCACCGTGGAACGGTCGTCGATAGCGTTCGGTGCCACGTTGGCGACGGTGATGACCACGGACGCCGAGTCGGTGTTCCCGGCCGGGTCGGCGACGGTGTACGTGAACAGGTCGGTCCCGCAGAAGCCGGGGTTCGGGGTGTATCCGACGACGCCGTCCGGGCTGGTGACGATCGTGCCGTGGGCCGGCGCGGTCGTCGCGGTCATGGTCAGCACGTCGCCGTTCGGGTCGATGTCGTTGGTGAGGACGTTGATCGTCACCGGGCTGTCGGTGCCGGTGCCCGCCGTGTCCGGGTGGGCCTGCGGCGGCATGTCGACCGCGACCACCGTGACGGTCGCCTGGGCGGTGCCGCCGTGGCCGTCGTCGATCGTGTAGCGGAACGTGTCGGTGCCGTGGAATCCGTCGCGGGCCTGGTACTCGACGCCGTCGCCGACCACGGTGGCGCGGCCGTTCGCGGGTGCCGTGTCGACGGTGACGGCCAGGGCGTCGCCGTTCGGGTCGGTGTCGTTGCCGAGCACGTCCAGCGCGGCCGGTGCGTTCGAGGACACGGTGAAGGCGTCGGTACGGGCGACCGGCACCGCGTTGGCGACGTTGATCGTCACCGTGCCGGTGGCACTCGCCCGGCCGTCACTGACCGTGTACCCGAAGGCGTCGGTGCCACGGAAGCCGCTGTCCGGGGTGTAGGTGAGCGTGCCGTCGCCGTTGAGCACCACGGTCCCGTGCGCCGGGGTGGTGGTGCCGGTGACGGTCAGCGTGTCGCCGTTCGGGTCGGTCGAGTGGCCGGCCGGGTCGACGACCACCGCCGTGCCGTGCGTGGTGTCCGCCGACTCGGCCGCCGCGACGGGCTCCGCGTTGGCCACCGTCACCTCCACCGTGGCCGTGGCGGTCTGCCCGCTGTCGTCCCGGATCGTGTAGGTGAACCGGGCGGTCCCGGAGAAGCCGGCCGGCGCGGTGTAGGTGACCTTGTCGTTCCCGGCCTGGGCGCCGCCGTGGTTCGGTGTGGTCACCGAGACGACGGTGAGTGTGTCGCCGTTCGGGTCGGTGTCGTTGGCGAGCACGTCGACGGTCGCGGTGCCGCGGTAGGGAACGGTGCCGGTGTCGTCGGCGGCGACCGGGGGGCCGTTGGCCACGGTGACCGTGACGTCGCCGACGGCGGTGCCGCCGTGACCGTCCGAGATGGTGTAGCTGAAGGTCACCAGGCCCTTGACCGTCGCCGACGGGGTGTAGACCACCTTGCCGTCACTCACCCGGGTCGATCCCGCGCCGGATCGCGGCTGGGTCACCGAGTCGATCGTACGGGTGTCGCCGTTGGCGTCGGTGTCGTTGGCCAGCACGTCGATCGTGACCGGTGCGGCCGGCCCGGTCGAGGTGTCGTCGTCCACCGCGACCGGGGCGGCGTTCGCGGTTCCGACGCTGATCGTCGCCGTGTCCGAGGCGCCGTTCACGTCGGTCACCCGGTAGACGAAGGTGTCGTCGCCACGCCAGCCCGGGTTCGGCGTGTAGGTGATCGTCTGGTCGTCGTTCACCACCACCGTGCCGTGTGCCGGCGGGGTGCTGATCGTGATGGTGAGGTCGTTCCGGCTGTCGTCGGCGTCGGTGACGTCGTCCCGTACCCGGATGATCACCGCCGTTCCGGAGCCGGTGCTGGCCGACCCGGCGCTCGCCTTGGGCGACGAGTTGAGGGTCAGCATCGCGCTGTCGGTGTCGTTCGCCGGAGTGGTGTCGTCGCCGATGCCGGTGACGGTGAGCCCGGCCGTGACCGTGTCGGCCGCGCTGCCGTCCACGGTGGCCGGGAAGCTCGCCGCGGCGCTGGTGGCCGGTGCGATCGGGGTCAGCGCGCAGGTCACCCGGCGCGCCACGGCCGAGCAGCCGTTCGGCATCGCCCCGGGGGTCACGCCGGCGGGCAGGTCGACGGTGGCGACCGGCTGCGGTTCGAGGGCGACGCCGTCGTTGCGGGCCGAGGCGGTGAACGTGACGGTGGCCGGGGTCGCGTCCCGGTTCACCACGGCGGGCGTCGCGGTCAGGTGCGCGACCAGGTCGACGCTCGGCCGCCGGACCGTCACGACCGAGGTGTCACCGATACCGTTGAGCAGGAGCCCGGTGCTGGCGCCGACATAGGTCATGGTCGGCACGTTGACGATCGAGGTGCCGGGGGCGGTGTTCTCGTTCACCCGGGCCAGGAAGCTGACGTCGGTGGTGGCGCCGACCGCCAGGTCCGGCAGGGCGAAGGCGAGCGGGTTCGCGGTGTCGGCGACCGGGTTACCGGCCACCGTCATCGAGCCGGGCACGTAGGTCAAGCCGCTGGGCACCGCGTCGGAGAGGACCGCGTTGCGGGCGCCGTCGCTGCCCTCGTTGTGCACCGCGATGCGGTAGTGGACTAGGTCGCCGGGGTTCAGCTCGCCGCCGTTCAGGTCGTCGACGGTGGTGCCGGCGTCCAGGTCGGGGGCGAACAGGGCGGTGGTGAAGGTGATCGCGCCCGGGTAGAAGGTGTCACCGACGGTGGTCAGCCGCAGCGCCGCCGAGGTGTCGTTGTTGGCCAGCAGCCCGGTGGCGTCGAACTGGTCGGCGTCGATGCCCATCAGGTTCTTCGCGTTCGGGTTGCGCGCGGTGTTCGCCGTGCCGCCGGAGCTGACGCTGCTGTTGAAGAAGTTGGCCACCGGGTTCTCCGGGTCGGCCATCGAGATGCCGTTCAGCTTGAGGGCGTCGCCGACCTTGCCGTAGTCACCCTCGTAGACGACGGTGCCGATGGCGGCGTCGAACGCCCCGGTCTGCGGCGTCTGGATGCCGGACACGGTGATGTCCACCGAGGCCGAGTTGCTGCTGACCACGCCGTAGCCGTCATAGATGCGCAGGCTGTGCATCGGTTCGTCGGCGTGGTAGTACGCGATCACCAGGGCCCACCCGGCGTAGCGGTCGTTGCCGGTGCCCGCCTCGATGTCGGCGACCCGGTAGACGCCGTTGCCCGCACCCGCGACCTGCGCGGTCACGTCCGCGAACTGCTGATAGGTGGTGAGCCCGGACGGCTCGTAGTTGGTGGTCGCGTTGATCGCGGCCAGGGCGCTGCCGGGGACGCCGAAGCGCACGATCCGCTTGCGGGCGGCGTTCCGGGCCACCGCCCCACCGGTGCCGGCGCTGGTGTCGGCGCTCCAGTAGAGCCCGGCGAACAGGACCCGGCTGCCGGTCGGCATGCTGACCGTCGCCTCGCTGTCGTTGAACGTGTCGGTGCTGCCGTCGGCATCGGTGTAGCCCATGACGTAGCCGTTGTTGTTCAGCGTCTCGGTGCCGTTGTTGTCGTTGATCCCGGCCCGGGCGTGCGCACACGTCGCCACCGCCGCCGAGCACTGCATGTTCGTGTTCCCGGTGATCAGGATCGAGCCGTTCGTGTTGGCGCTGTACCGCGTCGTGAACGGATTGGTGATCGCCGCCTCCGCCTGTTTCGAGGAGACGGCGATACCGAGGGCGACCACCAGTGCCATGGTGATGATGGTGGTGATCACCTGCCGCGCGCGGGTACGCAGAACGGCTCGAGGCATGTTTTCTCGCATCCGGGGGGAGGCGGCCCTACTGGCCGGGAATCGCCGACCCTAAGAGCGGATGAGTGCAAATCGGGGGCAGATCGTTGCCCATCGGGTTGCGGACCCGTGCCCCGCGCTGCCGGCCCCGTGATTTCCCTCGCCGGGGTGAACGGCCGAAGCGCTAACGTGGGACGGGTGCGTGATCCCTCCGTCTCCCGTAACTCGGCCGGCCGTCTGTCCCCGATCCGTCGCACCGCCGATCTGCGGCGGCTGCGTGACGAACAGTTCGACGTCCTGGTGATCGGTGGCGGGGTCACCGGCGCCGGCGCGGCGGTCGACGCCGCGTCCCGGGGCCTCAAGGTGGCCCTGGTCGAGGCCCGTGACTTCGCCGCCGGCACGTCCAGCCGCTCCAGCAAGCTGATCCACGGCGGTCTGCGCTACCTGGAGCAACTCGAGCTGCACCTGGTGCACGAGGCGCTGACCGAGCGCGGCCTGCTGGCCACCCGGCTCGCGCCGCACCTGGTGCGCCCGGTGCCGATCCTGGTCCCGCTGCCCACCACCAACCTCCCGAAACGGGCGTGGCAGCGTGGCTATTACGGGCTCGGGGTGGCCGCCTACGACGCTTTCGCCGGCATGTTCGGCTCCGGGCGTGGCATGCCGCTGCACCGGCACCTGACCCGTGACGGCGCCCGTCACCTCTTCCCCAGCCTGCGCGCCGACCAGATCACCGGCGCGATCCGCTACTTCGACGGCCAGGTCGACGACGCCCGTCTCGTGGTCAACCTGGCCCGGACGGCGGCCAGCCTCGGCGCGGCCGTCGCCACCAGCGCCCGCGTGGTCGGTTTCGTCCGCGAGGCCCGGCAGGTGGTCGGCGTCCGCGTGCGCGACCTGGAGTCCCCCGACGAGGAGCCCTTCGAGGTCCGGGCGCGTACGGTCGTCGCCGCCACCGGCGTGTGGAGCGACGACATGTCGCAGATGCTCAACGACGTCGGCGTGCGCCCCGGCTTCCGGGTCCGCGCCTCCAAGGGTGTGCACCTGGTGGTGCCCCGCTCGGCGATCACCGGCGAGGCCGGGCTGATCCTGCGGACCGCGACGAGCGTGCTCTTCGTCATTCCGTGGGGCGGTCACTGGATCATCGGCACCACCGACACCGACTGGCAGCTCGACCGGGCCCACCCGGCGGCCTCCGCCCGGGACATCCGCTACCTGCTGGACCAGGTCAACACGGTGCTGGACCGGCCGCTCACCACCGACGACATCGAGGGTGTCTACGCCGGGTTGCGGCCGCTGCTCTCCGGCGAGGCCGACTCGACCTCCAAGCTGTCGCGCGAGCACGCGGTGGTCGAGCCGATGCTCGGGCTGATGCTGGTGGCCGGTGGGAAGTACACGACGTACCGGGTGATGGCGGCCGACGTCATCGACCGGGCGGTCCGTCGTCTCGGCGGCGCGGCCCAGCCGTCCCGGACCGACGAGCTGCCGCTGCTCGGCGCGGACGGCTATGCCGCCGCGTGGCGCGACCGGCATGACATCGCCCGGCGGCACGGCGTCACGGCGGGCGTCGTCGAGCATCTCCTGGAGCGGTACGGGACGATGACCGTCCACCTGCTGGCGATGATGGCCGCCCAGCCCGAACTGGCCGTCCCTCTCGCCGGTGCCCCGGAGTATCTGGCGGCCGAGGTCGCCTACGCGGCGCTCGCCGAGGGCGCCCTGCACCTCGACGACGTGCTCACCCGGCGCACCCGGATCTCGATCGAGACCGCCCACCGGGGTGCCGAGTCGGCCGGGCACGCCGCCGAGATCATGGGCGAGGCCCTCGGGTGGGACGCGACCGTCCGGCAGAAGGAGGTCGAGCACTACCTGGCCCGGGTCACCGCCGAGCGGCAGTCGCAGACGATGCCCGACGACGCGACCGCCGACGCCGCCCGGATCGGGGTGCCGGACGTGCGCGGGCTGGCCGCCGACCGGCGGTTGCCGCTGCTCGAGATCGACCTTTGATCCTTGTCGACGAGCCCCGCTGGCCGGGGCGCGGCCACCTGTGGTCGCACCTGGTCAGCGACGTCTCCTACGCGGAGTTGCACGCCTTCGCCGAGATGCTGGGCGTGCCACGGCGGGGTTTCGACCGGGACCACTACGACATCCCGGAGGCCCGGTTCCGCAGTGCGCTGTGGCTCGGCGCCACCCTGCTGCCGTCCCGGGAGCTGACCGCCCGTCTCCGCTCCTCCGGCCTGCGCCGCCCGAAACACCTGGTCAGGCCAGCTCCTCCAGCTCGGCCTTGAGGTTGGTGCGGGCCTGCTCCTCCCACTGCTCGTGGATCGGCGCGAGGCGGTAGATCGACGGCAGGTTCAGCAGCTCGGTGAGGACCCGGGAGCGGCCGCCGCGGAACGCGTCGTCGGGGACGTGCGCGTACTCCCGGCGGATCGCCGCGGCGTAGCGGGTGTACCGCTCCGGTTCGGCGGCCAGGATCGACAGGTCCGCGTCGCAGAGCAACTCGCCGTCCGGGTCGTCGTCCTCGGTCGCGTGCCCGGCGGTCAGGCTGACCAGGCGGGCCACTTCGGCCGACACCTCGTCGGGGGCGCCCAGGCTCTGCAGGAGGCCGGCCGCGAACTCGGCGCTGTCCCGCTCGTTCGCGTCACCCAGGGCACGGGGGTCGTAGACGGCGTCGTGCAGCCAGGCGGCCAGCCGTACGCGATCAGGGTTGGGGGTGAGGTGAGCGAAGCGATCGATCACCTCGAGCACCGACGCGAGGTGGGTCACGTCGTGGTAGTGGCGTTGCGGCTCGGTCCAGCGGCCCAGCAGGTACTGCCCGGCGGCGTCCAGGTCCGCGTCGGCCGCGGTGGCGCCGGCGCCACGGGCGGCCGAACGGAAGGCTTCGGGAGATGTCACCCTCGCATCCTGGCACGTACCTTGAGGTCATGATCCGGGTGACCGCCGCGCTGCACCGGGGCCGGGCCGGGCTGATGCTCGCCGTGCAGGCCGGGCTCGCCGCCGGTCTCGCCTGGTTCGTGGCCCACGACCTGTTCGGCCGGGAGATGCCGTTCTTCGCGCCGATCGCCGCGGTGATCGCTCTCGGCTCGTCGGTCGGCCAGCGGCTGCGGCGCACCACCGAGCTGGTCGCCGGGGTCGCCGCCGGGATCGGCCTGGGTGACGTGATCATCCTGCTGATCGGCGCCGGCCCGGTCCAGATCGGCGTGATCGTCCTGCTCGCCGTGCTGCTGGCCACCGCGGCCGGTGGTGGTGCGCCGCTGATCGTGCAGTCCGCCTCGTCGGCCGTGCTGGTCGCCACCCTGACCTCGACCACCGGCCAGCCCTGGACGCGTTTCCTGGATGCGCTGGTCGGCGGCGGGATCGCGCTGGTCGTGATGACCGTGCTGCTGCCGCTCAACCCGCTCACCGTGGTCCGGCGGGCGGCCGACCCGGCGCTGCGGGCCTTCACCGGCGGGCTGTACGACGCCGCCGCCGGACTGGCCGACAGGGACGCCGCCGTGGTGCGGGCCGCCGTGGAACGGTTGCGGGCCGCCGAGGGCACGTTCGCCGCGTTCAGCGCGGCCATCGACGCGGCCCGGGAGAACGTGGCGTTCGCGCCGGCCCGGTGGCGGGCCCGTGGCGCCCTGGCCCAGTACGTGGACGGTGCCGCCCAGCTCACCTACGCACTGCGCAACGTGCGGGTGCTGCTGCGCCGGGCACAGACCGCGATCGAGGACCGGGAGCCGATCCCCGAGGTGCTGCCGGTCTCGGTGCGGCACCTCGGCGACGCGGTCGAGCTGCTGCGGCAGGAGTGGGACCGGGGTGACGAGCCGGTCACCGCCCGGGAGCAGGCGCTGCGGGCGGTCGCCGGGTCGGGTCGCGCCTACCAGGCCGGGGTCGGTTACTCCGGCGGCGTGGTGGTGGCGCAGACCCGGACCGCGGTGGCCGATCTGCTGCGCGCGACCGGGGTCGAGTATGCCGAGGCGACCCGCCAGGTGCGCGACGCCATCGGCTGGACCGGGCGGCCGCACGGGACGCGCCGGAAGCCGGGCCGGTCCGGATCGATGCCTTCTTGATCGGTTTCGGGCTCCTCGGGCCGGTCGCGGATGGATACGGTGACTACGCTGGCGGGCATGGCCGATGTCTCGCCGAGCGGAACGCCCGATGCCGCCGACCGCCCGCAGTCCGCACCGCCGGCTGCCCCTGAGCCGCCGGCCGTCCCCGATTCTCCGGCTGCCCCCGCGTCTCCGGCCCCGCTCACCTTCGAGCCGCCGGTCTTCGGCGAGCCGCTGATCCGGCCGTCGTCCCCGGCCCCGCCTTTCTTGCAGCCTCCGGCAGCGCAGTCGTCTTTCGCGCCGTCGCCCACCGGGCCGCCGTCCCTCCCGCCGTTCTTCAAGACGGCCGCGCTGGAGACGGCTCCCGCGCCGGTTCCGCCCTACCCCGGGGTGGCCGACGCGGCGAACGCGCCCCTTCCCGGCCGCAGCACCGGCTGGCGGCGCTGGCTGCCGATGACAGCCGCGATCGTGGTGATCGCGCTGGTCGCCATCGGCATGCTCACCTACCTCGGCTACAACATCGGCGTGACCGGCCTGGCGATCGGCCTGACCGCGGCCATCCTGCCGGTCCCTCTGCTGGCCAGCACCTTCGTCTGGCTGGACCGTTACGAGCCGGAGCCGACGAAGTACCTGGTCTTCTGCTTCGCCTGGGGTGCCGCGATCGCGACCGCGGTGGCCCTGGTGGTCAACACCGGTTCAGCCTGGCTGTTCGACAAGATCGGGCTGCCCGACGCGCTGGTCGCGGTGCTGGTGGCGCCCTTCATCGAGGAGTCGATGAAGGTGCTCGGCCCGTTCCTGATCTTCCTGCGACGGCGGTCCGAGTGGTCCGGCATGACCGACGGCATCGTCTACTGCGGCCTGTCCGCGCTCGGCTTCGCCATGGTGGAAAATGTGCTCTACCTGGGCGGGCACGGCTACGCGGCCGGCGAGGCGGAGTACGGCCCGGCCACCGGCCTGCAGAACGTCTTCCTGATCTTCATCGTCCGGATCCTTTTCACCGGCTTCGCGCACCCGCTCTTCACCTCGATGGCGGGCATCGGCCTGGGCCTGTCGGCGCGCTCCGGCAACCGGACGATCCGCTGGCTCGCCCCGGTCGCCGGCATCCTGCTGGCGATGATGCTGCACGGCATCTTCAATCTGCTGCCGACGCTGGCCGGGGCCACCGGCGAGACCATGATCATGCTGTACGGCTACCTCGGCTTCATGGTGCCGTTCTTCTTCGCCGTGGTCGGCCTGGCCATCGCACTGCGCAGCTGGGAGGGCCGCCTGGCCGAGCGGGTCCTGTTCCGTTACGCGGAGGCCGGCTGGTTCGCCCCGGCCGAGGTGGCCGCGCTCGGCACGCTGGGCCGCCGGCACGCCGCCCGGGAGTGGGCACGCCGGGTGGCCGGGCAGGTCGGGCACCGGGCGATGCGTGACTTCCAGTTCGCCGCGACCCGGCTGGCCCTGATCCGGGACGGTCTGGAGCGCGGTCTGCCCCGCACGCCGATGGAGATGCACCGGGCCCTCGGCGAGGAGCGGGAGCTGCTGATCGCGATCACCAACTACCGGTCCGCCTTCGCCGGGCGCGACCCGCAGACGCCGCCGTCGTGGTGGGACGGCCACAACTACCGGATCACCTTCCCGGATGGCGTGGTGCGTACCGTCGCGCCGCCGCCGGAGCCGGTGATGCCGGTGCCGATCGTCCTGCCGCCCCCGCCGCCTCCGGCGTTCGGCGGTGCCTACGGTCCTCCGCCCGCCGGCCCCTACGGTGGTCCGCCGCCCTACGCTCCGCCGCCCCGGCAGTGGTGATCCGGCTGGTGGGACGGGGTCACAGGTAGAGGCCGGTGCCGTCCGACTCGACCCGGGTCGCCGCGACCGCGTGGACGTCCCGCTCGCGGAGCAGGACGTACCCCTTGCCGTGCAGCTCGACCTCGGAGCGGTCGTCCGGGTCGAACAGGACCCGGTCACCGACCACGATCGACCGGACGTTGGGGCCCACACCGACCGCGGTGGCCCAGGAGAGACGCCGGCCCATCGAGGCGGTGGCCGGGATCACGATGCCGGCTGTCGAACGGCGCTCCCCCTCCCCGCCGTCCTGGCGGACGAGGACGCGGTCGTGCAGCATCCGGATCGGCAATCCGGTCTCGGTACGGGTGTCGGCACTCACGTTGCAGACGGTACGCCGCCGCGTGTGGCCCCCGTCGCCGGGTAAGGCGTTGTGGGCGCCCGGGTACTAGCGTGGCTACTGCGCAGTTCGAGGTCGAGGGGGGTTATGCGGTTGAACCGCTTCCAGCGGGTCCGGGACAACCTGATCAAGGCCTACGACTCCGGCCGTGAGTCGGTGCGGCAGGCCCGGTCCGAGCGCCCGTCGGAGCCCGACCGGTATGACGAGTTCCTGCCCCCCTCGGCGGACGCCGAGATCGTGCACGCCTCGACGAACAGTCGTGACGACGCCGACGTGCCGCAGCCCCTGCGCATCGCCGCGGCCTGGAGCTGGCGGCTGATCGTGGTCGGCGTGATCGGCTGGGCCCTGCTCCGCCTGATCGGCATGGTCAGCATCGTGGTCGTCCCGCTGGCGATCGCGCTGCTGCTGTCGGCGCTGTTCGGCCCGGCGGTGGGCTGGTTGCTGCGGCTGCGCCTGCCCCGTTCGATGGCCACGTTCCTGGTGCTGGTCACCGGGATCGGCCTGCTCGTGGGCACGCTGACCCTGGTGGTGAACGAGTTCATCGCCGGCGTGCCGAAACTGACCGAGAACGCGGCGGCCGGTGTCAACCAGATCCAGACGTGGGCCAAGACCGGGCCGCTGCACCTCTCCAACGACCAGGTGGCGCAGGGCATCGCGGCCGCACAGGAGTGGGTCAACTCGAACACGGCGGCGCTGACGTCCACCGGCATCGCCACTGTCGCGACCATCGCCGAGCTGGTCACCGGCATGCTGCTGGTGATCTTTGCGACGTTCTTCTTCCTGCGCGACGGCCGGCAGATCTGGCGGTTCATCGTGCGGCTGTTCCCGGTGAACGCGCGCTGGTCGCTGGCCGACGCGGGGGACGCCGGCTGGCGCACGCTCGGCGCCTACGTGCGGGCCACCGTGCTGGTCGCCTTCATCGACGCGGTCGGCATCGGCCTGGCGCTGGTGGTGCTCGAGGTGGAGTTCGCGTTCCCGCTGGCCGCGCTGGTGTTCCTGGGCGCGTTCGTGCCGATCGTCGGCGCCAGCGTGTCGGGTGCGGTGGCGGTGCTGGTCGCTCTGGTCGACGAGGGTTGGGTGATCGCCCTGATCACTCTGGGCGCGGTCATCCTGGTGCAGCAGATCGAGGGGCACGTGCTCCAGCCGCTGATCATGGGCCGGGCGGTGTCGGTGCACCCGCTTGCGGTGATCATCGGGATCGCGTGCGGTGTGGTGCTGGCCGGGATCATCGGGGCGCTGGTGGCGGTGCCGCTGATAGCCGTTCTGAACACCGCGGTCCGCCGGTTGTCCCGCCGGCGCCCGGAGGTCCCACCCCACGCCGAGGTGGTGACCACCGGCGGAGCATGAAAATGGGGGCCCCGAGGGGCCCCCATTTTCCGACAGAGCGTGGGTCAGGCGGTGGCGACGTTCAGCGTGATCTCGTTGACGCCGCGGGCGGCGTCGACGGCCAGCTCGCCGTTGCCGTGCCGGCTGAGCGCCCGCACGGTCCAGGAGCCGGGCGCCGCGAAGAAGCGGAACACGCCCTCGGGCGACGAGACCACCTCGGCGGTGAACTCGCCGGCACCGTCGAGCAGGCGCACGTAGGCGCCGCCGACGACCTCGTCGTCCGCGTTGCGCACGAGGCCGGTGATCACCGTCTCCTTGGCCAGGTCCACGCTGCTGGGGAGGGGCGCGGACTGGTCCGGGGCGGCGCAGCCGGCCGGCAGGTCGGCGGTGACGTTCGTAGCGGGCACAGTCATGATCAGGCCTTTCCGGGCTCGTCGCCGAGGGCGATCGGCACACCGATGAGGGAGCCGTACTCGGTCCACGAACCGTCGTAGTTCTTCACGTTCTCGTGGCCGAGGATCTCCTTGAGCACGAACCAGGTGTGCGAGGAGCGCTCGCCGATCCGGCAGTACGCGATGGTGTCCTTGCTGCCGTCGAGACCGGCCTCGCCGTAGATCTTGGCGAGCTCCTCGTCGGACTTGAAGGTGCCGTCCTCGTTGGCGGCCTTGCTCCACGGCACGCTGATCGCGGTCGGGATGTGGCCGGCCCGCTGCGACTGCTCCTGCGGCAGGTGCGCCGGGGCGAGCAGGCGGCCCGCGAACTCGTCGGGGCTGCGGACGTCGACCAGGTTCTTCACGCCGATGGCCTGCACGACCTCGTCGCGGAAGGCGCGGATCTCCAGGTTCGGAGCCTTGGCGGTGTAGGAGGTCGTCTCGCGGACCGGCACGTCCTTGGAGTAGACGCGGGCGTCCAGCTCCCACTTCTTGCGGCCGCCGTCGATCAGCTTGACCTGCTCGTGGCCGTACAGCTTGAAGTACCAGTACGCGTACGCCGCGAACCAGTTGTTGTTGCCGCCGTACAGGATCACGGTGTCGTCGTTGGAGATGCCACGCTCGGACAGCAGGGCCTCGAACTGCTCCTGGTTGACGAAGTCACGCCGGACCGGGTCCTGCAGGTCCTTCTTCCAGTCGATCTTGATGGCGCCGGGGATGTGGCCGCCGTCGTAGGCGGAGGTGTCCTCGTCGACCTCGACGAAGACGAGGCCCGGGGTCTCCAGGTTGTTCTCGGCCCACTCGGCCGAGACGAGTGCGGTGTCGCGACTCATCGGTTCACTCCCTGTGGAAGGTGGGTGGAGGGAGAGTCAGCGCACGGAGAGAGCTAGATGTCGCACTCCGCGCGGACCCATCGGTGGGTGGGATCACGGGCTGCTGTGCGACGGCGCCACTGCCGGCAGAGATGCCTAGAGCTTCAGAATGTGCTCAGCACGAGGTGGCCCCGTCAGATGACGGGACGACACAGGCACGCGGCCACGCGGCACAGGTCGACCGCGCGCCTTTTCGTGAGCAACAGGCTCATGGGAAACGACCCTACCAGCGGGCCCAACTCTCGGAACAGGTCCGACCACGATCCGGGATCGGACGGTCGTCACACCCCGGCCGCGGCGAGGCTGACGTCGCTCGCCCCGAAGGTGACCCGCAGCCCCTCCGGAAGCGGCCGCAACTCCTGCACCACCAGGTTCATCGGCAACTTCGGCACGTCCAGCTCGAAGGCCATGCTCTGGATGAAAGCGTCCACCTGACCCTGCACGAACGGGTTGACCGGGAGATCCGGCGTCTTCACATCGGAGAAGCGCACCTGCACCTTGCCGTCGACGACCTTGAGGTCGGCGGAGGCGGACAACTGGACATCCTGGAGCTGCGAGATCGTCACCACTCCGGACCCGACCAGCTTGCCGTCCTTCTCGGCGAGCGTCAGGCCTTTCTGGCCGGTCGCGTCGGCCAGAAGGCCGTAGTCGAGGGTGCCGGTGCCGGTGACCGAGCCGGCCACCACGTCGCCCTGGCCGCGCAGGGCGCTCAGCGGGGCCTTGACGTCACGGGCCCGGATGTCCAGCAGGTCCATCCGGATGGTCTCGCCGGTGCCGGTCTGCGCCTTGAAGTCCGGCAGCTCGATCCGGATCTCCTCGTACTTCCCGGCGAGGACCTGGGTGAGGAACGGGACGCCGGCGATGGTGACCACCGGGCGGCTGCTCTCCGCCTTCTGGTTCGCCACCTCCGCGGCCACCTTGTCGGCCAGGACGTTCTCGGCGTAGGAGTTGCTGAAGCGGTCCAGCACCGCGACCCCGGCGATCAGGAGGACGAGCAGGGTCAGGATCACGAAACGCAGAGTGCGTCCCCGGCGACGGCGGGGACGATCCGATCCGTACACCTCGGCCACTGTTCCTCCCGAATCTCGCCACTGCCCTGGGGAACGTACATGCCCGCGTCCAGGGTTCAGCGAAACCGTGTCAGTGGGGCGGACGGGTCAGGAGAGGTACCAGTGGACCGACAGATAGGCCGCCACCGAGGTCAGGGCGAAGCCGCCGAGCGGGCCCTGCATGTGCCGGGCCAGCCAGAACGTCGGCGCCTCGCCGGCCAGCCGGCGGCCGGCCTCGCCGAAGTTGACCGCCAGATCGACCAGCTGGGCGGCCACCGCGGCGATCAGGCCGAGCACCGCACCCTTGGTCGGGTCGAACGGCAGCACCATGTAACTGCCGAGCATCGCCGAGGCGAGGGTGCCCAGCATGGCGCCGAGCACGATGCCGGTCGCACCGCGCGGCACCTGCAGGGCGATCCGTGGCTTGGGGAACACCGCATCGGTGACCCGGGCGATCAGCAGGGCAGTGCCGGCGCCGACACAGCAGATCAGGATCGCCTGCGCGCCGAGCGGCTCGCGGACCAGCGTGATCAGGACGGCGTAGGCGACCGCACCGCACACGATGAGCAGCGTGGTCCTCCACGAGTCCCTGGCGCGCTGCCGGTCCTCGGCCCGGATCACCTGACCGATCATCGCGGCCGTGAACCCGCCGAGACCCACCCAGAACAGCGGCAGCAGGGCGCCCGGCTCACCGGTCACCGCGAGATAGTCGGCGGCCAGCGCGGCC
>NZ_JBHSBL010000017.1:445980-489600 GCF_042650585.1 Actinoplanes subglobosus
GGCTGCAGCGCCATGGTCCAGGCGAGCAGACCCAGCAACTGCACCCCGAAGAGCACGATGGCGTACGACACCCGCGCCCCGGGCCCGGTCACCAGACTGCCCACGATCAGTGCGACGGCGAGGAGAGCCGCGAATCCGCCGATCGCCGCCGACAGTTGCGGCCGGACCGGAAGGATCGGGATCTCCTCGAACTCCTCCTCGTCCTCGGAGCCGGAGTCGGGCGAGTCGGCCTCGTCGTCGTCCGGGACGGCGCCGTAGAACCCGGCCTTGGGCCGGCCCGGGTTCATGCGCGCGACCTGCTGGGAGGCTTCGGCGTCCCAGGGGTCGTCGTTCGGCATAGAGGGAAACACGACTGCGATCGTGCCAGACCGGTGACCGTCGTCCCAATCGCTGGCGCGGGGGCCTCGGCGCTCGGGTAAAAGGCTGGTTACGAATCCGCCGTTCGGCTACCTACTGGGCGTTCTCTACATCACTTGCGGTTGCGGCCGGGGTATCAGGGGTGATGCATCGGTTAAGGTAACCGCAACCCACCCGTCGGTGACGCCGGGCCCCATCCTCCGGTGGCGAGGCCCGTAGCCCTCGCCGACCGGGTCACCCGAGCGGCTCGATGCCGCGAGGACGGAGGTGAGTGTGGAGATCCTTCTGCTGGTCACGGCACGTGCTGGTGAGCCCTCTGCCGTACTGCCCGCCTTGGACCTTCTGCCCCACTCGGTTCGGACCGCCCCCCGCGACGTCCGTACCCTGGTGTCCGGCCCCAGCCCCGACGCCGTTCTGGTCGACGCCCGCTCCGAGCTCTCGGAGGCGCGTGCCACCTGTCGCATGCTGCACGCCACCGGCATCGGTGTCCCGCTGGTCGCCGTCGTCACCGAGGCCGGCCTGATCGCGCTCAACGCGGACTGGGGCGTCGACGACGTGATCCTGGCCAGCGCCGGTCCGGCCGAGGTCGAGGCCCGGCTGCGCCTGGCCGTCGGCCGTCTCAACAACGCGACCGCGGGCGCCGGTGGCTCGATCCGCGCGGGTGAGCTCAACATCGACCCCGACACCTACGCCGCGAAGCTCAAGGGCCGTCCGCTCGACCTCACCTACAAGGAGTTCGAGCTGCTCAAGTTCCTCGCCCAGCACCCGGGCCGGGTCTTCACCCGTGACCAGCTGCTGCGTGAGGTCTGGGGCTACGACTACTTCGGCGGCACCCGCACCGTCGACGTGCACGTTCGTCGCCTGCGTGCCAAGCTCGGCTCGGAGTACGAGTCGATGATCGGCACCGTGCGCCAGGTGGGCTACAAGTTCGTGGTCCCGCCGTCCGGCCGTCAGCTGCCGGACAACGAGCCGGTCTCCCTCCCGGTCTGATCTGGAGTTCCTTTCATGACGACTCGACAGCCGGTCCATGCCACGGACCGGCTGTCGCCGTTCGAGGTCGACGACGTGCTCGCCCTGGCCGCGGCCGCGGAGCATCTCGACGGCGTCTACCCGCTCTCCGAGGACGTCGTGCTGCGGGTCCGCGGCGACGTTCCCTATCAGGGCGTGCACCTGCTCGCCCGCAGCGGTGACCGGCTGGCCGGTTACGCGTTCGTGGAGGGCGGCTCGGGCGAGCTGATCGTCCACCCGGAGTTCCGGCGGGCGGGCGTCGGCACCGACCTGCTGGCCGCCGCCGGGCCGGGCCCGCTGCGGTTCTGGGCGCACGGCGACGATCCGGGCGCGGCCGCCTTCGCCGCCGGTGCCGGGTTCGAGCGTGCCCGGGTGCTGTGGCAGATGCGCCGTTCCCTGTTGGTGCCCCTGCCGGAGATCCCGCTGCCGGAGGGTGTCACGGTCCGCGGGTTCCGCCCGGGCTCCGACGAGCAGGCGTGGCTCGGGGTCAATGCGCGGGCTTTCGCCACGCATCCGGAGCAGGGGCGCTGGACCCTCGATGATCTTCTGAGCCGGGAGGCCGAGCCGTGGTTCGACCCGGCCGGTTTCCTCCTGGCCGTCGACATCACCGACACGGTGCTCGGTTTCCACTGGACCAAGGTGCATCCGGCGTCCGGGGACGAGCCGGCCGTCGGTGAGATCTATGTGCTCGGTGTCGACCCGTCGGGTCACCGCCGTGGCCTGGGCGCCGCGCTGAGCGTGGCCGGGCTGAGGCATCTCGCCGAGGGCGGCCTGACCGTCGCCGGGCTGTATGTGGACGAGTCGAACGCGGCCGCCGTGAAGCTGTACCGGGGGCTGGGGTTCGAGGTCTTCAAGACGGACGTGAACTACAGCCGATAACGGCCCGGTCAAGCGAATGTCTCGCTGCGGTCACGACTGACCGTAAATAACCGACATATCGGGTAGCTGGAGCGCAGTTCACTTAACGGACAACTGCATTCCGGGGGATGGCTACCTTCCGGCGCTTACCTGTTCACTCCCAGTTCATTTGCGACCGGGGATCCAGTCACTTCGCCTTCCTAGCTTTTCGGGTGTGAGCCGGTGAGAGACCGGCGGCAAACCCGAAGGGGAAATTGTGAAGCTCCAGCGGTCCGGTTTCGTGGCCGGCATTGCTTTGACTGCGACGATCGCGCTCACCGCGTGCGGCTCGGACAACAACGAGCCGCAGGCCGGCGGCACGTCCGCTGCACCGGGCAGCTGCGTCAGCGGCAGCCTGACGGCGCAGGGCTCCACCGCTCAGAAGAACGCCATGGACGAGTGGATCAAGGCCTACCAGCAGCAGTGCGGTAGCGGCTCGACGGTCGACTACCAGGGCACCGGTTCCGGCGCGGGCATCGAGGCGTTCATCGCCGGCACCGCCGACTTCGCCGGTTCCGACTCCGCTCTGAAGGAGGAGGAGCAGCCGCAGGCCGACGCCAAGTGCGTCGGTGGCAAGGCCCTCAACCTCCCGATGGTCATCGGCCCGATCGCCGTGGTCTACAACGTCGAGGGCGCGGACGGCCTGCAGTTCTCGTCGTCCACCCTGGCGAAGATCTTCTCGGGCAAGATCACCAAGTGGAACGACGCGGCCATCGCCGCCGAGAACACCGGTGCGAAGCTGCCGGACGCCAACATCGAGACGGTGCACCGCGCCGACGAGTCGGGCACCAGCGACAACTTCACCAAGTTCCTGAGCAAGACCGCCGAGGCCGACTGGACCTACGGCAACGCGAAGGCCTGGAAGGCTCCGGGCGGCACCGCCGTCTCCAAGTCGGACGGTATCGCCACCAAGGTCAAGAGCACCGCGAACACCATCTCCTACATCGAGATGTCGTTCGCCGAGAACCAGAGCCTGCAGTCGGCGAAGATCAAGAACGGTGCCGGCGAGTACGCCGAGCTGTCCGCCGAGAGCGCCGGCAAGACCTTCGAGAACGCCGAGATCAAGGGCAAGGACGGCGACCTCGCCCTGTCCCTCGACTACGCCACCACCACGCCGGGCGCCTACCCGATCGTGCTGGTGACCTACGAGATCGCCTGCAGCAAGGGCAGCCCGAAGGCCAAGGAGGTTCAGGCCTTCCTGAAGTACACCTCGAGCACCGAGGGCCAGAAGGAGCTCTCCGAGCTGGGCTACGCCCCGCTGCCGGAGTCGCTCCGGGCCAAGGTCGCCGAGTCGGTCGCCACGATCGCCTGACGTAGCTCAATCCCTCCGAGACGACAGCGAGCGCGCAGATGGGTGACAACCCCTCCCGCTCGGTGAACGCCACCGCCGGCGACCTGGGCGTGACTCCGCGTCACGCTCGGGGCGCCGGCTATGGCGCTTCCCCGAGTAATCAGAACGAGCCCCCGCTCGGTGGCGGTGGCGCACTGCCCAAGAAGGCCAGGTTCTCGATCGAGACGGGCTTCCGTGGCCTGTCCACGGCCTCCGGGGCGATGGTGCTGGTCATCATCGTCGCCATCGCCGTCTTCCTGATCTCCGAAGCGATTCCGGCTCTCCAGGCCAACACGGGGAACTTCCTCACCCAGTTCGAGTGGGCCCCCAACGAGACGCAGCCCTCCTTCGGTATCGCGGCACTCGCCTTCGGCACCGTTCTCAGCTCGGTCATCGCACTGGTCGTTGCGGTGCCGATCGCGCTGAGCATCGCGCTGTTCCTGTCGCACTACGCGCCCAAGCGGCTGGCCACGCCGCTCGGCTTCGTGATCGACCTGCTCGCGGCCGTGCCCAGTGTCGTCTTCGGTCTCTGGGGCCGGGACGTCTTCCAGGAGCCGGTCCGCGACTTCTCGATCTGGCTGAACAAGTACTTCAGCTGGATCCCGCTCTTCGGTGGCGACGGCCCGTTCGGCCAGTCGGTCATGCTCGGCGGCCTGGTGCTGGCGATCATGGTGCTGCCGATCGTCACCTCGCTCTCCCGCGAGGTCTTCCAGCAGACCCCCGGGATGAACGAGGAGGCCGCCCTCGCGCTCGGCGCCACCCGCTGGGAGATGATCCGGACCGCGGTGCTGCCGTACGGCAAGCCCGGTGTGATCGCCGCGGTGATGCTCGGCCTCGGCCGTGCTCTCGGTGAGACCATCGCCCTGGCGCTGACCCTCAGCGTCGCCTTCAACATCTCGTTCAACCTGATCGAGAACGGCGGCAACTCGGTCGCCGCCAACATCGCGAACTCCTTCGCGGAGGCCAACGACACCGGCCGCGGTGCTCTGATCGCCTCCGGTCTGGTCCTGTTCGCGATCACACTGGTGGTCAACATGACGGCGCGGGCGATCATCTACCGCCGTCGCGAGTTCCGGGACGCTGCCGCATGAGCCTTCTCGATCGTGAGGTTCCGGGCGTCGTCATGACGCCGGACAACATCCGCAGCAAGACCCTTCCGGTCGCCGTCAACATCGGGATCGCCGCCGGTGCGTTCGCGGTTGCCGCCGCGATCGTGCTCGGTGCCGACATCGGCAACTGGGTGCTGGTCGTCGTGCTCGGCGCCGCCTTCTACCTGGTCGGCCTGAACGTGGTGGCCAGCCGGATCGAGGGGAAACGGGCCGCCCGCAACCGGGCCATGAAGTCGCTGATCTACTCCGCCTGCGTGCTGGCGATCCTGCCGCTCGCGTCGGTCGTGTGGACGCTGGTCTCCAAGGGCGTCGCCCGGCTGGACGCCAACTTCTTCAACACGTCGATGAACAACATCGGTGCCCGGGACCCCGAGGGCGGCGCCTACCACGCCATCATCGGCACCCTGGAGCAGGTCGGTATCGCCACGCTGATGTCGGTCCCGCTGGGTGTGCTCGGCGCGATCTACCTCGTCGAGTACGGCCGCGGCAAGTTCGCCGGCACCGTCCGTTTCTTCGTCGACGTCATGACGGGTATCCCGTCGATCGTCGCCGGCCTCTTCATCCTGTCGTTCTGGGTGCTCATCGTCAGCCCGTGGTTCAACGACGGGCAGCCGCGCTTCTCCGGTTTCGCGGCCGCGCTGGCGCTGGCGGTGCTGATGTTGCCGACGATCGTCCGGTCGACCGAGGAGATGCTGCGACTGGTCCCCGGACCGTTGCGTGAGGGCTCCTACGCGCTCGGCGTGCCCCAGTGGAAGACGATCCTCAGCGTGGTCCTGCCGACCGCTCTGCCGGGCATCGTCACCGGCATCATGCTCGCCGTCGCCCGTGCGGCCGGCGAGACGGCGCCGGTCCTGCTGGTCGCCGGTGGTGCCGCGGCGATCAACTTCGACCCGTTCGGCGGCAACCAGCAGTCCCTCTCGCTCTTCGTCTACCAGCAGGCCGGTGACGCGTCCCGTTACGCACCGGACCGCGCCTGGACCGCCGCGCTCACCCTGGTGGCGCTGGTCCTGATCCTGACCATCGCGGCCAAGCTGCTCGCCCGTCGCAACAAACTGTCCCGGTAAAGAAGGTGACCTCCATGGCCAAGCGCATCGAGGCGAGCAACGTCTCCTCCTACTACGGCTCCTTCAAAGCCATCGACAGTGTCTCGATGACCGTCGAGCCGAAGACGATCACCGCTCTGATCGGCCCGTCCGGTTGTGGCAAGTCGACCTTCCTGCGGTCCATCAACCGTATGCACGAGGTCCTGCCGAACGCCCGCATCGAGGGCAGCCTGACGATCGACGACCAGAACATCTACGACCCGGACGTGGACGTCACCGCGGTCCGCCGCATGATCGGCATGGTCTTCCAGCGGCCCAACCCGTTCCCGACCATGTCGATCTACGAGAACGCGGTCGCCGGCCTGAAGCTCAACGGCGTCAAGAAGAAGTCGATCCTCGACGAGGCGGCCGAGAAGTCGCTGCGTTCCGCGAACCTGTGGGACGAGGTCAAGGACCGTCTCGACCGGCCGGGCGCGGGTCTCTCCGGTGGTCAGCAGCAGCGTCTGTGCATCGCCCGCACGATCGCGGTCCAGCCGCAGGTCGTCCTCATGGACGAGCCCTGTTCGGCCCTCGACCCGATCTCCACGCTGGCGATCGAGGACCTGATGTTCAAGCTGAAGGACCAGTTCACGATCATCATCGTCACGCACAACATGCAGCAGGCCGCGCGCGTCAGCGACAAGACCGGCTTCTTCTCGATCGACAAGACCGGCGACCCGGGCCGCCTGATCGAGTACGACGACACCCAGAAGATCTTCAGCAACCCGACGCAGAAGAAGACCGAGGACTACATCACCGGCCGTTTCGGCTGATCAAAACCTGCGTCCGAGCGCCGGTCCCGCTTACCGGGGGCCGGCGTTCCTCATGTGGTACGGCCACCCCTCCCGCCGGCTACGCCGTCCCGCACTACACCGCGACGCGGGCGGTCGTCCCGGCCGAAACGCGGCCGCCGGGCTGAAGCCGTGGTCACCGGGATGCGGTGGCCTCAGCCACGGATACGCCCGTGCGTCGCGCTGGGGCCGCGAGTGGCGGTCACGTCGCGGCGTAGTCCGGGACCGGGTGCGGACGGGAGCCATGTGCGCCGGCGGAACGGGCTGGCCGTACCGAAATCTAAGGAAGGTGAACCGTGACCTGGCCGTCTGCGTCGACCGAGATGCGGGGGTTGAGCGGGTTTGCGGCGTCGCGGTGTGCGGAGGCGGCGACCACGTCGGGGATCGTCGGGCAGGCGGCGATCTCGTCGAGGGTCCGGCGGGTGGGCGGCAGCATCGGGAGATCGGCGGCGGACGGCGCGATCCACGCGGTGCCCTCGGCCTCGCCGGAGACGTCGCGGGCGTTCTGAGCGTCCGGGAGCAACGCGGCGAAGAACCACGTGTCGTAGCGGCGGGGCTCGAAGTCGGGCGTGATCCACCGCGCCCAGGGGAGCAGCAGGTCGTCACGCAGGCGCAGGCCGCGACGGGCCAGCAGATCGGTCATGGTGAGCTCGCGGCGCGCGACGGCGGCCCGGTCCGCCTCCCAGTCGGGGCTGCCGGTGGCGGTGACCGTGCGGTCCGGTTCGTCGAGCGGGCCGGCCAGCAGGATGCCGGCCTCCTCGAAGAGTTCGCGGGCGGCGGCACCGACCACGGCACGGGCCTGTTCGTCGGGGACGCCGAGGAGAGCCGCCCAGTCGGCACGGATCGTCTGCGGCTGGTCGGTGGGGTCGACGACACCGCCCGGGAAGGCGTAGACGCCGCCGAAGACCATCGTGGAGGCGCGGCGCAGGACGTACACCTGGAAGCCGTCGCCGTGCGGGCGGAGCAGCACCACGGTGGCGGCCGGGCGGGCCTCGGCCGGTGGGCCGGTGAACTCGCGGGCGCGCTGCGACATGGCGGGTGGAAGCTGCATCGAGTCGGTCACCGTTCGATCCTGGCACCGCGAAGCGGTCAGGTCACGGACGAACGTGCCACCGGGCGCGGTCCGGGCGATACGGTATCGATCATGACGGGAGACAAGGTGCGCTGGGGGATTCTCGGCCCCGGCGGGATCGCCAGCACATTCGCCGCGGATCTGCCGCTCGTGGAGGGCGCCGAGCTCGCCGCGGTGGCCTCACGGAACCTGACGTCCGCGCAGGCGTTCGCGGACCGGCACGGGTTCGCCCGGGCGTACGGCTCCTACGCGGAACTGGCCGCCGACGACGGCGTCGACGTGGTCTACGTGGCCACACCACACGCCTTCCACCTGGACGCGGCGATGCTCTGCGTCGAAGCCGGCAAAGCGGTCCTGGTGGAGAAGCCGATCACCCTGGACCTGCCGACGGCGGCGCTGCTGATCGAGGCGGCCCGCAGCCGGGGCGTGTTCCTGATGGAGGCCATGTGGATGCGCTGCAACCCGGCCATCCGCCGGATCGCCCAGCTGGTCGCCGACGGCACGATCGGGGACGTCAGCGCGATCCACGCCGACTTCGGGTTGCAGGGCCCGTTCGAGGCGTCGCACCGGCTGCGTGACCCCGCCCTGGGCGGCGGCGCGCTGCTCGACCTCGGCGTCTATCCGATCCACCTGGCCCACACGATCCTGGGCGTGCCGTCGTCGGCTCGGGCGTGGGCGCACCTGACCCCGGAACGGGTGGACGAGAACACCGGTGTGCTGCTCGGCTACGAGTCGGGGGCGGTGGCCGCGCTGACGTGCAGCATCAACGGTGCCAGCCGCAACGCCGCGTCGATCACCGGCACAGCCGGCCGCATCGACCTGCCGGTCGGCTTCTTCGTGCCCCGGTCGTTCACGCTGACCCGTCCGGACCGCGCGCCGGAGACGTTCGAGTTCCCCTTCGAGGGCAGCGGCTACCAGTTCGAGGCGGCCGAGGTGCAGCGCAGCCTGCTCGCCGGCGAGCAGGAGAGCCCGATCGTCCCGCACGCCACCACGCTCGAGGTGATGGCGCTGCTGGACGCTTTGCGTGAACAGATCGGCGTGGCCTACTAGCGCCCGGGGTAAGCGAGCGGTGCCGATCGCGTGTGGATGATCCACGTAGCATCGGTTCCTGCCTTCGTCGGCACCGCCCGCTCCCGACCCTGAGGAGATCCGAATGTCCCGTCTGGCCGAGAACCTCGCCCTGCTGCTGCTCGACGACGAGAGTGGGCGCAGCACCGTCGACCTGGGCCGGCGTCACCGAGCGGTGGGTACCGCCGTCCTCTTCGACCTGGTCCGGGCCGGCCGCGTCGACATCCCGTCCGTGCCCGACGCGAAGGAGGCGCGGGTCCACGTCGTCGACGCCGCCCCCACCGGTGACCCCGCGCTGGACGCCGCTCTCCGCAAGCTCGGCGGCGAGCCGAAGGTGGGCTGGGCCGCGGAGAACGCCGGTCACGAGAGCTGGCAGCCGCTGCTGGTCCTGCTGGCGGACGCCGGAGCGGTCCGTCTCGAGGAGCAGCGCGTCCTCGGCGTCATCAAGATCAGGACATGGCCGGCCGCCGACACCAGCCGTGAGCTTGCCGTCCGCGACGCCATCACGGCGGCGCTGGGCGGTGCCGAGCCGGACGAGGAGACCGCCGTGCTGATCGCGATCCTGCACGGCATCGGCGAGGTGCCGGGCGACGACGACCCGTCCGTCCGGGCCCGGGCCGAGGAGATCGCCGGGTTCGCCTGGGCGTCGGGGCCGCTCCGGGACGCCTTCCACGGCCTCGACGTGCTGCCGGCCTTCATCCTCTTCGCGGCCTGATCTCGGCCGACGCCGACCTGTCCCTGCCGCGGCGAGGGCCGCGGCGGGGACAGGTGGCTGGCAGACGGCGGAACGCCGGTGATCAGGCGGCGAAAAGCGGCCGCACCACGAAGTAGAAGACACAGGCGAAGAAGGCGGCCGCCGGGAACGTGGTGATCCAGGCGATCACGATGTTGCCCGCCACGTTCCACCGGACCGCGCTGAGCCGTTTCGTCGCGCCCACGCCCATGATCGCCGAGGTGATGGTGTGGGTCGTCGAGATCGGTGCGTGCAGCACCAGGGCGTTGAAGTAGAGCACCGAGCTCGCCACCGTCTCGGCCGCGAAGCCCTCGGACGGGCCCAAGTCGATGATCTTGCGGCCGAGCGTACGGATGATCCGCCAGCCGCCCGCGTAGGTGCCGGCCGCGAGTACGCCCGCCGAAGTCCAGTACACCCACTCGGGGATGTGCGTCGAGTCGGACTGGAACCCGCCGGTGTAGAGCGCCAGCACCACGATGCCCATGGTCTTCGCCGCGTCCTGCATGCCGTGCCCGATCGACATGGCCGCGGCCGAGACGGTCTGCGCCCAGCGGAAACCGCGGTTGAGCCGGCCGGGGTGCCCGCGCCGGAACGTCCACATGATCGCGATCATGAAGATGAAGCCGAGCAGCAGGCCGACCACGGGGGACACCACCATCGGGATCAGCACCTTGTTGATGATGTTGTCCCACTGGACCTCGCCGACGGTGGCGAAGAGGGTGGCGCCGACCAGGCCGCCGAAGAGCGCGTGCGAGGAGCTGGACGGCAGCCCGAAATACCAGGTGATCAGGTTCCAGGTGATGGCGCCGAGCACGCCGGCGAAGACGATGCCCAGGCTGGGGATGCCGATCGGCAGGTCGACGAGGCCGTCACCGACCGTCTTGGCGACCTCGGTGCCGAGGTGCGCGCCGATGAAGTTGCCGACCGCGGCCATGGCGAGGGCCACCCGCGGTGTGAGGGCACGGGTGCTGACGCTCGTGGCGATCGCGTTGGCGGCGTCGTGGAAGCCGTTCGTGTAGTCGAACGCCATCGCCGCGAGGATCACCGCCACGACGGCGATGAGTTCGGGATCCACGCTCTAGGACTCCTTGACCGCGATGGTCTCGATGGTGTTCGCCACGTGCTCGAAGGCGTCGCAGGCCGCCTCCAGCTCGTCGACGACCTCCTTCATCTTGAGGACGGTGAGCGCGTCGTACTCGCCGGAGAAGAGACGGACCAACAGCATGCGGTACGCACGGTCGCCATCGTTCTCCAAGCGGTTGATCTCGATCCAGTACTCCTCCATGCCCTTCAGCGAGCGCAGTTTCGGCATCGCCTCGGCGGTCACCTTGGCCTGCTGGTCCAGGACGGTGACCAGCTCGTGCATCTCCCGCGGGAGCGAGGGCAGGTCGGTCAGGCCGTAGAGGTAGAGCAGGTTGCCGGCCGCCTCCAGGTGGTCCATCACATCGTCCAGCTGGGAGCCGAGCGAGTAGATGTCCTCCCGGTCGAACGGGGTGATGAAGGTGGAGTTGATCTTCTTGTAGAGCTCGTGGGTGATCGAGTCGCTGTCGTGCTCCACATCGCTCAGCCGGTCGGCGACCGACTGGACGTCCACTCCGGGCAGCGCCAGCTCATTCAGCAGCTCGGTGCCTTTGACCAGGTTGTAGGCCGCCCTGGTGAACAGTTCGTAGAAGGCCCCCTCGACGGGGCGGAATGAGAACTTCACGGCGCGGACCTCGGATCAACAGGCTTTATGAATGGATCTCCGAACGCATGCTATCGGTCCACGCGGGTTCACCCTTCGCGACGGCCCTCAAACCGCCTCGTGACGATTGGCTGACCGCGGCGCGTTCGGGCGCGGCGCCGAACGGCGAACCGCCCTGGTCGGAACGTGTGGCCGGGGTGTGCTGACGATCGGGTGCCGGCGCAGGTGCCGGGCCAGTCCGGTCAGGTCGGTGTCGGCGATCACGTCCACACCGGCCGCACCGAGTTCGGCCCAGACGGCGGCGCGCGCTTTCCGGGAGCCGTCGGGCAGGCCGGAGAACCGGACCGTACGCCCGTCGGCGTGCGCGGCCCGGACGAGAGCGTGCAGCTGGTGCCGCTCCTCGGCGGTGATCGACTCCTGCCCGTCCCAGCCGAAGCGCCGTGACCACGACTCGTCGATCATCGGCACCAGCGACGGCGGGGCCGAGCGGGAACCGAGGTCGTCGAAGGAGCCGTCGGCGAACGCGTACCGGTCGGGCTGTGCGGCCAGCAGCTCCCGGACGTCGATCACCCCGGTCACCGTGACGGTCACCGCGCCCGGCGTGAGCAGGCCGTTCCGCCACCGGCTGAGCAGGCCGGCATGGTCCTGGAGCTGCCGGTCGAGCATCCGGTAGGCGCGTAGCAGCGCCTCCGGGTCGCGGCTCGCCCCGCCGAACTCGACCACCAGCCGGAACGGCACACGCTGGTCGGGCCAGAGCCGTCCACCGCCCGCACGGGCCCGGGCGAAGAGCGGGGCGAGGACCAGACGGCGCAGGGTGCGGCCGGGCTGCGGCTCACCCGGACCGAGGAACAGCTCGCCGTGCGGGCCCGGCACCACCCGGGCGGTCATCCCGGCCAGTCCGAGCCTCAGCACGCCGGGCAGCGGGTCGGTGGCGTCCGGACCGGTCAGCGCGTGCCCGGCGGGCAGGAACGGGCGCGTGCGGCGGATCATCGCGACCGAGACCACGCCGCCGGCTCCGGCCAGGCCGGCCAGTCCCCCCGCGATAGTCGCCATGTCCTGCACCGAGCACCGTCCGATTCGTACTTTATGGGTATTTCATACTGTGGCACAGCTGATACCCGCAAACCGGCAATGTCGCGCAGAATTCCTTTCATGCCGTCACCGTCCGCGGTCGAGTTCGAGGCCCAGCGTTCCTACCTCACTGCCGTCGCCTACCGCATGCTCGGTAGTCGCTCCGAGGCCGAGGACGCCGTCCAGGAGGCCTGGCTGCGCTACGCGCAGCAGACCGAGGACATCAGGGACGCGCGCGGGTGGCTGACCACGGTCACCGCACGGATCTGCCTGGATCAGCTCAATTCCGCGCGGGTACGCCGTACCGCGTACCCCGGCGAATGGTTGCCCGCCTTCGTCGTCGAGCCGGACGGCGACCCGGCCGACCGCGCCGAACTGTCCGACCAGGTCAGCGTGGCCCTGCTCGTGGTCCTGGAACGGCTCACCCCCGAGCAGCGGGTCGCGTTCGTCCTGCACGACGCGTTCGCGGTGCCGTTCGACGAGGTGGCGGCGGTGCTCGACAGCACGCCGGCGGCGGCCCGGCAGCACGCCTCACGGGCGCGCAAAGCCGTCGCCGAGGGGAACATCCGCCACACCGCCGGGCTGGCCGAGCAACGGCGGGTGCTCGACGCGTTCCTCGCGGCGGCGCAGAGCGGTGACATGCGTACCCTCGCCGCCGTGCTCGCACCCGATGTGGTCGCCATCGGCGACGGGGGCGGAATGGTCCGCACCGCCCTGCGTCCCGTCCTCGGTGCCGACAAGGTCGCCCGGTTCTTCGTCGGGCTGCTCACGCACAAGCTGGCCGACCTCACCGACCTCAAGGCCGAACCGGTGGTGGTCAACGGCGGCGCCGCGATGATGCTCCAGGGCACCCGCCCGGACGGCAGCCGGCTCGTCGTGGTGAGCGCCGTCGCGGTCGAGGACGGCCGCATCACCGGCATCTTCAACCAGCAGAACCCGGAGAAGCTAGTCCTGGGTCACTTCGAGTAGGTGCTTGCGGTAGTGCGAGGCGAACGGCTCGGTGCCGTCGCCGAGCGCCGTCAGCAGGTGGCGGGACGCCGCGAACGCGTGCTCGACCAGGTCGTCCGGGTAGCCGAACTCGACCCGGTGCTCGGCGAACTCGTCCTCGTCGCGCAGCTCCACCAGGCCGGTCTCGCGGCGCCGCACCGCGTCCAGGTCCAGGTCGATGATGTGAACCGTGTCACCCTCCCAGCGGGCCGGGGTGGTGATGTCGCAGTAGACCTCACTGGTCCGCGGGGGTGGGTTGAACATCCCCGTCCACCAGGCGTGATGCGGGATGAGCAGCACGAACGGGATCTGCTCGACCGACGGCCGGCCGTGGTAGACCGACGCGGTGCCCCGGGTCACACCGACCCAGATGCCGAGGTCGTCCTCGGCCAGGCGGCGGGCCGGGTAGTCACGATGAGCCGATCCGTCGTACTTCGTGTAGATGACCCGGACCATCTCGCTCGGCATGGCTTGCACCCTAGCGGTGACCCGGATATGTCGGTGGTGGCGGGTACGGTTCCTGCGTGCCCGCAGCCAGTAAGAAGAAGGCAACCGCCGAGCAGATCCTCGCCGCCGCCGTCGGGGCCGTTCCCGGCGGATCCGCCCGCCCAGGTCAGCAGGCCATGGTCGAGGCGATCGCCAAGGCCGTGAAGGACAAGGAGCATCTGCTCGTCCAGGCCGGCACGGGCACCGGCAAGAGCCTCGGCTACCTGACACCGGCTCTGCTCGTCGACGGCCCGGTGGTCGTCTCCACCGCCACCCTGGCCCTGCAGAACCAGCTGGTCGAGCACGACCTGCCCCGGCTCGCCGATGCGGTGCAGCCGGTGCTCGGGCGCAAACCCACGTTCGCCGTGCTCAAGGGCCGGCACCACTACCTCTGCGCGGCGAAACTCGAGCACGCCGACGAGGAGGGCCCCACCGACACCCTCTTCGACGCCGAGCCCGCGCCCAAGGCCGGCCAGTGGCTCGGTGAGGGCGCCCGGCTGGGCAAACAGATCCTGCGGATCCGGAAATGGTCGGAGAAGACGCAGACGGGCGACCGCGACGAGCTCGACCCCGGCGTCGAGGACCTCGCCTGGCGCCAGGTCTCCATGCCGGCGCGCGACTGCGTCGGGGCCGGCCGGTGTCCGTACGGGGCGGAGTGTTTCGCCGAGGCCTCCCGTGCCCGGGCCCGTGAGGCCGACATCGTCGTCACCAACCACAGCCTGCTCGCCGTCGACATGATCGCCGGCCGACAGATCGTCCCGCCCCACAAGCTGCTCATCGTCGACGAGGCGCACGAGCTGGCCGACCGGGTCTCCTCGGCGGCCCAGGCCGAGATCACCCCCGAGGCGGTCGAGCGGGCCGGCCGCCGCTCCCGCACCATGATCACCCCGGCCGCCGCCGAGTCCCTGGCCGAGGCGGCCGACGCGCTCACCGTCAGCCTGGCCGACATCCCCGCCGGGCGGCTCACCGACGGGCTCCCCGAGCGGCTGCGCCTGGCCGTCTCCATGATCGAGTCGGCCACCCGGGCCGGTCTCACCGCGATCGGCGAGATCAAGGCCGACGACCCCGACCCGGTCGGCAAGCAGCAGGCCAAAGCGGTCCTCGACGAG
This sequence comes from Actinoplanes subglobosus, assembly GCF_042650585.1. NCBI lineage: Bacteria > Bacillati > Actinomycetota > Actinomycetes > Micromonosporales > Micromonosporaceae > Actinoplanes > Actinoplanes subglobosus. Next base: position 460,765 of record NZ_JBHSBL010000017.1, read on the forward strand.
CTGTCGACCACCTCGCAGCGGCTCCTGGAGGACAACGACTACGACGTCGCCTGGGTGGAGAAATCCGATATGGGCAGCGGGCGGCGGGCGCTCGTCGTCGCGCCGCTCTCGGTCGCCGGCACCCTGTCGGAAAAGCTGTATGCCGACCGGACCGTCGTCGTCACCTCGGCCACCCTGACCCTCGGCGGCCGGTTCGACACGGTGGCCCGCTCGCTCGGCCTGCCGGTCGCCCCGCCCAGCCCGGCCGCGGCGGCCGGCCCCGCCTCCGGCGACGGGTGGACGTCGCTCGACGTCGGTTCCCCGTTCGACTACCCCAAGCAGGGCATTCTGTACGTTGCCGCGCACCTGCCGCGGCCGCAGGCCTCCGGTCTGCCCGACGCGGCCGGAGCCGAGCTGCTCCGGCTGGTGGAGGCGCTCGGCGGGCGCACGCTCGGGCTCTTCTCGTCGAGGAAGGCCGCGACCCAGGCCGCCGAGCTGCTGCGGGCCAAGACCGACCTGCCGATCCTGCTCCAGGGCGAGGAGACGCTGCCGATCCTGGTGCGCAAGTTCAAGGAGCAGCAGGACAGCTGCCTCTTCGGCGTGATGTCGCTCTGGCAGGGTGTGGACGTCCCCGGTGACTCCTGCCAGCTGGTCGTCATCGACCGGTTGCCGTTCCCCCGCCCCGACGAGCCGCTGGCCGCGGCCCGCGCGGCGGCCGTCGACGCCTCCGGGGGCTCCGGGTTCTCCGCCGTCAGCGTCCCGATCGCCGCGGTCCGCCTCGCCCAGGGTGTCGGCCGTCTGATCCGCTCGACCGGCGACAAGGGCGTCGTCGCGGTCCTCGACTCCCGCCTGGAGACGGCCCGCGGTTACGGCTCCTACCTCCGCAAGTCCCTGCCCCCCTTCTGGTATACGACACGGCCCGACGTCGCCGAGGGTGCCCTACGTCGCCTGGCCAACACCTGAAAGGAATCCTCGTGATCCGCATCGCATGCACGTTCCTCGTCGACCGGACGGGTGCGCTGCTCCTGCAACTGCGCGATGACAAGGCGCCCTACTACCCGGACGTGTGGGGCCTGCCCGGCGGGTCGATCGAGGGTGGGGAGACGGCCGAGGAGGGCGCGGTCCGCGAGTTGTGGGAGGAGACACAGCTGCGGCCGGACGGGGCGTTGCGGCTCTTCGAGCGCCAGGAGCTACCGGCCGAGGGGCGTGTGAAGAGCTACTTCTACGGCGCGACCTCGGCCCGGCAGGAGGACGTGGTCCTGGGCGAGGGCGCCGCGATGCTCTTCATCCCGGCCGCCGAGGTGCTGGACCGCCCCTTCACCCCGGGCACCGCCGAGGTGATCAAGCGCTTCCTGGCCTCCCCGGAGTACGCCGCCGTCACCTGAGATCGCGGGTCAGGCCACGTTGAGCTGAATGTCCCCGATCCGGGCCACCACCTCGACCTGCCCGCCCAGACCGGCGACGTAGACGCGCAGGACGTCGAGAGTCATCCCGTCGCCGCTCTCGATCTGGCTGATCCGGGCCTGGGTCAAGCCGGTGGCTTCACCGAGCTGGGCCTGGGTCATGCCCAGTTGTTTGCGGATCTCGGCGAGCCGGGCTCCGCTGACCGTGGCGAGCATCTGCTCACGCATCCGGCTCCGGCGTACGGTGCGGTCGGGGCTGTCCCAGTCCGGGTCGGCAGCGCGCGCCTTCGCCTTGACGTCACGCCAGTTCGCGGCTTCGGTCATCGCGCACCCTCCTCGTTCAGCGCCTTGAGATGCTCGGCGAATCGCGCGTCGGCCAGTGGGACCGCCTGCTCATACCATTCTCGCCACTGGCCGGACTTGTCTCCTGCCACGAGGAATATCGCCTCTCTGGCAGGGTCGAAAGCGAAGATCATCCGAACCTCCGAGGTGCCCGATGATCCTGGCCGTAGTTCTTTCATGTTGTGATAGCCGCTGCCCTTGAGGCGGTCGACCAGTGGCCGCCCGAGAGCCGGGCCCCGCTCCGCGAGAACATCGACGGCCTCGGCTATGAGGTCCGCGCTGACCGGGTCGACGTCGCACAGCCGTAAGAACCATGCCTCCACCTCGGGATGGAGTCTAATCTCCCACATCCGGCGAGTATAAATAAAACTTATATAACCGCCGAGTCGAGTGTCCGCCAAAGGGACAAGGCGTGTCACCATGGCTGCCGTGACGGGGCCGGGGTATGGGTATCCGCCGCCGGAGGGCTCGGGGCCGCGGCGGCGGTGGCTGCCTGTCGCGGCCGGGGTCTGGGGTGTGGTGCTGATCGGGGCGGTGTTCTGGTCGGTGCGCAACGATCCGCCCACCGTGCCCGAGCAGCAGGATGTGGGGCGGGCGGTGGCCGTGCTCCGGGGCGCGTCCGGGGCGGTCGTCGCGGCCGCCCAGGACGAGCGGTGGGTGCTCGGCGTCGGTGAGCTGCGGGTCGAGAGTTGTTCGATCACGCCGGTGTGGGACGGGCAGGAAGCCAGCCGTGAGGTGACCGTCTATGTTCCCGAGGGCGACGCCCGGGTGGCGCTCGACGCGGTCGCGGACGGCTTGCCGGCGACCTACCGGGCCGGTGTGGTCGCCGCCCGTGGGGGCACGCGCCTGTCGTTCTACGCCGATGCCGGGGAGCACGTGGGGATCGAGGCGGAGGCACACTCGGCCGATCAGGTGCTCACGCTGCGCGTCTTCACCGGTTGCCGGCCGGGAGTCGACGACCTGGACCGGGCCGACCCCGCGGCGGGCGCCGCACCGGCGGTGCTCGACACGGTCGTCGCCGCGATCGGAGCCGGCGGCCCGACGGCAGGAGGGAACCCGAGTCCGTCCGGCAGCCCGACCCCGGGAAGGGCCCCGAGTCCGTCCGGCAGCCCGACCCCGGGACGGGATCCGGGGCCGGGGGAGACGGTGGCCAGGGCGGTCGTCTGTCCGGGTGGGGGGACGGTGTCGACGTTCGTGCGGGATGCCGGTCCGGCTTTGGCGGAGAGCGGTCCGCGTGGGATGCCCGAGGGGACGGTCCCGGTGTGGGCGGACGGCGACGGGTGGGCGTACCGCGCAGGGTCTGAATCGGTCGTGGTGACCGCCGACCGGGACCGTTTCCGGGTGAGCGTCACCACCGCCTGCCGGGGCGGCTGAAAGCCGTCAGTAGACGAGGGCCTGTGCGCCCTCGGACATGATCTCCTCGACGAAGACGGCGGCGCCGGCGATGCGGATGCCGGGGATGACGTCGGCGGGTGTGATGTCGCGACGTGCCGCGCACTGGGTGCAGGCGGTGACCCGGCCGGCTTCCAGGAGGAGTTCGAGCAGGTCGGGCAGGGGCGCGGCGTGTGCGAGGGTGAAGGTCGCCGCCCGGCCGGGCAGGGCGAACCAGGTGGACTCGCCGGTCAGCCAGAGGGAGACGTCCACTCCGGCGGTCGCGGCGGTGCTCGCCACGTTGAATGCCTGGTTGCAGCGTTCCGGCGCGTCGGCTCCGGCGGTGGCCTTGACGACCAGCAAACGTGCCATACGGGCCAGCATAAGATGGGCCGGTCATGGTTACGGAGATCGGGTTCGTGAGTCTGCTGGTGGCCGCCCTGGGTGGGCTGGCCGGCGGCTTCGGCTATCTGGCAATGCGCATTTCGAGGGGACGCTGGTGAGCAACGAGACGGAAAACCCGCTGGGCCCACCGCCGTGGCTCAACGCTCCGCCGGTCGAGGCGTACCCCTTTGAGGACACCCACGACCTGCGGTCCGGTCCGGACCTGCATCCGTCGCTGCTCGGGCTGCTGCCGTTCATCGGCTTGTGGCGCGGGCGTGGGCAGGGCGGGTTCCCGTTCGAGGACGACTACAACTTCGCGCAGGAGATCCGGATCAGCCACGACGGCCGGTCGTTCCTGCGGTATGAGTCGCGGGCCTGGCTGCTCGACGACGAGTCGAAGCCGGTCGGGCAGGCGCTCGTGGAGTCCGGGTTCTGGCGTCCGGTGCTGGTCGACGGCCGGCCCGGCGACGAGATGGAGGCCACCATGATCCGCCCGGACGGGGTGGCCGAGCTCTATCTGGGCAAGGCTGCCACGACCCGGCTGGAGATGGTGGCGGACGCGGTGGCCTACACGCCGTCCGGCCTGCACGTCACCGGCGGGCAGCGGCTGTTCGGGGTCGTCGAGGGCGCGTTGCTGTATGCGCACGAGATCGCGATCGACAACAGTGGGCTGAAGCCGCACATGTCGGCGAGGCTGCTCCGCATCGGGGGCTGACGAAAGGCGAGTCGGCTTGTTCAACCGCTGACGAAGCCGAGGGCGTCCAGGAGACGGGGCGTCCACGGTGAGCGGGGCCGGGGGGTCCGGTCCAGCATGGTCACCTCGGCCAGGCCCCGCAGCGACGACGCCAGCCAGATCGTGTCGGCGGCGGCCAGTTCGCCGAGGGTGACCATCCGTTCGGCGGGGCGCAGACCCATCGACGGCGCGAGCGACAGCAGGTGGGCCGCGGTGATGCCGGGCAGGATGCCGGCCTCCGCGGGCGGGACCGTGCACAGTTCGTCACCGGTCTGCCAGACGACTGACGCGGTGGGTGCTTCCCGTACGTACCCCTCGATCGAAAGCCAGATGAGGTCGTCGGCGTCCTGCCGCGTCGCCCACCGGCGTGCCGCGAAATTCTCCGCGTAGGACAGCGACTTGGCCGCGGTGACGGACCACGGCGGGCGCCGGACGGAGATGCCCTGGTCGGCGCTGATCACCCGGATGCCGTCGCGGCGCTCGCGGGTGACCCCGGTCGGCACGGGCGAGACCGAGACGTGCAGCACATCGCGGGTGTAGACGACGCGCAGCGCACCGGTGCCGGCGATCGCGCCGATGCGGGCGCGGATCTCGGGGAGCGGCGGCGCGGGCAGGCCGAGGATCGCGGCGGACCCGGCGAGCCGGGAAAGGTGCTGGTCGAGGAGCCACGGCCCGGTGGGGCGCAGGTCGATCGTCTCGAAGACGCCGTCGCCGAGGAGGTCGGCGGGCGCCACCAGGATGCGCTCGGTCACGATTGCCACGGTAGTGGTCACGGAATGGCGAACTATGCTCGTCACGTGTCCGCCACATCGCTAGCCGCCATGCTCCGCGAGCGGGGCCTGCGACTCACCCCACAGCGCCAGCTCATTCTCGAAGCGGTGCACGAGCTCGGCCATGCGACACCCGAGTCGGTGCACAACGCGGTCCGTGAGCGGGCCGCCGGTGTCAACATCACCACCGTCTACCGGACGCTGGAGTTGCTCGAGGAGCTCGGCCTGGTCAATCACACCCACCTGTCGCACGGTTCGCCGACGTATCACGCGGCCGGTGAGGATCAGCACGTCCATCTGGTCTGCCGGACGTGCGGGTCGATCGCCGAGGTGGATCCGGCGGTGATGGAGCCGGTGACCGGGAGACTGTTGCGGGAGCGGGATTTCCGGGTCGATGTGGGGCACGTCTCGCTGTTCGGGCTGTGCGGTGACTGCAGGGAGGCCGAGTGACCACGGTGATGGTCGAGGATCTGGATCCGGGTTCGGCGGATGCCGGGGTTCCGGCGCACTTCGGCGACCCGATGCGCGAGCAGCGGCTGCTGGAGACGGGTGTCGGCCTGGTCGACCGGTCGAACCGGGAGGTGATCGCGGTTCCCGGCGACGAGCGGGCGAGCTGGCTGCACACCCTGACCACCCAGCACCTGTCGTCGCTGACCGCCTTCCAGGGCAGTGAGCTGCTGGTTCTCTCCCCCAACGGGCATGTGGAGCAGCATGCCCACGTCACCGAGGACGGGACGACGGCGTGGCTGGACACCGAGCCCGGCGCCGGTGCGGGCCTGCTCAAATACCTGGAGATGATGCGATTCTTCACCCGGGTCGAGCCGCGCGACGCGACTGCTGAGCTGGCGGTCCTCTCCCTCGTCGGCCCGGGCGCGGCCGGTCTCTTCCCGGACCTCGCGGCCCCTCAGGTGGGCGCGGTGCCGGGTCCGCGGTTCGTCTCCGGGTCCGTTCCGGCAAGGGCGACGAGCCTCTATGCGGTACGAGCGTACGAGGGCGGCCTGGCTCGCCGGGTGCCGCTCGGGGTGGACCTGCTGGTGCCACGGTCGCGTAAGGACGCGGTCATCGAGCAGCTCGGCGTGCGGCGTGCGGGCCTCTGGGCGTTCGAGGCGGTCCGGGTCGCCCACCGCGTCCCGAGGCTCGGCTGGGAGACCGACCATCGGACCATCCCGGCCGAGATCGACCTGATGGCGCCGGGTGTGCATCTGGACAAGGGCTGTTACCGCGGCCAGGAGACGGTCGCCCGGGTGCACAACCTGGGCCGTCCGCCCCGCCGTCAGGTGCTGCTCCATCTGGACGGGGTGGCCACGGATCATCCGCCGGCCCGGGGGACGGCGGTCGAGCTGGACGGGCGGGCGATCGGTTTCGTCGGCACCGCGGTCCGGCACCACGAGCTGGGCATGATCGCTCTGGCCGTGGTCAAGCGCAACGTCCCCGACGACGCGCGACTCACCGTGGGGGAGTCGGCCGCCGCCATCGACGTGGAGTGAGCCACCGGGGTCGCCGTCCTTGATACCGGGCCGGACCTGGGTGGCAGGATGCGAGGCATGACCGGGACTGTGATCACCGTCGCCCCGACCGGCGCGGAGAGCAAGAAGGTGGATGTGCCGGCCCTGCCAGTGACCCTGGCCGAGCTGACCGCCACCGCCAAGGAGTGCGAGGCGCTGGGCGCTTCGATCGTTCATGTCCACATCCGGGACGAGGACGCCCGCCCGACCCTCGACCAGGGCCGGCTGCGGGACACCGTCGCGGGGTTGCGGGAGGGCACCGGCCTGATCGTGCAGCTCTCCTCGGGCGGTTCGGTGCACGATCCGGAGTCGGACCGGCTCGCCGTGCTGGACGCCGGGCCGGAGATGGCGTCGTGCACGATGGGCACCGTCAACTTCGGTGACGACGTGTTCCTGAACCGCTGGGAGTTCATCGTCGACCTGCACACCCGCATGCAGGAGCGCGGGATCGTGCCGGAGTACGAGATCTTCGACCTGGGCCAGCTCACCAGCCTGCAGCGGCTGCTCGGCAAGTACGGCCTGCCGTTCGGTGGCCATGTGCACGTCGACCTGGTGATGGGCGTGCCGGGCGGGATGCCGGGGACGGCGGCCGCCCTGGTCGCCTGCGAGCGGGTGATCCGCGACCTGCCGGAGGGCACCACGTTCTCGGCGACCGGCATCGGCCGCAGCAGCCTGCCCGTGATGCTGGCGTCGCTGTCGGCCGGTGGGCACCTGCGCGTCGGGATGGAGGACACGCTGACGTACGCGAAGGGCCGTCCCGTCGAGTCGAACATGCAGCTCGTGGCCCGTGCCGTCGGTTTCGCCCAGCTCGCCCAGCGTCCGCCGCTGACCCCGGCCCAGACCCGCGAGCTGCTGGGGGTCCCGGCCCGATGATCGTCGCTGAAGTGGTCCGCTCCGGTTTCGTGGAGAGCGTCCACCACGGGGTCGTGGCCGTCATCGGTGCTGACGGTCTCGGTGACGTGGCGTCGCCGTTCTTCCCCCGCTCGTCCAACAAGCCCTTGCAGACGGTGGGCCTGCTGACCGCCGGCCTGGTCCCGCGTGAGGAGGCCGACCTCGCCCTGATCAGCGCCAGTCACGACGGCGAGACGTTCCACGTGGAACGTGTGCGCGCCATTCTGGCCGCGGCCGGGCTCGGGCCGGAGGCGCTGCGCTGCCCGGCCGACCTGCCGCTGGGCGAGACGGCCCGGCGCGACTGGCTCCGGGGCGGCGGCGAGCCCGAGCGGATCCTGATGAACTGCTCCGGCAAGCACGCCGGCTTCCTCGCCACCTGTGTGCTCAACGGCTGGCCGCTGGAGTCGTACCTGGAGGTCGACCACCCGCTGCAGAAGGTGCTCGCCGACGCGGTGAGCCGGCTGTCCGGTGAGCCGATCGCCGCGCTCGGTGTGGACGGCTGCGGCGCGCCGATCTTCGCGATCTCGCCGAACGGACTGGCCCGGGCGTTCCTGCACCTGGTCGAGGCGGAGCCGGGCACCCCGGAGCGCCGGGTGGCGGACGCGATGCGGGCCCATCCGGAGCTGGTGGCGGGCACCGGGTCCGAGGACACCGTGCTGATGGACGCGATGCCCGGCCTGATCGTGAAGCGTGGTGCCGACGGGGTGTCCGCGGCCGCCATGCCCGGGGTGGGTGCGGTGGCGCTGAAGATCTCCGACGGGTCGGCGCGGGCGCGCGTACCCGTGCTGCTCGCCGCCCTGCGCCGTCTCGGCCTGGACGTTCCGGACCTGCCCGAGCCCGTTCTCGGTGGTGGCCTCCCGGTGGGCGAGGTCCGCGCGGTCTTCTGACCCCTACGGGTGACCGGGTTCACGCTAGCTCCTGCAAGCATTCTGCTTGCAGGAGCTAGCACCCGGGGCTAACGTCGAAGCATGGCCACGCCAAAGGACCTGCCTGAGGACATCGGGACCTTCATCCGAGACCTCCGGCAGACCGCGAAGATCTCGCTCCGGCAGCTCGCCGACAAGGCCGGGGTGAGCAACCCCTACCTGAGCCAGATCGAGCGTGGCCTGCGAAAGCCGAGCGCCGAGGTGCTGCAGCAGATTGCCAGCGCCTTGCGAGTGTCGACGCCCGCGATGTATCTGCGGGCCGGGCTGCTCGATGGCGAGGGCCAGCAGGGTGTGCTGGCCGCCATCGCGGTCGACCCGGAGCTCACGATCGCGCAGAAGCAGTCCCTGACGCAGATCTACGAGACGTTCCGCAACGAGAACGCACGAAACGCGCCGCCCGCCGCAGACGCTGAGGAGCAGAAATGACCGAGCAGACCAAGACCAGGATCCCCGCCCCCCTCTACGCCGCCGCCGGTGCCGGTGACGCCGCGTACGAGCAGCTCCGCAAGCTGCCGGCCGTGCTCAACGAGCTGAGTGACCGCGCCGCCGCCTCGCTGAAGGCGTACAACGAGCAGGCCGGCACCAAGGCCGCCGAGCTCCGCGGCAAGGCCCAGGAGACCGACTTCGTGGCCCTGCGTGACAGTGCGACCACCGCCGCCGTCAACTTCGCCCAGGTCGCCCAGGAGCGCGCCGTCGCCGTCTACAACGAGCTGGTCGCCCGCGGCGAGCGCGTCGTCGGCACCGGTGTCGTCGAGGCCGCCGAGGTGGTCAACGCCGACATCGAGGCCACCGAGGAGCCGAAGGCCGTCGAGGCCGCGGTCGAGGAGGCGAAGGCTGTCGAGGCCGCGCCGAAGCCGCGCAAGCGGGCCAAGCCGGCCGCGCCGGCCGAGTGACCCGACACTGATCCGTCATGACCAGCGGGCCCCGGCGTTTGCCGGGGCCCGCGGCATAGACTCTCCCTCATGGCCACAGCAGCGCCGATCTTCTACGGATACGTCGTCCTCTGGATCAACCTCGCCTTCCTGCTCCTCTCCCTGGGAGTTCAGGTGGTCGCGCTGATCCACTGCCTGACCCAGCGCGGCGCAGCGTTCCAGGCCCTCGGGACCCTGCCGAAAGGTGCGTGGGCGGGCATCCTCTTCGTCTGCCTGGTGCTGAGCGGCGCCCTCTACGACGTGCTCCTGATGAGCATGATCGCCATCGCCGTCGCCCTGGTCTACATGCTCGACGTCCGCCCGGGACTCAAAGACATCTCGGACGGTAAAGGCTTCTGGTGACGAGAGGCCGCTTCGGCCCGCCGCCTCCGGACGGCGGGCCGCGCCTGCAGCGCGTCGATCGGACCGGGCCGCGAGGTGGCCGCCCGACGTTGCCGGGTCCGGCCACCGAGCTGGTCACCCTTTCTTCGGGTGTACGGGTGGAGCAGCTCACCACCGGCACCGGCGAGCCGGTCACGGTGTTCGCGCACGGGCTGGCCGGTGACATCTCCGGTACCCGTCCGCTGGGCAGTGCGGTCATCGGCCGCCGGGTGTTCTTCCACTTCCGCGGGCACGGCCGCTCCGATGTGCCGCCCGGCCCGTGGTCGTTCGCCGATCTGGCCGGTGAGCTGCGGGCCGTCGCCGACCATGCGGGTGCGACCCGGGCGATGGGCGTCAGCATGGGCGCGGCCGCTCTCTGCCGTCTGCTCGCCGAGACCCCTGACCGGTTCGAGCGGGTCGTGCTCTACCTTCCCGCGCCGCTCGACGGCGCCCGTTCGGCCGCGTCCGTGCAGCGTCTGGACCGGCTGCTCGCGTCGGTCGAGTCGGGGGAGGCCGCGATGATCGCCGACGCGGTCGAGCAGGAGATGCCGTCGTCGGTCCGCAACACCCCGGCCGGCTGGGGTTTCCTGCGCCAGCGGGTGGAGCAGTTGCAGCGTGACGGCCTGGCGCAGGAGATCGCGTCGGTGTGGTCGGCGCCCGCGCTGGCCGAGGTCGAGTCGCTCAAGGCGTTCCGTGGCCGGGCGCTCGTGATCGGCTGTGTGGGTGACGAGACCCATCCGGTGGCGTGGGCGGAGCGGATCGCCGCCCAGCTGCCCGATGCCGATCTCGTGGTCTTCGATCGGCCGGCCGTGCTCTGGACCAATCGGGCCGCTCTGCGCGATCGCGTGTCGGATTTCTTGAACCGGTGAGTTGCCGCCCTTATGTCCGAAAGCCGTAACTTTTCTGGCCTTCGACCGGTGAAGCGTACGTGCGTTTGTCCCCTAAATCCGTCTTTCTCGCCTTGGTGCTCGTCGGGCTGCCGTTCGCGGTAGTGGCCGGCTGGGCACTGGGCGCTCCGGCGGTGCGTCAGGCCGCTCTGGGTGCCTCGTCCGATCTCGGCGGCGACGGTGCCTTCGGATCAGCCCCCGGTTCCGGCCACCACGCCGGCGCTCCCGGAGTCTCCACGGCGCGGCAGCCGCGGGCCACCGCCGACCCGACCGGCTCCATGCCGGTTCCCGCGACCGGGCCCAGCACCGTCACCGCGACGGTCACCGTCGTCCGTACCGCGGGCCCGAACAAACCGGTCGAGAAGACCGACCCGCCGCTCACCGCCCCGCCGGTGCCCACACCCACCCAGGTCTCGCCCTCACCGGACGACCCATGGGTGTTCCCGCCGGACCCGGGCACGACGATCGAGTTCTCCTTCCCGCCGCTGCCGCCGGACGCGACCGGGTTCGAGCGGTTCCGCTACTGGAGGCGCTGAGACGGGCCCTGGCGCTGTCCGTACTGGAGCCCGGGTTCTAAGCTCCCGGAACGTGAGCGGTGATCTGAGTGAGACCCGGCCGGTGACGGCCTTCCGTGAGTTCGCGACCGGTGCCGGCCTGCTCGGGCGGGGCCTCGGGCTGGTTCTGCGCAGTCCCCGGCTGCTCCTTCTCGGTCTGCTGCCCGCCGTGGTCTCCGGCATCCTCTACATCGTCGCGCTGGTCTTCCTGGTCCGTTACCTGCCGGACCTGTCCGCCCAGGTGACCTGGTTCGCCGAGGACTGGGCCGCCTGGCTGCGCGGCACGATCCGGGTCATCGGCGGCATCGCGGTCCTCGGCTTCGGCCTGCTGCTGGCGGTGCTCACCTTCACCGCGGTCACTCTGCTGATCGGCGATCCCTTCTACGAGAAGATCTCCGAGCTGGTGGAGGATCGCTTCGGCGGCGTCCCCGACGCGGTGGACGTCGGATTCTGGCGAGGCCTGCGCCGCAGCCTCGTCGACTCACTGAAACTCGTGGGCATCTCCATCGTGGTGGCCATCCCGCTGTTCCTGCTGGGCCTGATCCCGCTGGTCGGTCAGACGGTGGTTCCGGTCCTGGCCGGGGCGGCCGGCGGCTGGCTGCTCGCCCTGGAGCTGACCGGTGTGCCGTTCCAGCGCCGCGGCCAGCGCCTGCGGCACCGGCGGGCGGCTCTGGCCGGAAAGAAGCCGTTGACGCTCGGCTTCGGTGCCGCGGTCTTCGCCACGTTCCTGATCCCACTCGGGGCGGTGTTCCTGATGCCGGCGGCGATCGCGGGAGCGACACTCCTGGCCCGCAAGTCCCTGAACAAGCCCGTCGCGATCACCACCACCGCCTCTCTCTGACACCTCTCGGGGTCGAGGTCCCGTTCCCCGGGTGATCGGCCGCCCTCTTTCCCTGGGCGATCGGCAGCCGCTGCCGTCCGGGCGAGGTGACCGCGGCCGACCGCCGGTGACCCGGGGCGGCCGGGACCCTCCGCGCGGCTGGCCTCCGTACGGCTGGCTTCAGTACGGCTGGCCTCCGCGCGGCTGGCCTCCGCGCGGCTGGCCTCCGCCAGCTGGCCTCAGCCAGCCGGTCTCAGCCAGCTGGCCTCAGCCAGCCGGTCTCAGCCAGCCGGTCTCAGCCAGCCGGTCTCAGCCAGCCGGTCTCAGCCAGCCGGTCTCAGCCAGCCGGTCTCAGCCAGCTGGCCTCAGCCAGCCGGTCTCAGCCAGCCGGTCTCAGCCAGCCGGCCTCAGCCAGCCGGCCTCAGCCTGGCGGCCGGCTTCAGACTGCTGGCCGGTTTCGGCCTGGCCACGGCCCGAGGAACCCATCTCCGCGAGCACTTTCGTCACCTTCCGAACAGCGTCTGGGCGGCTCGCCGGTGCGGACCGTGATCGATGGATTCGACCTCACCGCCCCCGCGCCGACACTGGTGGAGGCGCCGGTGTGGATACGGTTGCTGGGTGGACATCGAACTGGTCGAGGGCGACATCACGGTTCAGCGGGTCGATGCGATCGTCAACGCGGCGAACTCGTCGCTGCTCGGTGGCGGAGGAGTGGACGGGGCGATCCACCGGAAGGGCGGGCCGGCGATCCTGGAGGAGACCCGGAAACTGCGGGCCTCGCAGTACGGGCGGGGGCTGCCGGTCGGGCAGGCCGTGGCGACCACCGCCGGACGGCTTCCGGCCACGTGGGTGGTGCACACCGTCGGGCCGGTCTTCAGCGCCGATGAGGACCGGTCGGACCTGTTGCGGGCGTGCTATGCCAACTCGCTGCGGGTCGCCGACGAACTCGGGGCCGAGACGATCGCGTTTCCGCTGATCTCGGCGGGGGTCTACCGGTGGCCGGTCGACGATGCGGTTCGGCAGGCTCTCACGGTGTTGCGTGCGGCCGAGCCGGAGCACATCCGGCTGGCGACGCTGGTCCTGTTCGGCGCAGGCACGGCCGCGACCGCCCGACGCGTCGCCGGCGCCTGAGATCCCGCAGACGCCGATGACCGAGTCTGATCAGACTCGGTCATCGGTCATCGGTCATCGGTCATCGGTCGTCAGGCGGAGGCGCGGTGCTCAGACAGTGGCCCGGTGGTCGGGCGAAGGCCCGGTGGTCGGGCGGAGTTCCGGTGAGCCACGGCAGTGGGCCGGGCCGATCAGACAGTGGCCCGGTGGTCGGGCGAAGGCCCGGTGGTCGGGTGGAGGTCCGGTGAGCCAGGGCAGTGGGCCGGGCTGCTCAGACAGTGGCCCGGTGGTCGGGCGAAGGCCCGGTGGTCGGGTGGAGGTCCGGTGAGCCAGGGCAGTGGGCCGGGCCGATCAGACAGTGGCCCGGTGGTCAGGCGGAGGCCCGGTGGTCAGACAGAGGCCCGGTCATCCAGAGCAGTGGGCCGGGCTGATCAGACGGTACCGGGTGATCTGAAGCGGTGAGCACGGCTGATCAGGCGGAGGCGCGGGTGATCAGCTCGGTGGGCAGGATGATCGCGGGCTCGATCTCGGGATCGCCGGCGATCAGGCGCAGCATCTGGCGGGCCATCACCCGGCCGGCCTCGGCGATCGGCTGCCGGACCGTGGTGAGTGGCGGATCGCTGTAACGGCTGATGTCGAAGTCGTCGAAGCCGATCACCGCGACATCCTCCGGAACCCGCCGCCCGGTGTCCCGGAGGGCCTGGAGCGCGCCATGGGCCATCAGATCGGAGGCGGCGAACACCGCGTCGAGATCCGGGTCCTGATCGAGTAGCGCCCGCATCGCGGCGATGCCGGAGTCGCGGGTGAAGTCGCCGGCCGCGACCAGGGACGGCAGGCCGGCCGCGTGCAGAGTGTCGTGGTAACCGGTGAGGCGCTCGAGCCCGGCCACCATGTCCTGCGGGCCGGCTATCGTCGCGATCCTTCGACGGCCGGAAGTGATCAGATGCTGGAGGGCCGCCGCGACGCCGCCGGCGTGGTCGACGTCCACGTAGGGGACCGGCGGGTCGGCGAGCATCGGGCGGCCGCTGCAGATGACCGGGATGCCGCGGCGGGCCAGCAGGCCGGGCAGCGGGTCGGCGCCGTGGATGGAGGCGAACATGACGCCGTCGACGTGGCCGGCGACGGCGTAGCGCTCGACCCGGTGATACCCGGCGGCCGAGCCGGCCATCATCAGCACCAGCTGCTTGTCGGCGGCCTCCAACTCGGAGCCGACGCCGCGGATGATGGCCGGGAAGAACAGGTCGTCGGAGAACACCCGGTTCGCGGTTTCCGGAAGGATCAGCGCGATCGAGTCGGTCTGCCTGGTAACGAGGCTGCGGGCCGCCTGGTTCGGCACGTAGCCGAGCTCCTCGACGGCACGGTTGACGGCCTCGCGGATGGCGGCCGCGACCGTGGTGGAGCCGTTGACGACGCGGGACACCGTCGCCCGGGAGACCCCGGCACGACGGGCAACCGCTTCCAGGGTGGGCCGTTCCCGCGTCGTCACATGTGCCCCCGTCTTTACTCCAGGCCGTTACGCCGGATCACCTCGCGGTACCACTTCGCGCTGTCCTTGAGCACACGCTGTTGCGTCGTGTAGTCGACGTGCACGATACCGAAGCGCTTCGCGTACCCCTCGGCCCATTCGAAGTTGTCCATCAACGACCAGGCGAAGTATCCCCGGAGGTCGACTCCGGCCTCGAGGGCGTCGTGGCAGGCGCGCAGGTGGGCGTCGACATACTCGATACGGAGCGGGTCGTGGACGCCCTCGGGGTAGGCCGCCCCGTTCTCGGTGATCATGAGCGGGGTGCCGGGGTAGTCCCGGTGGAGGCGGGTGAGGAGACGGGTCAGCGACGCCGGCTCGATCTGCCAGCCCATGTCGGTGACCGGGCCGACCGGCTTGCGGAAGGCGATGCCCTCGCTGCCGGGGTAGTCGAGGGCGGCCGGCTGACCGGGTTTCGCCGACACGTACGACGGGGTGTAGAAGTTGATCCCCAGCACGTCGATCGGCGCGTTGATGGTCGCCTCGTCGCCGTCCTTGATGAAGGACAGGTCGGTGATCCGGGAGATGTGCTCCAGCACGTCGGCGGGGTAGTGGCCACGCAGCAGCGGGTCGAGGAAGATCCGGTTGGCGACGCCGTCGATGATGCGGGCCGCGTCGACGTCGGCCGGGTTCGCCGGGTCGAGCGGGGAGACCTCGCACGGGTTGAGCGTGATGCTGATGCTCCGTGCGCCGGCCGAGCGCAGTGCCCGGGCGGCGAGGCCGTGGGCCAGGTTGAGGTGGTGCACGGCGGCCAGCGATCCGGCCGGGTCACGCCGGCCGGGGGCGTGGATGCCGTTGCCGTAACCGAGGTAGGCCGAGCACCACGGCTCGTTGAGCGTGGTCCAGGTGCCGACCCGGTCACCGAGCCGGCCGAAGACGACCTGCGCGTACTCGGCGAAGGCCTCGGCGGTCTCCCGCACGGTCCAGCCGCCGCGGTCCTCCAGCGTCTGCGGGAGGTCCCAGTGGTAGAGGGTGACGACCGGGTCGATGCCCTTGCCGAGCAGTTCGTCGGTGAGCCGGTCGTAGAAGTCGAGACCCCGGGTGTTGACCGGGCCGGTGCCGTCCGGGCGGACGCGGGGCCAGGCGACCGAGAAGCGGTACGCCCCGAGGTTGAGGCCGGCCATCAGGGCGACGTCCTCGGCGTACCGGTGGTAGTGGTCGCACGCGACGTCGCCGGTGTGGCCCGCGTGGACCTTCCCCGGCGTACGGCTGAACGTGTCCCAGATGGACGGGCCGCGACCGTCCTCCCGAGCGGCGCCCTCGATCTGGTAGGAGGCCGTGGCCGTCCCCCAGACGAAGCCGTCGGGGAAGGTGATCCCCGTCGAGGCCGGCTGCGCCGACGTGGACGTGACGGTTGCCGTCATGTCATCTGCTCCTGATGATCCGCCGAACTTAACCGGTTCATCTTACGGCTTGAGAGCGCTCCAACAAGGGTAAGACCCTGGAAGTTCAGCCGGTTCGCAGCGCCTGGAAGAGGCGAGGGTCACCACTGAGGGCCAGTTGGTCCGCTCGTTTACGGCCCATCAGGGCCAATTGGAGGTCGCTCACGCTGCCGGTCGCCTTCGCCCGGGCGTGATGATCGTCGCTGTCCAGGATCGTACCGGTGTCCAGCAGGGCGATCCCGGCACCGCGGAGCCGGACGAACCACTCCTGCCCGGCATCGGTGCCGACCAGGTGAACCACGCCGTGCAGATCGGTCGGGCCCTGCCGTTTGCCGGCCGGCAGCCAGGTGTCGAGGATCTCGCCGACCCCGTCGGTCGCGAGTTTCGTCTCGATCGGGGTGGCCCGGCCCGCGGCGGACTCGGCATCCCACCGGTGCACCGAGATCTCGTGCGCCATCCGCCGGTCCCAGAAGCCGGCCCGTTTCGGCTGGGGTGCCCAGTTCCACGCCGGGAAGTCCGGGTCGAGCGCCTCCAGCGTCTCGATCGTGCCGGTCAGCTCACGCCGCAGCCGATCGAGGGTCTCCGGCCAGTCGGTCCGCTCCAGTGCCGGCGCGATCTCCGGAAGGGAGGTGACGCCGCGGGTCACCGTGCCCCGCACCCAGTGCAGGACCTCGGTCACGTGGTGGGCGAGGTCGGCCACGGTCCAGTCCGGGCAGCCGGGGATCGCCGGCTCGGGGCCCGTCTCGGCGACGGCATCCCACAGGGCCGGCCCATCGGCGCGCAGCGCCGCGAGCCAGAAATCCTTCGTCGCGTGCAACCTGTTCATCGCAGTCGTCTCCCCGCTCGGCCGGACCGCCGGTGAACCTCCCCTCGGATGGACCTTAGGGTTGGCGTCGTGACTGATACCCCTTTGGGCCCGGAGAGATTCCTGTCGGCGTACACGACGCTACGCCTCGGCGGGCCCGCCGGCACAGTGACCACCGCGGTCCATACGGACGAGGCGGTCGGCGCGGTGCGGGCGGCCACGGCGTCCGGCCGGCGGCTGCTGGTGCTCGCCGGGGGCAGCAACGTCGTGATCGGCGACGACGGTTTCGACGGCGAGGTGCTGCTGCTGCGCACCCGGGGTGTCGAGGTCACCGGTGAGGACGCCTCCGGCGTCCTGGTGCGGGTCGCCGCGGGCGAGCCCTGGGACGACTTCGTGGGGTACGCGGTGAGCAGCGGCCTGTCCGGTGTCGAGTGCCTCTCCGGCATCCCGGGCGCGGCCGGCTCCACCCCGATCCAGAACGTCGGGGCGTACGGCCAGGAGGTGGCGCACACCATCGAGGCCGTGCACGCCTACGACCGCCGGGCCGACGAGATCCGGGTGATGACCCCCGAGGAGTGCCGCTTCGGGTACCGGACCAGCGTCTTCAAGCACGACGACCGTTACCTGGTCACCGCCGTCGACTTCCGGTTGTCCCGGTCGGGCGATTCGGCCCCGATCCGGTACGCGGAGCTGGCCCGCTCCCTGGGTGCCGCGGCCGGCGACCGTGTCCCGCTGCGCCAGGCCCGCGACACCGTGCTCAAACTGCGCGCAGGCAAGGGCATGGTGCTCGACCCGGAGGATCGGGACACCTGGTCGGTCGGTTCCTTCTTCACCAACCCGGTGGTCCCCGCGGCGGTGCTGGAGAGCATCGGCGAGGCGCCGAACTGGCCGGGTGCGGACGGCACGGTGAAACTGCCGGCGGCCTGGCTGATCGAGCACGCCGGCTTCCCGAAGGGGTTCGCCGGTGACGGTGTCGCCATCTCCGGGAAGCACACGCTGGCGCTGACCAACCGTGGGAGCGGCACGACGACGGCACTGCTGGATCTGGCCCGGACCATCCGGGACGGGGTCCGGGCCAGGTTCGGTGTCGAGCTGCACCCCGAGCCGGTGCTGATCGACTGCGCGCTCTGAGGGCTCACGTCCCCGCGAGGACTCCCACGCGGGGACGCGGGCTCACTCCCACCCGAAGACCTGCGTGTAATAAGGAGTGCCGTCCACCGCGAAGGCCACTCCGGCGCCGAACGACTTGGCCTTGCAGTTGAGTATGTTGCGGCGGTGTCCGGGGCTGGCCATCCAGGCGTCCACCACCTCGGGCGCGCTGCGATAGCCCCAGGCGATGTTCTCCCCGGCCGGCTGCTGGTAACCGGCGTCCTCGCTGCGGTCGACGAAGGTCGAGCCGTCCCGCCAGACGTGACTGAACAGCCTGGTCCGGGCCATGTAGTTGCTCTGCCGCAGGGAGGCGGTGACCAGCTGACCGTCGACGGTCAGCGCGGGGCAGCCGGCTTCCTGGCGTTCCCGGTTGGTCAGCTTGACCACCTGCACCATCACGACGCGGGCCCGGATCTGCGCCGGGTTGAGCGTGGGGGTGGGGGTCGGCGTGGGGGCGGCCGGTGGCGACGGGGTCTCCTGGGGACGCACCGGTCCGTGGGCGAGAGCCGGTGCGGAGAGTGCGAACAGCGCGGGCACCGCCGCGAGTGCGGCGACACGTCGTACCACCAGGTCGAACACGGGTACCTCCCGGATCGCATTGACCGGGCGCGGATCGCCCGTCACGGCTATCGCACCCCGTACCTCGCGGCGTGTCACATCTTTCTCGGAAAGGGCGATAAGCCGTACGAGAAATGTCAGGCTGTAGGGATGTCCCGACCGGGCCCCCGGTTGAGGCCCTGATCGGGCCGCTCGGGCGGATCTCGCGGAATCGGCTCGCACCCCGCACCCGGCGCTAGACTGTCACTGTCCGTAAATAGGCGGTGACATCACGCTATATGGTGGTTTTGCGCCGCCAGTGCGGGTTAGGGACAGGGTGAGTACACGATGAGTCGCCTACTCGTGGTCGAGGACGACCCGGACATCGCACTCGCTCTCCGGTTGCTGTTCAGCCGGGCCGGTTACGAGGTGGCGCACGCCGCCGACGGCCGCTCCGGTCTGAAGGAGGCCTACGCCGAGCACCCCGATCTGGTGGTGCTGGATGTCGGGTTGCCGGAGATGGACGGCTGGCAGGTGCTGGAGCGGTTGCGGGACGTCTCGGACGTGCCGGTGCTGGTCCTGACCGCCCATGGCCAGGAGGCGGAGAAGGTGCGCGGCCTGCGGGGCGGCGCCGACGACTACCTGACCAAGCCGTTCGCCAACAACGAGCTGCTGGCCCGGGTGGAGGCGCTGTTGCGGCGCTCGTCCTCCGGTCAGAGCAGTTGGGCCAGTCAGGTCTACGACGACGGCCTGGTGCATCTCGACCCGACCAAGCGCCGGGTCTACGTCAAGGGTGAGGAGAAGCGGCTCACCCCGACGGAGTTCCGCCTTCTCAACGCGCTGGTGCGACATGCCGGCGCGGTTCTCTCGCCGAACCAGTTGCTGACCCAGGCCTGGGACGACCCGACCGGCATCGGCCAGGAGCGGGTCAAGTTCGCGGTCCTGCGTCTGCGCCGCAAGCTCGGCTGGTCCGATCCGGACGAATCGCCGATCGAGTCGGTTCGCGGGTTCGGCTATCGCTACCGCCGCCCGGGCGGGGAGTCCTGATCATTCCGGCGTACCGGGCGATCTTCTCAGTTGGTGCCCCGAGGGGTCGATGAGGGCAGTGAAGCCGAGCAGGAGGTAGCAAGTCGTGGAAGACCTTGGCGAGATCGTCGGCGAATTCCTCATGGAGAGCCACGAGAACCTGGACCAGATCGACCGGGACCTCGTCAGCCTCGAGCAGGAACCCGGCTCGCGTGATCTGATCTCCCGTATCTTCCGGGCGATCCACACCATCAAGGGCACCAGTGGGTTCCTGGCGTTCTCCCGCCTGGAGAAGCTGGCCCACGCCGGTGAGTCCCTGCTGTCCCGGCTTCGTGACGGTGTCCAGCCGGTCACCCCGGAGACCATCACTGTCCTCCTGCTCTGCATCGACGGCGTCCGGTCGATCCTCTCCTCCATCGAGGAGAACGGGTCCGAGGCCGAGGTCGACATCGAGAGCATGATCGTCCGGATCAAGGCGCAGATGGACGCGCCGACCGACGGTGCCGCCTCTGCCCCGGCCGCCGCCGCTCCCGCCGCGGAGGCCGCCCCGGCCGAGGCGCCGGTCAGCGTCGAGCAGGAGGCGCCCGCGCCCCGCCCGACCCCCGAACCGGTCACCGACCAGCGCCAGCCGCTCGGCCAGATGCTCGTCGACGCCGGCGCGGCACAGGCCTCCGACGTCGCGTCGGCCCTCCAGCAGCAGATCGAGGGCGACGAACGCAAGCTCGGCACGATCCTGCTGGACGAGGGCAAGGCCGCGCCGACCGCGGTCAGCGAGGCACTCCAGTCGCAGGCGCCGAAACGGAGCATCGCCGACAGCGCCATCCGGGTCGACGTCGACCTGCTCGACACCCTGATGAACATGGTCGGCGAACTGGTGCTGGCCCGGAACCAGCTGGTCCGGGGCGTGATGGAGATCGGCGACTCCGGTCTGGTCCGCAGTGCCCAGCGGCTCGGCATGATCACCAGTGAGCTGCAAGAGGGCATCATGAAGACCCGCATGCAGCCCATCGAGCACATCTGGTCCAAGCTTCCCCGAGTCGTCCGGGACCTGAGCAACTCGCTCGGCAAACAGGTCGCGCTCGTGATGGAGGGCAAGGAGACCGAACTCGACCGGAGCCTGCTGGAAGCGGTCAAGGACCCGCTGACCCACCTCGTGCGCAACGCCGTCGACCACGGTATCGAGGAGCCGGAGCGGCGGATCGCGAGCGGCAAGGATCCGGAGGGGACGCTTACTCTCCGTGCATATCACGAGGGTGGGCACGTCGCGGTCGAGGTCGCCGACAACGGCGCCGGCCTGAACGTGGAGCGGATCGCGCAGAAGGCCGTGGAGAACGGGCTGCTCCGGCCGGAGCAGATTCCGAACATGGACAAGCGCGACATCATGGCGATGGTCTTCCAGCCCGGCTTCTCCACCGCCGCGAAGGTCACCAACGTGTCCGGCCGCGGCGTCGGCATGGACGTGGTCAAGACCAACATCGAGAACATCGGCGGCGCGGTCAGCGTCGACTCGACACCCGGCGAGGGTACGGTCTGGCGCCTCACCATCCCGCTGACCCTCGCGATCATCCAGGCCCTCACCGTCGACTGCGCGGATCAGCGGTACGTCGTACCCCAGGTCGCGGTCCTGGAACTGGTCTTCATCGACGGCAACACCACCAAGGTCGAGTACGCCTCCGGCGCGCCGGTCTACCGGCTGCGCGGCAAGCTCCTCCCGCTGGTCCGCCTGGACCGGGCTCTCGGCCTGGAGGTCGGCGGCGACCAGGGCGTCTACATCATGGTGCTGCAGGCCGACGGCCGGCGGTTCGGCCTGGTCGTCGACCGGGTGCTGAACACCGAAGAGGTCGTTGTCAAGGCCCTCAACACCAGATTCAAGGACATCGGGTTGTACGCCGGAGCCACCATCCTGGGTGACGGCAAGGTCGGCCTGATCCTCGACGTGTCATCGCTGGCCCGCCGCTCGCACCTCGCCGTCGACTCGGAACGCGAGACGGTCGCCGACAAGCGGGGCGCGGCCGGTGGTGGAACCGAGCGCCTGCTCGTGACCGCGGTCGGCGAGCGCCGGGTGGCGATCCCGCTGGACACCGTGACGCGCCTGGAGGAGTTCCCGCGCGACCGGATCGAGCACGCCGGTTCCCGCGAGGTGGTCCAGTACCGGGGCCAGATCCTGCCTCTGGTCCGGCTGTCGCACCTGCTCGGGGCGTACGGCGAGGAGCTGGAGGGCGACACGGTCTCGGTGGTCGTCTACAGCGAGGGCGGAAAGAGCGTGGCGCTGGTCGTGGACCGGATCGTGGACATCGCCGAGAACTCGACCACCGCACGCCGCGACGCGGAGGAGGACGGCCTGGTCGGTACCGCCGTGATCCAGCAGCGGGTGACCGAGCTCCTCGACGTGCGCCGGGCCATCCTCGCCGCCGACCCGAACTTCTACAGCGATGCGATGGACGACATGTTGGTGGAGGCCTGACATGGCGAGTCGTCAGTTCGCCACCTTCGAGGTGGACGGCCAGCTCTTCGGGGTCGAGGTGCATACGGTCCAGGAGGTGCTCTCGTACAACGAGTACACCCCGGTCCCGCTCGCACCGCCCGCGGTCGGTGGCCTGTTCAACCTGCGCGGTCAGGTGATCGCCGCGGTGGACCTGCGAGTGCAGCTGGGCCTGGCCCGGCAGGCACTCCAGGGGCCGGTCATGAACGTCATCCTGCGTGGTGACGGCGAACCGGTGTCACTGCTGGTGGACAAGATCGGTGAGGTGGTCGATCTCGACGACGAAACCTTCGAACCACCGCCGGACACGCTGAGCGGGCCCACCAGGGAACTGGTGGTGGGCACGTTCAAGCTGGACGGGCGTTTGATGCTGGCTCTCGACGTCAATCAGGCCGTCGACACATACCGCGCTACCAACTGATGTACAGCCTGGTCAGCGCCCCCGTTCTGGGCTTCGACCTGACCCGCCTGGCCGGCGGGTCGGCCGCGGCCGAGGTGATGCTGCGCGCGTTGCGGCTGCAGAGCGGGGACCTGCCGGTGCTCGCCGAGCGGCTGCCCGACGAGAACGTCCGCGGCCCGCTCTGGGTCGAGGTCGAGTCCGCCGCCCGCCGGATGCCGACGCTCAAGGGCATGTCGAAAGACGACCCGGCCGGAAACCTCGCCCTGGTCGAACGCGCGCCGATCGGATCGGTGGACGCGCTGCTGACCTGCCTGCGCTACGACGTCATGTCGTGGACGTGGGAGGGCACCGGCAGGGACGCGCGGCAGAGCGAGGACGCGGCCGCCGCGACGGCCCTTCTGTGCGACGCGGCGGTCGCCAGCTACCTGCGTGAGGTGCTGGACGACGAGACCCGCCGCGGGCTCGGCGCCGGATGGGTCTCGGCCGTCCGGAAACTCCCCGCGGGACCGCCGATCGACCTGGGGCCGCACCACTACACGGTGTCGGCCCTGCTCGACCGGCTCCGCACGCTGCGACCGGAGGACCGCCAACGGGTCTCCTCCGCAGCCGATGACGCCCGGCGCAACACCGCCGGCTGGTCGCCCGCCGTGCATTCGGCGTCGTGGGCGGCGTACCTCTCCGATCGGGTCCGTACCGCTGCGGCCGCACAGATGTTGCTGGTGCAGGCGGTGGATACGGCCGGGATTCCGCTGGCAGATCGTGCCGGAGGGGTCTGGAACATGCTCAGCGGTGCCGTTCAGGCGCTGGTGGTGCGCGATTTGCTGGACACCGCCACGGCTCACCGGCTGCTTGCCCCGGTGGTCGCGGCGCTCGGCCCGGCCTGGCTCGGTTGAAGGGAGTGGTCGAATGATCTCGGTTCTCGTCGTCGACGATTCCGTGGTGGTACGTCGGCTGATCGTCGATGCTCTCGGCGAAGCGCCGGGCATCCAGGTCGTCGGCACCGCCGCGAACGGTCTCCTCGCGCAGGCGAAGATCGATCAACTCAAACCCGACGTGATCACCATGGACATCGAGATGCCGCAGATGGACGGCATCGAGGCGGTCCGGGAGCTGCGCAAGCGGCACAACACCCCGGTGATCATGTTCAGCACGCTATCGGCGGCGGGGGCGACCGCCACGCTCGAGGCGCTGTCCGCGGGTGCCACCGACTACGTCACCAAGCCGAGCAATGTCGGCTCCGTGCAGGAGTCGATGATGGCCGTGCGCGAGCAGCTCGTACCCAAGATCCAGGCTCTCGGTGGCCGTCGGCGCCCGCCGGCCGGACCGCCGAGCCGTGGTCCCGCTCCGGCCGGGATACGTCCCGGTGGCCCCGCCCCGCTGCGGCCCGGTGCCCCTCCCGGAGCCCCGGGACGCCCGGGCGCGGGACCGGCGGCGCCGGCGCGGCCCGCGGTCAAGCGCGCCCCCGGCGGGAAGATCGACATCCTGGCGATCGGATCCTCGACCGGTGGGCCGGACGCTCTCACCAAGGTGCTGCTCGGGCTGCCGTCCGACCTGCCCGTGCCGATCGTGATCACGCAGCACATGCCACCGGTGTTCACCAAGATGTTCGCCGAGCGGCTGGACCGGAGCACACCGCTGAAGGTGGTCGAGGCCGGCGAGAACATGGAGCTCACCGCCGGAACCGTCTACATCGCCCCGGGGGATCGCCACCTGGTCTTCCAGCGCCGGGGCACGGCGACGATGACCCAGCTCAACAACGGCCCGCAGGAGAACTCGTGCCGGCCGGCCGTCGACGTGATGTTCCGGTCGGTGGCGGCTCTGTACGGCGGATCGTGTTTCGCCACGATCCTCACCGGAATGGGACAAGACGGACGGAGTGGTGCGAAGGTGCTACGAGACTCGGGCGCCGAGGTTCTGGCACAGGACGAGGCGACCTCGGTGGTCTGGGGCATGCCCGGCGCTGTCGTCGCCGCGGGCCTGGCCGACGAGGTGCTGCCGCTGGACCGGATCGCGGGAGCCCTGATCAACCGGGTCCGGGTGGGTCGTTCACCGGCGGTGGCCCGATGACGCTTTCCCAAGCGGAGTTCGCGTTCGTCTCCAACCTGGTGCGCAAGGAGGCGTCCATCGTCCTCGCGCCGGGCAAGGAATACCTGGTCGAGGCCCGGCTCATCCCGGTCGCCCGCGCGGTCGGCGCCCCCAATGTCAACGAATTCATCGGTGACCTCCAGAAGCGTCCCAATCCGACGCACCAGCGGAAGATCATCGACGCGCTCACCACCAACGAGACCTCGTTCTTCCGGGACCGCGAGCCGTTCGCCGCGCTCACCGATGTCGTCCTGCCGGAACTGATCAAGTCCCGGGCCACCGTGCGCAAACTGCGTTTCTGGTCCGCGGCCAGCTCCAGCGGACAGGAGGCCTACAGTCTGGCGATCACGCTCCAGGAGACGCTGCCGGCCGGCTGGACGTACGAGATCCTCGGCACCGACATCTCGACCGCGATGGTCGAGCGGGCGCAGAAGGCCGAGTACAGCCAGGTCGAGGTCAACCGGGGTCTGGCCGCCACCCAGCTCGTGCAGTACTTCGAGAGGGCCGGTGCGCACTGGCGGATCATTCCGGCGCTGCGCAAGAACGTGTCGTTCAAGCACATGAGCCTGACCGCACCGTTCCCGCCGATGCAGCCGTTCGACGTGATCTTCCTGCGCAACGTCCTCATCTACTTCGACGTAGCCACGAAACGACAGGTGCTCCAGAACGCCGCCAAGATCCTGCGCCCGGACGGGCTGCTCTTCCTCGGTGCTGCCGAGACCACGATCGGGATCGACGACAACTACGAACGGGTGGCCGCCGGGCGCACCTCTGCCTACCGGTCTCGTACTGCGGCGCCCGCCGGCGCCGCGAGAAGGGGATGACGCCGATGCGTGCCATGGTGATCGACGACTCGCGCGCGATGCGAATGATCCTCAAGCGCATCGTCACGAAGCTCAACTTCGAGGCGGTGGAGGCCGGGGACGGCAAGGAGGCGATGGACCTCCTGGCCGACATGACCGAGGTGCCGGAACTGGCCCTCATCGACTGGAACATGCCCAACATGAACGGGCTCGAATTCGTCACCAAGGTCCGGGCCGACCCGCGACTGAGGGAGATGACCCTCGTGATGGTCACCACTGAGAGCGAACAGAGCCAGATCGTCCGGGCGCTCGCCGCGGGCGCCCACGAATATGTGATCAAGCCCTTCACCGAAGGCGCGATGATCGAAAAGCTGGCCCTGCTGGGCCTCGTCCCGACCGGAGTGAACTCATGAGTGTCGAAGTCGAGGTCGACGAGAGTGACCTCGCCGAGATGGTGGAACAGGTGTGGGAGTCATACCTGGATCCGGAGGGCGTCAGTCCGCTGATTCCCACGTACGACGAAAACCAGCCTTCCGAGGTGCACTCCTCGGTCTCGATCACCGGGTCCTGGAACGGGCATGTCGTGTACGCCTCCTCCCGTGCCGCCGCCCAGCGCGCCGCGGCCGCCTTCCTCGCCATGGAGCTTGAGGAAGTGAGCGAGGAGGACATCTCCGACACGCTCGGTGAACTGGCCAACATCGTCGGTGGCAACGTCAAAGCGATGTTGCCGCCGGGGGCGCAGTTGTCGCTCCCGCAGGTGGTACTCGCGCCGGAGGCATCGGCGCGGTTCCCGAACACCGAACGCATCAGCGGGGTGTACGGGATGTGGGAGGGCGAACCGGTGTCCATTTCGATGTGGCAGAGCAGCACCGACAACAAGGAGGAGGGTGCATGAAGATCCTCATCGCCGATGACAGCCGGGTGATGCGGCAGATCGTCGTCCGGACCCTGCGACAGGCCGGGTTCGGGGATCACGACCTGGTGGAGGCCGCCGATGGCAAGGAAGCCCTCGACATGGCCACCGAGCAGAAGCCCGATCTGGTCATCTCGGACTGGAACATGCCGCACCTCACGGGTATCGAGGTGCTCCGACAGCTTCGTGCCGCCGGCAACAACGTCAAGTTCGGCTTCGTGACCTCGGAGTGCACTCCGGAGATGAAGTCGGCCGCCGAAGGCGCCGGAGCGGCGTTCTTCATCGTCAAACCCTTCACCGCTGAGCGATTCGACGAAGTGTTCGCTCCTATTTTGGGATGATTAAGACATGTCAGACGTCTCGGTTCTTCCCGGCTCTCTAGCCGTACGCAACCTTTTCGAGGACCTTCTCGGGCGAGAGGTGACGGTCAGCCCCGGCGACCCGATCGGCGCCCCCGAGGTGCCTCTCACCACCACCGCGATCTTCACCGACAACGGGCAGAAGATCTACGCGGTGATGGGCATGAACCTCAGCCTCGCCGCCAACGCGGGTGCCGCGCTGGGTCTGCTCCCGGCCGGCGCGGCCGAGGACAGCATCGATGAGAAACAGCTCTTCCCGAACCTGGCGGAGAACGTCTTCGAGCTGTGCAACGTGTTCACCAGCCTCCTCAACCGGGAGGGTGCGCCGCACGTGAAGCTCTACCAGGTGATCTACCCGAACCAGGAGCTGCCGGCCGATGCGCGCGCCGTCCTGCTCGCCCTGGGCCGCCGGCTGGACCTGGCGGTCGAGGTCAACCGGTACGGCAAGGGCAAGCTCAGCCTGTCCCTCGCACCCTGACCCTACGGATCCGCCGAAGGCGTACAAAATTGAAGATCTCCCGTTGCGGGCCCGCCATACGGCGGGCCCGCAAATTTGTGTCTAAGCAATTCCGGGACCGGGCCGAAGCTTAGGTTGAGCCTGCTACGGGACAGGAGAAGTCGATGACCTCACCGATGTCCGGACCCACCGGAGCCGATCCGACGAAGGCCGTGGCTGCGGCCAAAGCCGCCGAGGCGAAGAGCAAAACACTCGGCGACAAGGACACCTTCATGAAGCTCCTGGTCGCTCAGCTGAAATACCAGGACCCCACGAAACCCGCCGACTCGACCGCGTTCCTGGCGCAGACCGCCCAGTTCACGCAGGTCGAGAAGCTGGAAGACATGATCGGCATGCTGCAGTCGCAACGCATGATCGGTGCCAGCTCCCTGGTCGGCAAAACGGTCACGTACATGGATGAAACCGGTGCGATGAAAACCGGCGTGATCACTGCGGCGAAGCTCAACGGAGACAGCGAACCGACGCTCAAGGTCGGGAACACGGATGTGCAGCTGTCCAAGGTCACGGAAGTAACCGACACCAAGACCGCCTGACACCGTCTCCCTCCACGCGTAAGGACACCTGTTCAATGCTGCGTTCTCTCTATTCCGGCATCAGCGGACTCAACGCTCACCAGCGGATGATCGACGTCACGGGCAACAACATCGCGAACGTCAACACGACCGGTTACAAGTCGTCGCAGGTGCAGTTCAACGACACCCTGAGCCAGATGATGGGCGCGGGTGGCTCCCCCCAGGACGGCATGGCCGGCACCAACCCGGCGCAGGTCGGTCTGGGTGTGCGGGTCGCCGGCATCACCTCGAACTTCAGCCAGGGCTCGGCGCAGACCACCGGCAAGTCCGGTGACATGATGATCCAGGGCGACGGCTTCTTCATCACCCGCAGTGGCAACGAGAGCCTCTACACCCGTGCGGGTTCGTTCTTCTTCGACGCGAACGGGGTGCTCGCCACCGCGACCGGTGAGCCGGTGCAGGGCTGGACCGCGGTCGACGGCAAGGTC
The DNA here is from genome assembly GCF_042650585.1 of Actinoplanes subglobosus. Lineage (NCBI taxonomy): Bacteria > Bacillati > Actinomycetota > Actinomycetes > Micromonosporales > Micromonosporaceae > Actinoplanes > Actinoplanes subglobosus. The sequence continues at coordinate 488,712 of NZ_JBHSBL010000017.1, forward strand.
AACTCAGCGGCGAAGCCGGGGGACATCCGGATGCCGCTCGGCGCCACCATCCCGCCCGAGCCGACCACCACGATCACGCTCAAGGGCAACCTGAGCAGTGACACCGTCCCGGACCCCAACGACCCGGACAACGCCGGCGTCGAGGACCTCGGCGGCTCACCGCCCCGGCCCGGTTACGTCACGACGATCCCGGTCAAGGTCTACGACGACCAGGGTGGCACGCACACGGTGACCGCGAAGTTCACCCGGACCGTGAACGACAACGCGCCTACGCCACCGACCGAGCCGACGTCGGCCTGGCGGGTGGAGATCTTCGACGAGAACAACGTCGCCCTCACCACCGGCACCAACCCGCAGACCATCAACCTGATCAGCGGCAAGGTCGATCCGACGCTTCTCGACAACCAGGGGCAGATGGAGATCGGCGGTTACATGGTCGACATGACCGACATCACCTCGTACTCGGGCAACACCGACGCACGGGTGTTCAACACCGACGGACAGGTGGCCGGCGCCCTCACCTCGCTCTCCTACACCGTGTCCGACAGCGGTGAGATCATCGGCGTCTACAGCAACGGCCTGAAGCAAACGCTGGGCCAGGTCGCGATGGCGACCTTCAAGAACGTGGCGGGCCTGGAGAAGGTCGGCAACTCGCTGTACCGGACCACCGTCAACTCCGGGTACGCCCAGGTCGGCGAACCCGGCAGTGCCGGCATGGGTCAGGTCATCTCCGGCGCGCTGGAGATGTCCAATGTCGACCTCGCGCAGGAGTTCACCAACCTGGTCGTCGCCCAGCGCGGCTTCCAGGCCAACAGTCGCATCATCACGACCTCTGACGAGATCCTCCAGGAACTCGTCAGCATGAAGCGCTAGCACCATCGCACCCGGG
>NZ_JBHSBL010000017.1:489610-557046 GCF_042650585.1 Actinoplanes subglobosus
CCCGGCCGTTCGTCGCGTCCGGAAGGGTGAGCTCCTTCGCACCCGGATAGCGACCGCCTCGATCTCATCGGCAACCGGGATCGGGCCGAAGTAACAGGCGAAGGGCCACGGACGGCCCACACCAGCCAAGGACGACCCAAGGACGGAACTGTCTTGATCCTCGTAACTCGTATCAACGGTGCCGTGTTCGCCCTGAACCCGGACCTGGTCGAGCGCGTCGACTGCACGCCCGACACGGTCGTCACCCTGGTGGACGGCACCAAGTACGTCATCGCCGAGTCCGTGCCCGAATTCATCGACTCGGTGCGTCACTACCGCGCCTCGCTGATCGCCCAGGCGAGCCGCATGGAGCCCGAGCCCTCGGCCCTCACCACTTCCTCGTCCTCCTCGGATGACGACCTCGACGCCAAGGTGCTCCCGCTGCACCGGAAGGAACGCTGATGGACCTCGCTAGCATCATCGGTGTGGTCGCCGGCCTGGCGATCGTCTTCACCGTCCAGATCCTGGAGGGCGGCTCACCCGCCTCCATCATCCTGCTTCCCTCGATGCTCCTGGTCTTCGGTGGCGCCTTCTGTGCCGCCATGGCCGGCGGCATCATGAAGGACGCCGGCGGCTTCGTCAATCAGCTCAAGAAGGCCTTCACCAACAAGGTCACCCCGCCGACCCAGCTGCTCGACAACGTCGTGAAGCTGGCCGAGCGGGCCCGCCGCGAGGGCCTGCTGGCCCTCGAGGACGCGGTCAAGACGGTCGAGCACCCCTTCCTCAAGCGCGGGCTGCAGCTCGCCATCGACGGCACCGACCCGGACGAGCTGCACGACATCCTGCACGCCGAGGTCGCGGCCAAGAAGAAGGCCGACAAGGCCGGCAAGAAGTTCTTCGAGAACATGGGTGGCTACGCCCCGACGATCGGCATCATCGGCACGGTCATGGGTCTGGTCCACGTGCTCGAGAACCTGGACAAGCCCGAGACGCTCGGCCACTCGATCGCCGCGGCGTTCGTCGCGACCCTCTGGGGCGTGCTCAGCGCGAACATCATCTTCCTGCCGATGGCGGCCCGGCTCGACCGGCTGGGCGCCATCGAGGCCGAGGAGATGGAGCTGGTCATCGACGGTGTCCTGGCCATCCAGGCCGGCTCGAACCCGCGCCTGGTCGCCCAGAAGCTGCGGAGCCTGCTGCCTCCGGACGAGATGAAGAAGGCCGAAGCGGCGGCCTCGAGCAAGAAGGCGGCCTGACCTAGATGAGTTCCGGCGGGGGCAAGCGTAAGCAGAAGCACGAGGAGCACGAGGAGCACGTCAACCACGAGCGCTGGCTCGTGTCGTACGCAGACATGCTGACCCTGCTGTTTGTTCTCTTCGTGGTGCTCTTCTCGATGAGTGACGTGAACCAGAAGAAGTTCGCGCAGTTGGCGCAGGGCCTGTCCCAGGGGTTCGGCTCCAAGAGCGCGGCGTTCAGCGGCAACTACGCCCCGCTGGACGGCGCCTCGAACAACGCCCAGGTCGTGCAGATCGACCCGGGCTCCAACCCCGGTGACGGCAGCTCGGGCACCGAGGGCCTGAACCAGAAGCAGAAGGAAGCGGTCGCACGGGCCGTCCAGGCCGAGGACCGCAAGAAGGCGTCGGCCAACGCGGAGAAGGCCGCCAAGGAGGCCGAGGACCTGAAGGCCATCGAACGGAGGATCGCCGACGCGCTGGCGGCACAGAAACTGCTCGGCAGCGCGAAGTTCACGATCGACCAGCGCGGCCTGATCGTCACCATCGTGACCAACGAGGTGGTCTTCGCCGGCAACCGGGCCGAGCTCCAGACCGGTGGCGAGAAGATCCTGAACGCGATCGCCCCCACCCTGGCCGAGCTGCCCAACAGCATCGAGGTCGACGGTCACACCAACCAGCTCAAGGCGCGGACCACGTTCTACCCCAGCGGCTGGGAGCTGTCGGCGGCGCGAGCCTCGACCACGGTCCGGTTCTTCACCGACCACGGTCTGCCGAAGAAGCGGCTCAGCGCGGTCGGGTTCTCCGACACCAAGCCGCTGATCGACCCGAAGGACCCGCGCTCGATCCAGATGAACCGCCGGGTGGACGTCGTCGTCCTCACCCAGCTCACCGCGGACCAGGCGGCGCTGCTGCCGTCGGCGGCCGGCGAGGACGGGAAGCTGCACACCGGCCAGACCACCGCCGAGTACGAGGCCGAGCAGAAGGCGTCGACCGAAACCACCACCACGACCACCACGCACGACTGAACTGAGGGGAGTTCGTAATGGCTGACGAGAAGGAAACGGCCGAAGCGCCGAAGAAGTCCAACAAGATGCTGATGATCGTCATCGCCCTCGTGCTGGTCATCCTGGGCGGCGGTGGAGCCGGGGCGTTCTTCATGCTCCGCGGCGACTCGGCCTCTGCCGCCGAGGAGAAGCTGGTCAAGGGTGTCGTCACCGCCGCCGAGAGCACCATCACGGTGAACCTGGCCGACGGGCACTACCTGAAGCTCGGCTTCGCGCTCCAGCAGACCGAGGACGCCGGCACCGAGGCGGTCGACCTGAGCGAGGCCTACCAGCTGGCGATCGACGAGTACACCGGTCGCAAGCTGGAGGAACTCTCCACCGCCGAGGGCCGCGAGAAGATCAAGGAAGAGCTGAAGACCAAGCTGATCGAGGCCTACACCGAAGAGAAGAAGAAGATGGTCATGGACATCTACTACACGTCCTTCGTGACCCAGTAGGACCGCCGGCCGGGCGGGTCTCCCCAGGGAGACCCGCCCATCGGCGCGAGAAGTGGATGAAAACACCGCCACGGCTCAGCGGATCGGTAAGTGAGCCGATGAGGACGACGTGACCACCGCTCAGCGATCCCCCGGCAGGATGTCACGTCGCGGCCATGGCGGAGGCCCGACCGCGTACGACTTCCGGCGTCCCATCAAGCTCTCCCGCGAGCACGTCCGTACGTTGCAGATGGTCTTCGAGTCCTATGCGCGCAGCTGCGGCACCCTCCTGACCACCCGGCTCCGGGCGGTCAGCAACGTTTCGCTGATCTCCATCGAGCAGCTGAACTACGACGAGTACGTAGCCGCGCTCGCCAATCCGACGATCATCGGCGTGGTCACCCTCGACCCGCTGCCCGGCACGGTGTTGCTGGAGATAGCCCAGTCGGCGGTGATGACCGCGATCGACCACATGCTCGGCGGCCCCGGCGGCAGTCAGCCGGAGCGGCCGCTGACCGAGGTCGAGATGCCGCTGCTGCGTGGCCTGATGGAACGGATGCTGGGCGAGCTGCGCTACGGCTTCGAGAGCATGGTGGACATCTCCCCGAAGCTCAAGGAGATCGAGTACAACGCGCAGTTCCTGCGGGCCCATGCTCCCGGTGACGCGGTCGTGGTCGCCTCCTTCGAGACCAAGATCGGGGCGGAGGAGTGCATCTCCACCCTCTGTCTGCCGTTCAACACCATCCTGCCGGTGCTGTCGCGGACCGAGACGATCGTGCTGAGCGCCGCCGAACGCGAGTCGCGCGACACCTCCCTGCGGAACCTGACGGCCGGACTTTCCGCCGCTCCGATCGACGTAGCAGTGCGATTTCAGCCCATCAGGATGCGTACCGATGACATCGTGGATCTGCGCCCCGGCGACGTGGTCCCGCTCGGACACGCGACCAGCCGGCCGCTCGAGGTGACGGTCAACGACATCGTCTTCGCTCATGCAGTCCCCGGTAATCAGGGCGCCCGGCTCGCCTGTCTCGTCGTGCCGTCGCCCAACGAGAGCTCGTCCAAGGAGTCTGGCCGCCCATGACAGCGCCCACCATGACCGCGCCGCAGCTGGCGCTAGCCCGGAACGCCGCCGAGGCCGCGCTGGCCGTCCTGCCCACCAGCCGAGCCCTGGTGGTCGGCGACCCGGTCGTGCCGGACGCCGGGACGGTGATCGACGGCCAGGCGATCACGGCGCGGTTCACCGGCGCGGCCTCCGGTGAGGTCGTCGTCGTGGTCGCTCAGGACCTGGCGGACGCCCTCCGGGAGAGCCCGCTCGGCGAGCTCGACCTCACCGCCGCCGTCCGTCCCGCACTGGAGGCCGCGGCCCGGGTCTTCGGCCCGGTGGTCCTCGACCCCGGCCAGCTGATGGAGCCGGAGGTCGCGCTCAGCGCGCTGGCCGCGAAGGAGGGTTCGGTCGCGGTTCCGCTGCGTGACGAGACCGACGTACGGGCGGTGGTGGCCCTCGCGCTGAGCCTGTGGCCCGGCGACGACCAGGGCGCGCTGAACATCTCCCAGCGGGCGGCCCCGGCCCGGAACGCCTCCGGCCGGGGCGGCCTGGACATGCTGCACGACGTCGAGATGGAGGTCTCGGCCGAGCTGGGCCGGACCCGGATGAGCGTGCGGGAACTGCTCTCGCTCACCCCGGGCGCGATCGTCGAGCTGGACCGGGCCGCCGGTAGTCCGGCCGACCTGCTGGTCAACGGCCGGTTGATCGCCCGCGGCGAGGTCGTCGTGGTGGACGAGAACTTCGGTATCCGGATCACCGAGATCGTCTCGCCGGGCGCGGAGTAACGGTCTTGATCGCGCTCACCGTGCGTGTCGTCCTCGCCCTCCTGGTCGTCCTGATGCTGATGTGGCTGCTCGCCAAGGCCGTTCGCCGGCCGTACGCGAACCGTCGTGACGGGACGCTCGCGGTGCTGACCCGCCAGCAGCTGAGCCGTGGCTCGGCGGTGGCGGTGGTGCGGGTGGCCGACCGTGCACTGGTGCTCGGGATCACCGAACAGCAGGTCAGCCTGCTGGGCGAGACGGACATCGACGCCTTCGAGACCGAGCCCGAGGAGCACCGGGATCACATGGAGGTGGAGCCCGGCGGCATGTCCGCCAAGCTGCCGGGACGGCACCCGATGAGCCTCGGCGGCCGGCTCGACGGCTCCCTGCTCTCCCCGAAGACGTGGACCTCGACCCTCGAGTTCCTGCGCGACCGGACGACGAGGCGATGACATGGTGCGGCGCGCGTATTCGCTGCTGACCCTGGTGGCGACACTGGTCCTGCTGCCGACGGCCGCCTCCGCGGCGCCCGCGCCGACACCGCCCAGCATCGACATCCAGATCAACGGTACGAACCCCGACGGCAGCCGCCCGGCCGCGTCCCTCGTGATCGTCCTCGGCCTGACGCTGCTCTCGGTGGCACCCGCCCTGTTGCTGCTGTGCACATGTTTCACCAAGGTCTTCATGGTGCTCGGCATCACCCGCAACGCGCTGGGGCTGACCACGATGCCGCCCAACCAGGTGCTCGCCGGCCTGGCCCTGTTCCTGAGCCTGTTCATCATGGGGCCGACCGTGTCGGCGATCAACGAGCAGGGCGTGCAGCCCTATCTCAAAGGGGACAAGTCCCAGTCGGAGGCGTTCAGGGACGGGGTCGAGCCGCTGCGCGAGTTCATGTACGAGGTGACCCGCGAGGACGAACTGGCGTTGCTGATCAAGGTGTCCGGTGAGGAGCGTCCGGCCAACATCCAGTCGGTGCCGCTGACCACGCTGGTGCCGGCGTTCGTGCTCTCGGAGCTGCGGGCCGCGTTCATCATCGGGTTCGTCATCTTCATCCCGTTCTTGATCATCGACCTCGTGGTGTCGGCGTCCCTGATGTCGCTGGGCATGATGATGCTGCCCCCGGTGACCGTCGCGCTGCCGTTCAAACTGCTGCTGTTCGTGCTGGTCAATGGGTGGAGCCTGGTCATCACGGCGCTGGTGGGCTCGTACTGAGACGATGAACTTCGACGTCGCCATCGCCCAGTTCCTGGCGATCATGCTGGGGGCGGTACGAACCGGCGCGTGGATGATCGTGTGTCCGCCGTTCAGCTCCAAGATGATCCCGGGGCAGGTCAAGGCGCTGCTCTCGGTCGGGCTGACGCTGCCGATGACGCCGTACCTGACCACCACGGTGCCGTCACTGGAGACCAAGGATCTGATCGCCAGCGCCGCCCTGCAGGTCTTCGTCGGCGCGGCACTCGGCTTCTTCACCGCGCTGCTCTTCGCCGCCGTCCAGGCCGCGGGTGACCTGCTCGACCTCTTCAGCGGGTTCACGCTGGCGTCGGCGTACGACCCGTTCTCGCAGAGCAGCAGCTCGATCTTCGGCCGGTTCTACAACCTGGTGGCGCTGACCCTGCTCTTCGCCGGGGACGGGCACCAGATGATCCTGCGCGGGTTCCTGCAGAGCTTCCGTACGCTCCCGCTGGACGCCACCTTCTCGACCGAGACCTTCAGCCGGCTGCTGCTGCGCGGGGTCGGCGAGATGTTCCTGGCCGCGGTCCAGATCGCCGGCCCGCTGATCGCCGTGCTGTTCCTGGCCGACGTGGCGCTCGGCCTGCTCAACCGGGTGGCGCCCGCGCTCAACGCGTTCCAGCTGGGCTTCCCGGTCAAGATCTTCCTGGTGGTGACCATGTCCGGGCTCGCCATCGCGATGTTGCCGGGCGCGCTGGACGCGCTCATCGACAAGGCCGTGACCGCGGTGGTCCGGCTCAGTGGCGGCTGATCCACGCCGAAGAGCGTGGGGAGGCCACGAGCGCGGGGAGGTGAGACGTGTCCGGCGAGAAGACCGAAGAACCCACACAACAAAAGCTGAAGAAGGCCAAGCAGGAAGGCCAGATCGGCAAGACCCCGGACCTCGGGGCCTGGGTCGGGATGCTCGCGGCGAGCATCATGCTGCCGCGCACGCTGCGCCAGGCCATGGAGCACGCCCAGGATCTGATGGCCAAGATCCCGGACACGATCATCGAACCGGACGTCGGAAAAACCCTCGCCATCCTCAAGGACGGGCTGATGAGCGCCGCCTGGGCGGTGCTGCCGCTGGCGCTGACCATGATGGCGGTCGGCATCGTCGCGGCCGGTGCCCAGGGCGGCATCCGGATCGCCACGAAGCTGTTCATTCCCAAGTTCAGCCGGCTCAATCCGTTCAGCGGCATCAAGCGTGTGTTCGGCCCGCAGGCGCTCTGGGAGGGCTTCAAGGCCCTGATCAAGACGCTCGTGCTGGGCCTGGTCCTCTGGTTCACGATGCAGGACATCGTCCCGGTGCTGATGGACGCGGGCCGGCTGCCGCTCGTCACGCTGCTCGGGGTGGTCAGTGACGCGTCGATCCAGCTGATCCGGGCGGCGGCCGCGGCCGGGATCGTGATGGCGGCGGCCGACTACTTCGTGGTGCGCCGGCGGACCAAGAAGCAGCTGCGGATGAGCAAGGAGGAGGTCAAGCAGGAGCACAAGAACACCGAGGGTGACCCGCTGATCAAGGCCCAGATCCGGGCCAAGCAGCACGCCATGGCCCGGAACCGGCAGATGGCCGACGTGCCGACCGCGGATGTCGTGGTGGTCAACCCGGTGCACGTCGCGGTGGCCTTGCGGTACGAGCCGGAGAAGGGCGCGCCCCGCGTGGTGGCGAAAGGCAAGGGGCCGCTGGCCGCGAAGATCCGGGAGATCGCGACCGAGAACCGGATCCCGATGGTCCAGGACGTCCCGCTGGCCCGGGCGCTCAACCAGAACTGCGAGATCGGCCAGGAGATCCCGGCGGAGTTCTACGGCGCGGTGGCAAAGGTGCTGGCGTTCGTGATGAGTCTGAAGGCACGTGGTGCGGCGGCCGGTTTGCACCGCAACCCGAACCCGACCCCAGCCATGGCATAACCACCGATTCCGGAGATTTCCTCACAACGCGGTGCAAGAGCAGGGAAGATCGAGACGTGGCGGTGCCACAGCGGCCTCAGTGATGGCGACGGATCGCCGAACAGAACAACGCCAGGACGGCGACGGCTGGGCCCGGATGGCCATCGACTGCCCACGCTCGGAAGGTGCCGTGAAGAACCGAAACCTAGGCAGGTTCGCCGTTCCCGTAGGGGTCGTCGGCATCATCATCATGATGGTCGTCCCCCTGCCGACCTTCCTGCTGGACATGCTGATCGCCGTGAACATCACGGCGGCCCTGCTCGTCCTGCTGATCGCCATGTTCGTGCAGAAGCCTCTCGACTTCGCCGTCTTCCCGGCATTGCTGCTGGTCATGACACTATTCCGGCTCGCCCTGAACATCAGCGCGACACGCCTGGTGCTCCGCGACGGAGACGCCGGCAAGGTGATCCACGCGTTCGGCAGCTTCGTCGTCGGCGGCAACCTGGTCATCGGCCTCGTCATCTTCACGATCCTGGTCATCGTCCAGATGATCGTGGTCACCAAGGGCGCCGAGCGGGTCGCCGAGGTCGGTGCCCGCTTCACCCTCGACGCGATGCCCGGCAAGCAGATGGCGATCGACGCCGACCTCAACGCCGGCCTGATCGACGAGGCCGAGGCGAAGAAGCGCCGGATCGAGGTGTCCTCGGAAGCCGACTTCTACGGCGCGATGGACGGTGGATCCAAGTTCGTCAAGGGCGACGCCATCGCGGCGATCATCATCACGCTGATCAACCTGATCGGCGGCTTCACGATCGGCATCCTCCAGGCCGGGATGTCGCCGGTCGACGCGATGAACCACTACAGCATGCTGAGCATCGGCGACGGCCTGGTCTCGCAGATCCCCGCACTGCTGCTGTCGGTCGCCACCGGTCTCATCGTGACCCGCTCGGCCACCTCCGGCGACATGGGCCAGACCGTCACCACCCAGCTCAGCCAGAACAAACTGGCACTGCGCATCGGCGGCGGCGCGGCGATGGCGCTCTGCATCATCCCCGGGCTGCCACCGCTGCCGTTCCTCCTGGTCGGCGCCACGGTGCTGCTGATCGCCCAGCGGGTCAAGGAGCCCGCACCCGAGCCGATCGAGAGCGGAGCGGCGGCCGAGGCGGTCGACCTGCCCGCACCCGACTCGCCGGAACAACTGCTCGGCGAGATGCGGATCGACCCGCTGGAGTTGGCCCTCGCCCCCGACCTGGTCGACCTCGTCGACGCCAGCAGCGGCGACCTGCTCGACCGGGTCCGCGCCCTGCGTCGCAAGATGGCCATGGAACTCGGCGTGATCATGCCGCCGGTCCGTACCCGGGACGACCTCGACCTGCCCCTCTCCTCGTACGCGATCCGGATCTCTGGCGTCGACGCCGGCACCGGCCAGGCGCCGCCGGGCACCGTCCTGGCCATCGGCGAAGGCCTGCAGGCACTCCCCGGCCGGGCCGGGGTCGAACCGGTCTTCGGACTGGCCGGCAAGTGGGTCCCCGCCGAACTGCACTATCAGGCCGAGATCTCCGGCGCGACGGTCGTCGACCGGGCCTCGGTGATCATCACGCATCTGGCTGAGATCGTCCGGACCAACGCGAGCCGCCTGCTCGGCCGCGAGGACGTCCGCGCGCTCTCCGAGATGGTCAAGCGAACCCACCCGGTGGTGGTGGAGGAACTGACCCCGGCCCTGCTCAGCCTCGGCCAGGTCCAGAAGGTGCTGCAGGCGCTGCTCGACGAGGGTGTGCCGATTCGCGACCTGGTCCGGATCTTCGAGGCGCTGTCGCTGCGGGCCAAGACCTCCCAGGATCACGACGGCCTGGTCGAGGCGGCGCGTGGCGCCCTCGGGCCGGCCATCGCCGCCCAGTACGCGACAGCGGGCCGGCTGACCGTGATCACGCTCGACCCGATGCTCGAGCAGGGCCTGCTCGAATCGCTGCGGCCGAGCGACACCGGTGCCTTCATGGCGATCGACGGCATGCGTGCCGAGGCGATCGTCAGCGAGGCCAGCCGGCTCGCCGAGGCCGCGGAGCAGCAGGGACTCAACCCGGTCCTGGCCTGCTCACCACAGCTGCGGCTGCCACTGATGCGACTGCTGCGAGCCGGCTCGCGCCGGGTTCAGGTGCTGTCGTACAGCGAAATCTCTGGTTCCACCGCACAGATCGAGACGATAGGGGTGGTGAACGGTGCCTACGCGGGTGCTGCTTGAGGGGCCGGCCATCGAGCCGCTGCTGGCTCAGGTCCGTGACGAGTACGGCTCGGCCGTCCGGATCATCTCCGCCGACAAGGTACGAAGTGGTGGCATCGGGGGCTTCTTCGCGAAGCAGCACTACGAGCTCTCCGTCGAGGTACCGGATCCAACCGAGGACAGTGAGGACATGGCGCAACAGACCGTCGCCGGCAACGGCACACACAACTTCGAGCGCCTGCTCGAACAGGCCGAGGCCCGCGACCGGGTGACCACCGACCGGCCGCCCGCCGCGCCCGAACGGCGGACACGCCAGGAGGGCCGGCAGGCCGGGATCGGCGACACCGGTGCCGCGTTCGCCGAGCTGATGGCCGGCCTCGACGTCGCCGGGCACCTCGGTGAGGGCCGGGCACCGTCCCGTCCCCGGGTGGCGGCCGATCCCAAGCACGCCGAGGCCCGCGAGGAGGCGCCGACGGTGCGCCCCTTCCGCCCGGCCACCGCCACCGGCTCGGCGGTCAACGCCGGCCAGCGGCCGCTGCCCGCGGCACTTCCCACCATGCCGAGCTTCCCCGAGCGGTCCGCCGCCAAGGAGCGCGAGACCCCGGAGCCCCGCGAGACCATGACACCGATCCGTGCGGCCACCGCCGCTCCCCGCTCGGTATCCCCGGCACCGTTCCGGACCGTCGAGCCGACCCCGGCGCCACCGCGCGCCGCCTTCGCCCAGCCGCCGGCACCCATGCGATCCGCGGCCGAGGTGTACGGGCTGGACGAGTCGGTGCCGGTCTCGCCCGCTCCGGCGGCGCCGCCCGCGAGCCCGGCCGCCCTGCGCTCCGGCGAACTCGACCCCGTGCAGCGGAACCTGATCACGGTCGGCATGCCCGAGTCGATGGCCCGCAAGATCACCGGCGGGGACACGTACGCCGGTGTGCTCAGCGTCCTCGCCGCCCGCCCGGCCGCCCCCGGCATCCCGGACGGCCCCGGCGAGATCCTGGTGCTGGCCGGCGAGGTGCACACGGCCGTGCCGATCGCCAAGCAGATCCTCGAGCAGCTGCACGTCGACCAGACCCATCTGCTGCTCGCCGCGCCGTCCACGGCCGGTACCGGACTGCACTCGTCCCGGCTCATCTCCAGCCGCAGTTCGGCCGAGTCTCGGGCGGAGAAGCTGCAGAGCTCCGAGCACCCGTGGGTGGTGGTGATCGAGGCGCCGGTCGGCGGGACCGACCCGTTCTGGGTCAACGACATGTGCGACGCGCTCGGCGCCACCGCGCTCTGGGCCGTCGTCGACGCCACCCGCAAGACCGCCGACTCCGCCCGCCACCTGCGCAATCTCGGCGAGGTCGAGGCGCTCGTGGTGCACAGCGTGGAACTCACCGCCGACCCCGCGTCGGTGCTCGGCCTGGACGTGCCGATCTTCTCGCTGGACGGCAAACCGGCCACCCCGCACGCCTGGGCCGCGATGCTCTGCGCCCGGATCGCGGCCGAGGTCATGCCCTCGGCGGTGGTGCCGCGCCGGGTGACCCGCTCCGGCCGCCGCTGACCCCGTCCAGCCGATGATCAAGCCGTCGGTTCTGCTGTTCGCGCTGCTGATGAGCGCGCCGGCGTTCTACCGCCTGCTCGGTGACGAGATCGACCTGATCCAGGTACTGATCCGTTTCCTCGTCGCGGTGCCGATCGCCGCCGTGCTCATGGCCGGGCTCCGATTCATCCTCGCCGGATACCGGAAGGCCGAGGAGGAGCCCCCGGCGACCGTGATGACGCCCGAGCCGTACGACAGCCCCGAACCGGGGAAGTCGACCTGACCGGCGCCGGCCCCCGCACGAGCGGGAGCCGGCGCCGTTCGCTGTCAGGCCTGCACGTCCAGCCGGCCCGATCCCGGGTCCACCCGGCGGGTGGTGACCGGCGCGGGCTCGGCGCCGACGTCCGGTCCACCACGTGCGGTGTCGGTCCGCCGGCCCAGCGAGTCGGCGAACTGTTGCCGTGCCTGCTGTTGCTGCGCGTTGCCCTGTCGCAGGTCGAGCGTGCAGTTGCCGAACCCGGAGTTCTCCAGCTCACGCCGCAGATCGTCGAGCGATGACCGGAGTGCCTCGGTGCCGGCCTCGGTCCCGCCGGACAGTTGCACGGTGATGTCGCCGTTGCGGATCTCCGCCACCACCTGCACCGGGCCCAGATCGACCGGGTGCAGCTGAACGGTCAGCCGGTGCACACCGTCCGCGTCCAGACGCAGCGGGGCGAGCCGGGAGGCCACCTGCGACGCCGGGTGCGTGGGAAGGCTCGGGGCCGGTGGGGCCGCGGCCTGCGGCTCGGCGGCCGGTGCCGCGGGCGCGGCGGCCTGCGGGCCGGTCGTCCCGGCGACTCCGGCAGCGGCCGGGTGCACCGGTGCACCCGCGTCGGCTGGTGCGTTGACCTGCGGGAACCCTGTGGGTGTGCCTCCGGTGGGTTCAGGTGCGGTCTCCGCGGTCGTGGTGGACGCGCCGGGCGTACCGCCTCCGTTGCCCTGTCCGGACCGGTCGCCCTGCCCGGCGCCGTCCTGGCCGCCGGTGTCCGGTGCCGCCTCCCCGGCCGGCACCGGCTCGGCGGCCGCCCCGGCGAACGTGTCGGCCGCCCCGGCGGACGTGTCGGCCGCCGCCGTGGCGGTCGTCTCCGGCGCGCGCAGGCTCTCCGGGCGTGGCGCGGTCGCGACCCCGGTCCCGGTGGATGCCGCGGCGGTCGCGGCCGGATCGACCGGAGATCCAGCCCCCTGCGGTACGGCCGGAGCCGCCCCCGCACCAGCCGCAGCCGTGCCCGCCTGTCCCGGGACACCGGCCGGCGCACCCGGCGCGGGAGCGGCAGCGGCAGCGGCCGTACCCTCACCGCCCGGTGCCGTCGGGCCGACGGTCGCGGTGCCGGTGGTGCTCGTCGTGGTCCCGGGCGCGGCCTGAGCAGCGGTGTCCGTGCCGGTGACGGTGGTCTGACCCGCGGGTGCCGTTCCCGTCGCCGGTGCGGCAGCCGAGCCGTCACCGGTGAGGGCCACCCGGGAGGCTTGCGGCGCCAGACCGGTGATCGCCGGGGTCGCGGCGTCCCCGGTCGTGGCGGCATCCGCCGGGACCGGCAGTTGGAGGCCCGCCATCACACCGGTCGCCATCACCGTCACCGTGCCGTCGGTTGCCTTCTCCTCGGCCTCGGTCGCCTCGGTCGCGGTCGCGGCGGCGGATTCGGTGCCGGTCACCGTGGCCTTCCCGGCCTCGGTCCCGGCGACGTCCGTGGCCTTCTCGGCCTGGGATGCGGGCCGGCCACCGCCGGTCGTCTCGCCCCTGCGCGCGGCCGGGTCCCCGGCCGCCCGGTCGACCACGGCCCGGTCCGTGGCCGCCCGGTCCGGTACCCGCTTCGAGTCCCGTCCCGCGGCCGCCCGTCGCTCCGATGCCCGATCGGTGACGGCCTGCTGGTCGGCGCGCTCGGTGGCCGCCTGCTGATCGTCCCGTTCGGCGGCCGCCCGCCGGCCGGCCCGTGCCGCGGTGTCCCGGACGGTGGCCCGCTGGTCCGCACGTTCGGCACCGGCCCGTTCGGTGGCCTCGCGCCCGGCCGCGGCCCGCGACGCGGCGGCTCGTCCGGCTACCGCCCGGGACACCGCCGCACGCTGCGCCGCCTCACGTCCGTCGACCGCCCGGGCCGCCTCGCGTCCGTCAGCGGCCCGCGCCGTCCGGTCACCGGCAGCAGCCTCCTGGGCACCGGCCGCCCGGTCCTCGGCGACCCGGGCCGCCGCCACCCGCGCGACCGCCGCCCGGGACATCGCCGCCCGGTCCGCAGCGAAACGAGCGGCGACCTGAGAGGTCGAGGCGGAGTCCCGCATTCCGGGTGGCCGGTCGGCGGCTCGCTCGTCCTGGTCACCGGGACGGCTCATCTCCGCCGACAGCGTCGACCCGAACTCCGGCCCGCCCTCCTCACGCCGTCCGCCCGGCCGTTTGGTCGTGTCGGCGCCCGGCCGACGGTCGGGACCCGTCACTGAACTCGGCATGGTCATGCTCTCCCTGCTGGATGGGGTGTCTGATCAGGGCAAGTTCTCAGCCGCCGAGTGCGGCCAGTGCCTTCTGCACCTTCGGGACGTAGGCCTGGGTCTCGGCGAACGGGGGGATTCCGTCGTACCGGTGCACGGCCCCGCCACCGGCGTTGTAGGCGGCCAGCGCCAGCGGCACCGACTTGAACTCACGCAGGTTCCTGGCGAGCAGCTTCGCCGCCCCGTTCACCGCCTGCGCCGGGTCGAACGCGTCGTCGACACCGAGCCCGCGGGCGGTCGCCGGCATCAGCTGCATGAGGCCCTGGGCACCGGCCTTGCTGACGGCCTTCGGGTTGTAGCCGGACTCGACCTTGGCGACCGCGGCGAGCAGCTTCGGCGAGACGCCGTGCCGGGCGCCGGCCTGCTCGAACAGGTTCGCGTACGGCACACCGCCGAGCCCTTCACCGGCGGTTGCGGCCCGCAGCCCGGCCGGGCGCAGCGACGACATGTCCTGCACGGCCGCCGTCGGAACGGTGTCGAGGACACGGCGGATGGCGCTCGGCGTCTCGTAGACACTCTGGATCTTGACGTGGTCACCCGGCTTCGGGGCCGCGATCATCCGGTTGCCGCCCAGGTAGATCGCCACGTGGTCGACCGGCGAATTGAACGCGAGGATGTCGCCCGGCTTGGCGTCGGCCATGCTCGCCACCGGGCGGCCGGCCTTCGCCTGCTGCCACGAGTTGCGCGGCAGCTCGACACCGAGGTCACGGTAGGCGCGCTGCACCAGGGCCGAACAGTCCAGCCCCTTGGCCGGGTCGTCGCCGCCGAAGACGTACGGCGTACCCAGATATTTCTTGGCCGCCTCGACGACATCGCCGCCGGACGGGCCGGAGGAGGGCGACCCACCGCCGGTGCCGCCGGTGGCGCCGGCGAGTGCCGAGGCGAACTTCGCGCCCGACGTGCCACCGCTCGCCGCCGGGGCCGGAGCCGGAGTGAGACCCAGCTGGTCCTGGAGTTCGGCAATGCGGGAGAGGACTCCGGTGACACCCATCATCATGCTTCGCTCCGGTTCGGGTCGTTGACGGTTCCGGCGGCGTCGCGCGCTTTCGCGGTGACGGCGAGTTCGTCGAGGGCGGCCTGATCGGTCCGCAGGTCGTGGGCCTTCACGGTGGCGGCGTGGCGTTCGGCCATCATCTCCACGGCCCGGCGCCGCTTGGCGGCGTCCGCGAGGGCGGCCAGCTTCTCCTCCTCGATCACCTCGGCGCTGGTCACCATGCGCTGGGCGTCGAACAGCCCGGCGGCCAGCGACTGCCGGGCGACCAGCGCCGCGACCATGGCCCGTGCCGACCCCTCGGACGGCGCGTCGGCGCCGACCAGGTCCAGCTTGCGGCGCTTGACCAGGTCCTCGGCCGCACGGATCTCGGCTCGGGACTGAATCACGGCGCCACGGGCGGCGTCCTCCTGTGCCTTGCGGGCGCGCAGCACGGGTGCCAGTCGGAACAGGCGGTTCAACGTGGGCCTCCTAGCGGGGCCGGTGGGCCCTCACCTAGCCGCTTCGGTCCGCCCGCCGAACCCCTGAGCCCCTGCACCGACTTCGCTACTGAGCTGCCAGGACGGCATCCCTCAAGCCCGCCGTTCGCCTGTCTTGCGCACCGCTTGCGGCCTTCGGCACGAGAGCGCGGTTGCCGGGCGCGGTGCGTGGTCCCCTCCCGGTTCGCGAGGGTCGCGGTCCACGCAAAAGGCGACAACCTTCATCTCGTACGCAAGAAACCGCCCTCAACCGCAAACCGGACCGCCCCGCCCGCGCCGCGCGAGGTCGCCGGACGGCAGGGCCGAAACGCGGGCGCCGGGCTGATGCGGTGGTCCCCGGCTGGTCCGCACCGCTGTCTCGAAGGCCCCGGGACAGCGGTGGCAGCCGGCGGGATCTCAGGTGGTGGCGATCAGGGCTCGGAGAGCGGCCCACGCGGACTCGGCGGTGGTCCGGTCGTCGAGGTCCTGGCGGAGGAAGGCGCTGATCTGTGCCCACGCCGCATTGGCCCGGTCGGCGTCGGGATTGGTGCCGGGGACGTAGGCGCCGATCTCGACGAGTTCGCGGATGTCGCGGTGCGCGGCCATGAGGCGGCGGAGTTCGGTGGCGTCGGCCCGCTGCTGCTGGTTGGTGATCTTGTTGGCGACGCGGGAGATCGAGTCGAGGGACTGGATGGCGGGGAAATGACCGGCAGTGGCCAGTTTGCGGTCCAGCACGATGTGCCCGTCGAGGATCGACCGGGCCGCGTCTGCGATCGGCTCGTTGTGGTCGTCGCCTTCGACGAGAACCGTGTAGAGACCGGTGATGCTGCCGCGGGCGCCCGGCCCGGCCCGTTCCAGCAGGGAGGCGAGCATCGCGAAGACCGACGGTGGATAGCCCCGGGTGGCCGGCGGCTCGCCGACCGACAGGCCGACCTCTCGTTGCGCCATCGCCGCACGCGTCACGCTGTCCATCATGAGGAGCACGTCGGCGCCCTCGTCCCGGTAGTACTCGGCGATCCGGGTGGCGACCGCGCCGGCCCGGAGCCGGACCAGCGGCGGCGTGTCCGACGTGGCGATCACCAGGACCGAGCGGGCCAGGCCCTCCGGACCGAGGTCGTGCTCGATGAACTCGCGGACCTCGCGGCCGCGTTCGCCGACCAGGGCGACGACGTTCAGCTCGGCCGCGGTGCCCCGGGTGATCTGGCTCATCAGGGTGGACTTGCCGACCCCGGAGCCGGCGAAGATGCCGATGCGCTGGCCCCTGCCGCACGGGACGAGGGTGTCGAGGACGCGTACCCCGAGGGACATCTGCGTTCCGACCAGTTGCCGTTCCATCGCGGACGGCGGCGTCCCGTCGATCGGCACCAGGGCACCGCGCAGCGGTGGGCCGCCGTCCATCGGGCGGCCGAGCCCGTCGAGGATGCGCCCGCGCAGGTCGGGCCCGACGGCGATGCGCAGTGGCCCGCCGGTGCTGTACGCGGGGGTGCCGGCGCCGATCCCGGCGATCGGCCCGAGCGGCATGCAGGAGAGCCGTTCGCCGTCGAGGGCGGCCACTTCGGCCAGGACCTGGTCCGGTCCGGTGCCGATGCGCAGCAGGTCGCCGACGTTGGCCTCCAGCCCGCTGACCGTCACGCGTAGCCCGACGGCGCCGGTGACCCGCCCGCTGACCAGCGGACGGGCTGCCTCGATCGCACTGCGGATGCGGTGCTGGAAGAGATCGGTCACAGACGTAGCGCCTCGCGGGCCCGGGCCACCGCCGCCGCGATGGTGGCGTCGACGGTCGCGGTGCCGGTCTCGGCGACCGCGTCCCCGGGCTGGAGTCCGGGGTCGGGGCGCAGCGTGATGCGGCGCCCCTGGAAGTCGAAGTCCGCGCCGGAGCCGGAGTCGGAGCCGGTGAGATTGCGGTAGTCGTCGGGATGCAGGGAGACGGTGACGTCGCCGTGTTCCGGTGTGGCGGTCATCGCCCGGCGCAGGGCGTCCGCTCCGCGTTCCGGGTCGTCGCGCAGGTTACGGCCGATGATCGCCTCGGCCAGTTCCCAGGCGCTGGCCAGCACGACCTCCTGCAGCTCGGTGAAGGTCGGCATGAGCTGGTCCTCGAGGCCGGTCACCGCACGGCCGAGGGCGTTCACGGCGCTGGCCAGGGCGGTGGTGCGGCGCTGCTCGTACGCCTCCTCGGCGAGCACGGCGCGTGCCGCGGCAGCCTCGTTGGCGGCCGCGGCGTCGCGCTTGCCCTGTGCCCATCCCTCGGCGTATCCGGTGGTCTGGGCCTGCTGGCGGGCCCGTTCGAGGATCTCCTCGTTGACCGGGGTCTCCTTGCGCAGGTCGATGCCGAACCGCGCGGCGGCGGCGTTCTCGGCCGCCACCCCGCGGAGCACCCGGTCAGGCGATGAGCTCATCGGCCTCGCCACCACGCTGGATCTCGATCTGACCGGAGTCCTCGAGCGTACGGATGACACTGACGATCTTGGCCTGGGACTCCTCGACCATCTTGACCTTCACCGGGCCGAGCAGGTCCATCTCCTCCAGGAGGTTCTCCCGCCCGCGTTCGGAGAGGTTCTTGGTGACCTTGTCCCGTACGCCCTCGGGAACGCCCTTGAGAGCGGTGGCCAGGTCGGCCGGCTCCACCTGGCGCAGGATGAGCTGCACCGCGCGGTCCTCCAGGTTGATGATGTCCTCGAACATGAACATCCGCCGGCGGATCTCCTCGGCCAGCTCCGGGCTGCGCGCGTCGAGCGCCTCCAGGATGAGGCGTTCGGTGGTGCGGTCGGCCCGGTTGATGATGTCGACGAGTGGCTGGAGGCCGCCGACCGTGGAGAGCTCGTCCGGCTGGAGCACGCTGGACAGCTTGCGCTGCAGGGCGCTCTCCACCTGGCGGATGATGTCCGGCGAGGTGCGGTCCATGATCGCGATACGGTGCGCGACCTCGGTCTGCACCTCCAGCGGCAGCCCGGCCAGGATCGACGAGGCCAGACCGGACGGGATGTGGGCCAGCACCAGCGCGATCGTCTGCGGGTGCTCGTACTGGACGTAGGAGAGCAGCTGCCGGGGGTCGGCGTGGCTGAGGAAGTTGAACGGGATGTCGTTCATCGACGCTTCGAGCCGTTCCAGGATGAGCGCCGCCCGCTCCTTGCCGAGCGACGCCTCCAGCAGCTCCCTGGCGTACTCCATGCCACCCGACCCGGCGTATCGGGTGGTGGCCATGGCGTAGAACTCGTCCATGACGTCGTCGACCTGGACGGGGTCGAGCTTGCCCAGCCGAGCCACTTCGGCGGACACCATCTCGACCTCTTTGTCGGTCATGTTCGCCATGACCTGCGCCGCGTGCTCCCTGCCGAACTGAACCAGCATGATCGCGGCCTTGCGCACTCCGGTCATGGAGAGCGTGGTGAGCGCCGGTGTAGTCAACTGTTGCTCCTGGGGTTCAGCGGTTGCTCTCGTCGGCGGAGATCCAGCTGCGGATCAGGGACGCCGTCTCGTCCGGCTTCTCCCGGACCAGGTCCTCGATCTCACGATGACGCTCCTCCCGCGCTTCGTCCGTCTTATCGGCGACGTCCGGAAGCTCCAGCATGTGTGCGGTGGTGACGTCGATCTCAGCCGCCCGCTGCGCCTCGAGTGCGGCCTGCATCTCCTCGAGGTGCCGGCGCTCCTCCTCGGTGAGCTGCTGCTGACGCTTCTTGGCGCGACGGTTGGCCCGCCAGGCCAGCATGACCAGCATCAGCACCACGAACAGCAGGGCACCGGTCTGGATCAGCTTGGTCTGTTTCGCGGTCTTCTCGGCCGCGGCCGCCGCGGCGAGCTCGTCCTTCGCCGCCTGGGCCTGAGTGGTGTCGAACGGCATCGAGGCCACCGCGATGGTGTCGCCCCGGGTCGGGTCGATACCGGCCGCGGCGCTGAGCAACTGCTGCACCTCGGTCGGGTTGATCGCGCCGGCCACCGTGCTGTCCAGCAGGACCGAGACGTTGAGGCGCTCGATGCTGCCCGGCGCGTTGCGGCGGACCTCCTCCACCTCGTTGAAGCGGCGGGTACGCGTCTCGTCCTTCTGCTGGTACTGACCGTTGCCGGTGCCGTTGGGCACCTGGATGTTGTCCGGCCCCAGTACGCCACCGTTGCCGACGCCGCTGCCGGTGTAGGTCTCGCTCTTGAGGTTCTCCGTCTCGGCCGGCATGGCCGGGTCGGTGCTGTACTTCTTGCTCCGCGTCTCGGTCTGGTCGAAGTCCAGGATCGGGGTGGTGGTGACCACCGAGTGGCCCGG
This sequence comes from Actinoplanes subglobosus, assembly GCF_042650585.1. Taxonomy (NCBI): domain Bacteria; kingdom Bacillati; phylum Actinomycetota; class Actinomycetes; order Micromonosporales; family Micromonosporaceae; genus Actinoplanes; species Actinoplanes subglobosus. Next base: position 509,156 of record NZ_JBHSBL010000017.1, read on the forward strand.
GCCGACCAGGTTGTCGAGCATCCGCTGGAGTGAGTTGTTCAGACGGTTCTGGAACGCCACGGTCTGCTGCTCGGTGCCGCTGTCAGCTCCGGTGGCACCGACCGTGTTGCCGCCGCCGGTGGAGAGCATCCGGCCGTCCGAGCCGGCGACGGTGACCTGGGTCGGGTCGAGTCCTTCGACGCTCGACGCGACCAGGTGCACGATCGACTGCACCTGCTGCTGGTCGAGCGGGTTGCTCGCCTTCGAGGCGACCAGCACCGACGCGGTCGGCTGGGTCTGGTCGTCGGTGAAGATGTCCTCTTTCGGCATCACCAGGTGGACCGTCGCGGCCTCGACGCCGTCGATCGACTTGATGGTGTTGGCCAGTTCGCCCTCGAGTGCCCGCTGGTAGTTGGCGTGCTGCATGAAGTCGCTGGTGGTGATGCCCTGCTGGTCCAGCAGCGAGTAGCCGGTGCCCTCGTCGTTGGGCAGGCCCTCGCCGGAGAGCTGGAGGCGGAGCTCGTTCACCTGCTCGCGCGGCACCATGATCGTCTGACCGTCGTTGGCCAGCTCGTACTGGGTGCCGGACTTCTGCAGCGACTCGACGATCGCGCTGGCGTCCTTGGTGGACAGATTGTTGAACAGGATCTGATACGACGGCTTCGCCGCCCAGGTGGCGAAGAAGTAGCCGCCGACGGCGAGCGCGAGAACCGCGAAAACGGTGACAGCCTTCTGTCCCGGCGTGAAGGACCTGAAGGTGTCCGTGATGCGGCGTACCGGAGCGGGAAGGCGGTCGGTCATGTCAGGCCTGCATCCTCATGATCTCTTGGAAGGCCTCGACGGCCTTGTTGCGGATCGCCATGGTCAGCTGGAGGCCGAGGGCGGCCTCGGTGGACGCCATCGTGTACTGCGCCGGGTCGGCCAGCCGGCCGTCGGCGACCTGTACGGCCAGGTCAGCGGCCTTGGCCTGAGAGGCCTGCACGTTCTCGATGCCCTTGGCGAGCATTCCGGCGAAGTCGGCGTTGGGACCCTGCGGGGCCTGCGGCTCGGATGACCCCAGCATGCCGCCGAGGCCGTTGAGGCCGCCGAGCCCGACACCACGGTCGCTGAGCCCGCCGATGGCGGAGAAGCCACCGATGGGGCTGATCGGTGCGGACAAGAGGATCACTTCCCGAGGTTGATCGCGGCGGTGTACGAGTCGCGAGCCCGGTCCACCACGGCGAGGTTCGCCTGGTAGGAACGCTGGGCCATCATGAGCTGGGCCATCTGGTTGCCCATGTCGATGTCCGGGCGGCGGACGTAGCCCTCGGCGTCGGCGAGGGGGTTCTCCGGCTCGTAGGCCAGGATGCCCTCGGCGCTACCGAAGTGGACACCGGCGACCTCGGCACCGTTACCGTCCTGCGCGGAACGCGCCGCGACATACCGGGCCTGGAAGGCGTTCTCGCTGGTCCGGGTGGTGGTGTTGATGTTCGCGAGGTTGTCGGCCACCGCGTCCAGCCACTTCCGGTAGACCGTGACGCCGCTACCCGCGATTCCGATGGCGTTGAAGGTACTCATCGTCAGGCCCCCTTGATGGCTTCGCGCAGCAGGCTGTACTTGCCGTCCATCGCCCGGATGGCGAGCTGGTAGCGCATCGTGGTGTCGATGTGCGACAGCGTCTCCTCGTCGAGGTTGACGTTGTTGCCGTTGAGCCGGGTCGGCTCCAGCGACGTCAGCACACTCGGGGATACCCCGGCGGGTGATTCGCCGCGGGCGACGGCGCTCTGCAGCGCGTCCTCGAACTTGACCTTACGGGCCCGGTAGCCGGGGGTCTCGATGTTGGCGATGTTGTTGGCGATGGCCTGCTGCCGTGCCGCCAGGCCGGCGACGGCGACGCGCAGTGCTGACGACGAACGATCGTCGAACAAGGTTGCTCCTCAGTCGTTCGAGGTAGCCCGTCCTTGGCTTTTCGGTTGAGCGATCCGTGCTCGTACCCTGCAATTCGGCGTGCGCGCTGATCCGCTGAGCGCCAAGCGGTTGCCGGAAGGTTGCACGCGAAAAGGTCCCGGACCCCGCGTGGGGGTCCGGGACCTGTCGGGTCTCGGCGTTACATGGCGCAGTCCAGATAGATGGGGCGTTTGACCGCCTCGCCGGTCTCGATCCGGGAGGTCATCGCCATCTGCTGACGGTTCGCCGTGAGCCGCCGGGCGATCTCCTGCGCCGCCGCCAGCTGACGGGTGAGGATCCCGTCGGCACGCGGCTTGAGGTCCAGCGGCAGCGCGCCGAGTTCGGTCGGCGGGCGCCACAGGTCGGACGGCGGGGTCTCGGCGATGCGGCGTTCGTCGGCCAGCATCGTCTCGACCGCGAGCACGTCCATCTCCAGGTCGTCGAGCGCCGCGGTCCAGGCGGACCGCCAGTCCACGGCGTTCGACGGGCCGGCGCTCATGTCGAGGCCGAGGCGGCGTCGCGCCACGCGTCGCGCAGCGGTTCCAGAAGGGCACGGCAGCCGGCCACCCGGTCGGCGTCCCGCTTGATGTTCGCCCCGATCAGCTCGGTGAGGACGAAGCCGTACAGGCTGGCCAGACCGGGCGCGCCGTCCCAGGCCTCCAGGTCGAGCGTGACCCGGAGTTCCAGGACGATCTCCTGGGCGTGGGTGATCTTCTCGTTGGCCAGTACACGGTCGTCGTTGCGGAGCGCCTCCTCGCCGTGCATCAGGTCGAGGATCAGCCGGTCGTACAGCATGATCAGAAGCCGGGCCGGCGAGGCCGTGTTGATCGAGTCCTGCAGATAGCGGTCGCGGAGATGGGGCGCGCTCATGGGTCTCCCTCGGTCAGGGGCGGTCGGCTGGGGTCGGTTCTCGAGAACCGTCAGCCGAGGCTCGACAGCTGTCCGGAGAGCCAGGTCGACTGGTTCTTGAGGTTGCCCAGCGAGGTCTCCAGGGCCGAGTACTGCCGCTGGAGGGCGCTGCGCCGGGTCGCCAGCCGGATGTCCCAGTTGTCGATCTGGTCGTTGAGCGTTTTGATCTCGTTCTTACGGCCGGTGATGACGCCGGTGACCGTGCCCATCTGGCTGTCGGTGAGGGACCGCAGCTTGGTGCCGAAGGCCATGCCGGCCTCCTGGATGCCGGTCGGGTCCTTGGCGTACGCCTCCGCGAAGGCGCCCGAGTCGAAGGAGAACTGGCTGCCGTCCTTGCTGAGCGAGATGCCGAGCTGCTTGAGCGAGCCGAACTCCACCGTCGTGGTGTCCTTGTTGCCGTCGTTGTCCGCGTCGGTGTTGAGGGTCTTGGTGTACGACAGCCCGTTACTGATCATGCTCAGAACGGCCTGGTTCATCTGCCGGATGGTGAAGTCACCGGTCAGCGGGGAGCCCTTCCTGGTCTCCGTGTCGTACTTGGTCTGCGTCGAGATCTCGGTGAGCGCTTCGTTGGCCGCGGTGACCAGCGCCTGGATCTTGTCGGAGATCGCGGTGGCGTCGGCGGTGGCGTTGACGGTGACGCCGGTCTCCTCCTTGGCGACCGTCAGCGTCACGCCCGGCATCAGCGAGCTGAACGTGTTCGACGCGCTGCTGATCGAGTATTCCGAGGTGGTGCCCGGGTTGACGGTCAGCTTCGCGTCCTTGGCCGAGGTCGTCTTCGGGTCGGTGCCACCCGTGCCGTACCCCTCCAGCCCGGTGATCTGGAAGCCGTTGGCGGCGCCGCTCTTCATCCCGGTGAACTGCACGACGCCCTCGGTGCCCGAGGTGGTGACCGTGTAGGCGCGGATACCGAGGCTGGCCCCGTTCGCGTCGGTGGCCGAGTTGACCGCCGAGGTGAGACTGGCCGCGGTCCGCGGCTCCGGGATGGTGACCTCGACCGGGTCGCCGACCGCGGTGAACTCGTCGACGCCGTCGTTGTCCGCGTCCGGGCTCCACGTGCCCGGCTGGATCGTGATCGTGCCGGGCATGGCCTGCTCCGCGGTGGTGTCGCCGATCTGCAGGATCGAGGACTGCGCGCGGGCCACCGAGGTGACGTCGAAGCTGAGACTGCCGGCCATGCCGGACAGGCCGCCGGTGGCGGTCGCGGTCACGTTCGTCGAGCTGGACGTGGCCTTGAGGGAACGCCACGAGGACAGCGAGCCCATCGCCTCCGCGGCCGTCTTGACCGCCTTGAGTTTGGCGTTGACCGACAGGTAAGAGCTGACCGCGGTCTCCGCGGTCTCGACCTTGGTCTTGAGCTTGGTCTGTCCCGCCGCCTCGACCTGCATCATCTGGTTGATCATCGAGGTGGTGCTGAGACCACTGACGAGGCCGTCAACGGAGCTGGTCACGGGATCCTGCCTTTCGTGCCGAGGGCGAGAGCGGAGTGGGGGTAGCCGGCTGGGCTCGCCGGGCTACCCCCACTGTTTCGGCCGTTCGCGGACCGGATTCAGTTGTCGTCGGTGGTTATTCGGTTGTCAGCCGGTGCGTCAGCGGAGCAGCGACAGCACGTTCTGCGAGGCCTGGTTGGCCTGCGACAGCATCGAGGTGCCGGCCTGGGTGAGGATCTGGTTGCGGGTGAACGACACCATCTCCTGCGCCATGTCGGTGTCACGGATACGCGACTCCGACGCGGACAGGTTCTCGACCGCGACGTTGAGGTTGTTGATGGTGTGCTCGAAGCGGTTCTGGTGGGCACCCAGCTTGGCCCGGTTGTCCGACACCGTCTGGATGGCGACGTCGAGCGCCTCCATCGCGGCGGCGGCGCCGGTCTTCCCGCCGTTCTCCGCGGCCGTCAGAGTGAGGTCGAGGTTGGACAGACCGAGGGTCTGGGAGTTGACGGCGCCGATGCCGACGCTCAGGGTCTCGCCCGAGTTGGCGCCGATCTGGAAGGCGCCCGGGGTCGCGGTGGTGCTCGCCGTCGACGCGGCGGACAGCGACAGGTCGCCGGCGGTGAGCGTGAAGGCGCTCGTGCCGGAGGCCGAGAAGGTCGTGTTGCCGGTCGCCTTGTCGACAGTCGCCGTGACCTCCAGCGTGGTGTCGCCGTAGCCGGCGTCCTTCAGTGCCGTGGCGATGGCGTCGTTGACCTTCGACGCGATGGCCTGCGGGCTGAGCGCGGCACCGTTGGAGTCGGTCAGGCCGGTGACGTCGGCCACGTTGATCGTGGTCGTCTGACCGGGAAGGCCGGTGATGGTCATACCGGTCGAGCTGGTCGGCATGTTCGGCGTGGCCGGCGGGCCGGCGTTGCCGTTGATGACGGATCCGGCGGCGGAGTTCGTCATGCCGAAGCTGCCGTCGAGGAGCTTCGACTTGCCGAACGAGGTGGTGTCGCTGACCCGGTCGATCTCGGAGGCGAGCTGCGAGAACTCGGCCGCGGCGGCCTTCTTGGCGCTGTCGTCCAGGGAGGCGTTGTTCGCCTGGACCGCCAGGTCACGCATGCGCTGCAGCATGCTGGTGGTCTCGTTCAGCGCACCCTCAGCGGTCTGCACGACGCTGATGGCGTCCTGCGCGTTGCGGACGGCGACCTTGAGGCCACCGGTCTGCGCCCGCAGACCCTCGGAGATCGACAGACCGGCCGCGTCGTCCGAGGCCCGGTTGATGCGGAAACCGCTGGAGAGCTTCTCGAGCGACTTCGACATCTGGTTGTCGGTGACCGAAAGGTTCCGGTAGGCGTTCTGTGCGGCGATGTTCTGATTGATGCGAAGACCCATTAGGTGATTCCTCCTTGAGTGGGGTCTTGAGCCGGCCCGTCCATGAGCCGTGGTGTTACGCCACTTCCCATCGGCGGGACGCCGAGAGGCCATGAGGATTCTCTGAGATTTTTTCGGGCTTTTCGGGCGAACCGGAGAAGTACCGATCGGGAGAAAGCGCTCAGCGGCACGGCGGATGTGCCGACCTGTCCGAATGAGCGGGTCCGCCGAGGGGGTAGGCCCGACCAGCCATACGACGGAGGACCGGGTGAGCCTGACCGACCTGGCCAGTGTCCTCTGGCGCTCACGCGAGCTGCTGGAGATGCTGCTGTTCAAGCTTGAGGAGGAGCAGTTGCTCCTCGCGTCCAACCGGTCCCGATGGCTCAGCCACGCCACCCGCGAGGTGGAGGTGGTGCTGGATCAGATCCGGCAGACCGAGGTGATCCGTGCGGCGTACTCGCAGGAGGTCGCCGTGGAGCTCGGCCTGTCGCCGGACGCCTCGCTCGGCGAGCTCGCGGACGCGGCGCCGGACCCCTGGTCGGAGCTGTTGCATCAGCACCGCAAGGCGTTCCTGATGGTGACGTCGGAGATCCGGGCCCTGGCCGACGTCAACCGTGAGCTGCTGACCGCGGGCCAGCGCGCGGCTCGCGAAACCATGCTCGCGTTCGCCGAGACTGTGGAAACGTACGGACCGCAGGGCCAGACCGTCAGCGGCGCCGTGCGGCGCCCCACTCTGGTTGATGAGGCGATCTGATGGGCAGTACTTTCAGCGGACTCAACACGGCGCTCACGTCTCTCTACGCGCAGCGCCGGGGCCTGGACGTCACGGGCCAGAACATCGCGAACGCCAGCACCGAGGGGTACACCCGCCAGCGCGTGGTCATGCACGCGCAGAACGCGAACCTCGTGCCGGGCATCTACTCCACCACGACAGCGGTGGGCAACGGTGTCACCGTCAGCTCTGTGGAGCGACTCCGCAACGGTGCTCTCGACCAGCGCAGTTACACCGAGCACGCGAACTCGTCGTACCACAACGAGCGGGCCGGGGCGTACACGCTGATCGAGGACGTGTTCGGCGAACCGAGCGACACCGCTCTCCAGGCCCGTCTCCAGGACATGTGGGACGGGTGGAATGCGATCGCCTCGAACCCGGACAAGCAGGCGCCCAAGTCGGCGATGCTGGAGCAGGCGGTCACCGTCGCGACGTCACTCAACGACGCCGCCGTGCAGCTCGACAACCAGTACAAGTCGACCCGGGCGGGCCTCGACACGTACGTCGGTGAGGTCAACAAGGCCGCCGAGTCGATCGCCAAGCTGAACCACGAGATCGTGCTCGCCACGCAGGCCGGTCTCCAGGCCAATGAGCTGATGGACCAGCGGGGCCAGCAGATGCTGAAGCTGTCCGAGCTGGTCGGCGCGACCGCGACCGACCTGCCGAACGGGGCGATGAGTGTCTACGTCGGCAGCGCCCAGCTGGTCAGCGAGTTCAACACCCGGGAGATCTGGGTCGAGCCGGGCAGCGCGCAGAAGCTCCAGGACCTGCCCGACATCGAGGTCAACCTGAAGTGGAAGGACACCGGCGCCTCGGTCGCGGCGGGCGGCACCATGGGCGCGCAGATGGAGCTGCTGGACAAGGACGGCACGCTGCGGGAGATCTCGACGCAGCTGGACCTGGTCGCGTCCACTCTGGCCTCCGACGTCAACGGCAAACACCGCGCGGGGTACGGAGTGGACGGAAGCACCGGCCTCGACATGTTCGTGCCGTACGAACCGGCCGACCCGGACATCACCGCCCGCAACATCCGGGTCAACACCGACCTTCTCGACAATGTGGACCGTGTGGCGGTGTCCTCCGGTGACCCGCTGGGAGTGGGCACCGCGACCCGGGTGCTGAACGGCACGGTGGCCGACGAGATGTCCGAGCTGGCCTCCTCCCGGATCGGGGCGGATGCCACGTACCAGTCGCTGATCGGTGACCTCGGGGTCTCCTCGCAGTCCTCGATCCGCCGGCGCGACATCCAGAACGCGGTGACCGACCAGGTCGACGCCGCCCGGGACGCCGAGTCGGGGGTCAACCTCGACGAGGAGATGACCAACCTGCTCACGTACCAGCGTGGGTACGAGGCGGCGTCACGCGTACTGACAACGATCGACTCGATGCTCGATCAGCTGATCAACCGCACCGGCCTGGTCGGCCGGTAGCGGGTAGTAAGCAGGGGGAGCAGCGCAGATGAGCAGCAGCCCGCGAGTAACCGAGAGCTCCGTCCGGACCCGGACGATGGCGAGCCTCCAGCGGAACCTGAGCCGGACCCAGACCGCGCAGGATCAGATCTCCAGCGGCAAGCAGTTGCACCGCCCGTCGGATTCACCGACCGGCACGGTCACCGCACTTCAACTGCGCGGGGAGGTACGGGCGAACAAGAAGTACTCGGCCAACGCGGACGACGCGATGGGCCGTCTCGGCACTGTGCAGGACACCCTGAAGAGCGTGTACGACCAGGTGCAGAGGGTTCGCACGCTGACCCTGGAGGGGGTGAGCGCCGGTGGCGGCAGCACACCGCAGGCGAACAAGGCCCGTGCCGACGAGATCGATCAGATCAAAGGTCTGGTCGTCCAGTTCGCGAACACGAAGTATCTGAACCGCCCGGTGTTCGGCGGGTTCACCCCGGACGCGAAGGCGTACCAGGATTCGGGCTCCTATGTGGGCGAGATCGCCGGCGAGACGACCCGGGCGATCGGCCCGAACGCGAAGGTCCGCGTCGACGTGCGAGGCCCGGAGGTGTTCGGCCCCGAGGTCGTGATGCAGGCCGACGGCGTCACTCCGGCGCTCGACGCGAACGGTGACGAGGTCCCGAACGACGCCCAGCTCTTCAAGGTCCTCGACGCCATTTCCACCGCTATGCGGACGGGTGATGCCGATGGCATCAAGACAGGTCTGGAGAATCTAGATAAAGCAACGGAAACCCTGAATTCGACCCTTTCGGACGTAGGCGCCCGATACAATCGGGTTACGCAGATGAAGCAGTCCGCAGAGGATCGCTTGATGTCCGTGTCGTCGCAGCTGTCCGATATCGAGGATGTCGACCTGCCCAAGGCGATCATGGAATTGCAACTCCAGCAGACCTCGTATCAGGCCGCCCTGGCCGCCACGGCCAAGGTGATCCAGCCCTCGCTCATCGATTTCCTGAGGTGACCATGACTACTCGCACCGCATTCCGTCCGATTGAGGCCACCATGACCGACCCGTCGCTGGGGCTGCCGACCATCACGATGGCAGTGCCAATGCCGGGATTCCCGTCTCACCGGGAATTCGTTCTGGTGCGTCTCAACGAGGACGGCCTGCTCTACGCGTTCACGTCCATCGAGAACCCGGAGCTCCGCTTCCTGGTGGCCCCGCCGGAGCCGTTCTTCCCGGACTACGCGCCGGAGATCGAGAACGCGGTTTTCGCGGCGCTGAACACGAAGGACCCGGACCGGCTCCTTCTGCTCACGGTCATCACCGCCGGCGAGCGCGAGACCACCGCGAACCTCCTCGCGCCGATCGTGGTGGACCGCGACAGCATGCGTGCCATGCAGGTCGTGCTCTCCGGCTCGGGTTTCCCGGTCCGGGCGATCATGAACCGGAGCTTCTGACCCTCCACAGGCAGGCGCGGTCGCGAGGAACGCGACCGCGCCTTTGCTGTCCGATAGATGGGTGGAGGGGGCGCGGATGCTGGTATTGACGCGGCGAGCCGGCGAGAGCGTGATGATCGGCGACGACGTCGTCATCACGGTGCTCGAGGCCCGTGGCGACGTCATCCGGCTGGGCATTCAGGCACCCCGGGACGTACAGGTGCATCGCGAGGAGGTCTACCGCGAACTGCAGGAGGCCAACCGGGCCGCGGCCTCGCCCAGCGAGGACGCCGTCCACGCGATCACCAGGATGCTGGAGAAGCCGGACCCCACGGCCGAGTGAGAGAGCCACCGAAACGCCCGTCGCCTGCGCGGCGGGCGTTTTCCGTGCCCCGCGTTACACGCTCCTGTCCTGCACCGGCCACTGACCCCGGAGACAACGTCCAGGCCGCACTCTCATCATCGGGCGGGAGAAACCCGCCCCCTTCAGCCGGGGAGAGAGTGTGGCCGCAGAGCGCGAATCAGTCATCGGTGGCGGTGCGGTGGGCACCGCCTGCGCGCTGGACCTGTCGGTGGACGCGCACGTGCACACCGGGTTCGCGGCCGGCCGCGACGCCGTCGGTGTGGTGGTGTCGGCCGCCGACCAGATCGGCCTGGCCGCTCTCACCTTCGCCGACCAGGCGGGACCGGAGACCACCTGGCTCCCGGCGTACGCCGACGCGGTCCGCCGGGCCCGGCACCGTACCGAGATGACGCTGCGGGTGGCGGCCGAGGTGGAGGTGGTCCGCCCGGACGGCTGGCTGGCGCTGCCCCCGGACCTGGCCCCGCTGGACGCCCTCTCGGTGGCGGTCTCCGGCCTGCCGGTCGAGGGTGAGCTGCTCACCCCGCGTGAGGTCCGCACCCGCCTGGACGCCGGCCTGCTGACCGCCGGCCAGGTGGCGGAGCTGCTGGTCGCGGCGACCGTCAAGGGCCTCGAGCGGGCCTCCCGGTACGTGCCGGCCCAGCTCGCCCGTCCGCTGGCGTTGCTCGGCCAGGCCGGGCTCGACGACTCCTCGGTGACTCCGGCGCTGATCGCCGACCTGGCCTCCGCCTGCCGGACCACCGGAGCGGTGGTGGAGGTGAGCGAGGCGTGGCGCAGCCCGTCCTCCCGGGTGGTGGAGATGCTCCTGGACGCGGCGGTCACGGTGGTGCCGGCGAGCGACGCCCGGTACGCCGCCGAGGTGGGCCGCTGGCACTACCTGCGCCGCGTGTGAGAGGTGCAGTGAAACAGCGAAATTGAACACGAGTTGCACTCGTCTCCGTACTCTCTGTGATGCCAGCACTTCAGCATAGGAGAGTTGCGATGAGCATGGTTCAGCAGGCTATCGAGGTCAGTGCGCCCGTCCACACGGTGTACGAGCAGCTCGCGGCGTTCGAGAACTACCCGCGGTTCATGACCGGTGTGCGGCAGGTGACGTCGATCGGCGCCGACCAGACCCACTGGATCATGGACGTCGACGGCAAGCGCCGTGAGTTCGACGCCCAGATCATCGAGCGGTCGCCGGACGAGCGGGTCTCCTGGTCGACCATGGAGGGCCCGCTGCTCGCGGAGACGATCACGCTGCGCCCGATGGGCGAGACGAAGACGCAGATCGTCGCCCAGCTGGAGGCCGACATCGCCTTCCTCATGCCCAGCGACCGGCACGGTCAGGAGTCGCTGAACCGCCGCCTCAAGGCCGACCTGACCACCTTCAAGGGCCTGGTGGAGAGCGGCGTGCTCGGTGGCCGGCCGATCCCGCACGGTGCCAGCTCCAAGACGATGGGTAGCCGGTCGCAGACCCTGCTTCCCGGCATGGACGCACCGTCCCCGGCCGCGGTGGCCGCCCGCATCCGCAACCGGAACACCCCTGCGCCGGGTCCGGGCGCCGGCTGGGACACCGGGGTCGCCGGTACGGCCCGGATGGGTGGCCGTACCGCCGCCGCCGACATGTGGGGCAACGGCATGATCAACGAAGAGGAACGCGGATAGCGATCTTTCACACCGGGGCCCGGGACGCTGTGCGTCCCGGGCCCCGGCTCATGTGCTGGCCGGCGCCGCCTCCAGGGTGACCAGCAGCCGGGCGCCACGCGGCTCGGCGGGTTCGTAGCGGACCGTCCCGCCGTTGGCCTCGACCAGGTGCCGGACGATGAACAGCCCGAGCCCGGCGCCGCGGATGAACCGGCCGAACAGGTTGGGCAGCACGTCCTCGGGGATGCCGCCACCGCTGTCCTGCACGGCCAGCCGGACCGTCCCGCCGGCGCCGCGGTCGGCCTGGATGTGGATCGGCGGCGCCCCGTGTGTGAGCGCGTTCTTCAGCAGGTTCTCCACCACGACCGTCAGATGCCCGCGGTCGGCCAGCGCGGCCAGCTCCTCGTCGATGACGATTTCCACGTCGCCGGTGCCGGTCGACGTGCCGCAGGCCGCCTCGACCACCTCCAGCAGCGGCACCGGCACCCGGCGGGCGGTGACCGTGCCGGTGTCCAGGCGGAACAGCAGCTGGAGGTCGTTCATCATCTTGATGAGCCGCCGGGTGTTCTTGTCGATCTTGGTGGCCAGTTCGAGCCGGATGTCCTCGGGCAGATCGGCCCAGTCCGCGCAGAGCAGCTCGGCGAGGCTGGCGATGGAGCTGATCGGCTGGGCCACGTCGTGGGTCAGCATCGAGGTCAGGTCGTTCTTGAAGGCCAGGGCCGCGGCCAGGTCGGCGTTGCCGCGCTCCAGTTCGGCGGCGTGCTCGGTGAGCGCCTCCTCGGCCTGCTTGCGCTCGGCGATGTCGATGTAGGTGGCCACGTAACCGCGGGTCGTACCGGCCGCGTCCGGGATGGCCGCCATGGTGGCGAGCACCGGCACGTCGGTGCCGTCGGCCCGGGGCAGAAGCCAGTCGCCGCCGGTGCCCGGCGGGGGCAGCGGCGGCGATTCGGCAGGCGGTTCGTCGTGTCCGGTGAGCTCCCGCCAGCGGCGGTTCACATCGATGACCCGATAGTTGGCATCGAGGACCATGACGGCCTCGTTCATCGACTGGAGCAGGGTCTGCGCGAAGTCCTGCCGCTCCTCCAGCTCGGCGACCAGATGCCGTTGTCTCCGGTCGGCGGTGTCGAGCGTGCGGACCAGATAGGCGAGCAGCGCGAGCAGTGCGAGGGCGGCGAGGATCACGCCGGTGCTCACCGCGGCCACCGGGCGGCTCACGCTGTTCTGCGCGGCGAATGCACTGACCAGGGCGGCGACGATGGGGGCGGCGATCAGGGCGGGGGCCAGCCGGCGTACGGCCGCGCGCGGCCCGGTCTCCTCGAGCGTGTGCAGCGGCCCCGTCTCGGGCCGGGCCAGGATGGTGCCGGTGGCGAGGCAGAGCAACGCGCCGGCCAGGTTGGAGGGCATGACGCTCTCCGGCCCCTCGCCGGCTGGGAAGGACGCCTCGAAGAGCCGTGGCACCAGGGCGACGAGCGCGATGATCGCGGCGCCCAGCAGGAGCGGGTCGGCGACCCGGAAGGCGATCCGGCCACTGCGGCCGGGCACGCGCAGGTCGAGGCAGGCCAGGGCCAGCCCGGACAGGGCGGTGGCGACCGCCGCCGCGGGGTGGCTGCCCAGCGTGACGGCGCCCGCGCCGGTGGCGGTCAGCGCGAGGAGCGCCGCCGCACCGGCACGGAGGCGGCCGACCTGATCGCCAGGGGCCGGAACCACCTGGAGCAGCAGGGCGATCCCGGCCGGGATCAGGGCAGGCGCCGGCCCGGGGTCGAACGTGTGCAGGGCGCCGAAGACGGCGACCGATCCTCCGGCGCACCCGGCGGTCAGCCGGGACAGCCTGCCCACGTCGTGCGCCGCGATATGCACAAATACCCCCAAGACGTGAGGGAAAGAGCATAACGCGGGGCTACCCGGGTGAGCGGTGGGTTACTTGCCCGCCCAGTCGAAGCCGTCCTCGAGGCGGATCTTGCTGGCCACCTTGGCGATGTCGGCCCGGTGGCGGTTGGCGTGGTGCCCACAGAACGCGAGGTCACCGCCGCTGGTCAGGACGACCTCCAGCTTGGCGGCCGCCCCACAACGATCGCAGCGCTCGGTCAGTTCGCCGACGGTGTCGATCTCGGGCGACAGCAGTGCGGTCATATCGCTCTCCTAGTAGCTCGGGTGGCGGTGCTGAGTGGTGGTGCTGGGGTCCTGACAGCGAGATGTTCGGCCCCCCGCACGGTCGGCTTAGAGGTTCCCGGTGTGACTCCGCCGATCCGCGGCGGCTGATTTCGTGCAACCCGGTCACAACCCGGCCGAACCCCGGGCCGCTACCTCTCCTCTCCAATGTTTCCCCCAGCTGCTTTCGGCATGCCCCCGGGCCGGATTCAAAGACGACCTGAGAACACAACCGAGAGGACTCACCACATATGTTCGGTAACGACGCCCGCCGTCTGGCCATCCGACTGACCGTCGCCGCGAGCGCCGCCACCGCCACCCTCTGGGGCCTGACCGGGACGGCCGTCGCCGCTCCCGCGGCGCCCGCAGTGGGGACCATCTCCGGGACCGGCGTGGAGGGCGCCATCCCGGGCAGCTACATCGTGGTACTCGAGCCCGGCACGCCGGCCGCCGATCGCGCCGCCTCGACCTCGCAGGAACTGGTCGCCCGATACGGCGGCAAGGTCGCCGGCAACTACCTGTCCTCGGTGCGTGGCTTCCACCTGGAGGCCACCGCCGACGAGGCCGCCCGTCTGGCCGCGGACCCGTCCGTCTCGTTCGTCGAGCAGGACGCCGTGATCGACGGCAAGGCCCTGGCCGCACCGGCCGCCCCGCTCACCCAGTCGCGGAAGGTCGCCTGGGGCCTGGACCGGCTCGACCAGCGGTCGCTGCCGCTGTCGAAGACCTACACCTACAAGTCCGCCTCCGCGGTCACCGCCTACGTGATCGACACCGGCGTCCGTACCAGCCACAAGGAGTTCGGCGGCCGGGCCACCAGCGGCTGGGACTTCGTCGACGGCGACGCCACCGCGAACGACTGCAACGGACACGGGACCCACGTCGCGGGCACGATCGGCGGCGCCACCTACGGCGTGGCCAAGGACGTCAAGATCGTCGGCCTCCGGGTGCTCGGCTGCGACGGCTCGGGCTCGTTCTCCGACTTCATCGCCGCGATCGACTGGGTGACCGCGAACGCCAAGATGCCCGCGGTGGCCAACATGAGCCTGGGCGGTCCGCGCAGCAAGGCGCTCGACGCCGCGGTCCAGCGTTCCGTCGCCAAGGGCGTGACCTACGCGATCGCCGCCGGCAACGAGGACAAGAACGGCTGCAAGAGCTCGCCGGCCGCCGCCCCGGACGCGATCACCGTCGGCGCCGTCGACTCCGCCGACCGCCGCGCCGACTTCTCGAACTGGGGCACCTGCCTGGACATCTTCGCCCCCGGTGTGGACATCGTGTCGGCCGCCAAGGGCTCGGACACCGGCACCAAGAAGATGAGCGGCACCTCGATGGCGGCGCCGCACGTCGCCGGCGCGGCCGCCCTGGTTCTCGCCGCGCACCCGGACTGGACGCCCCGTCAGGTGCGTGACGACCTGGTTGCCAACGCCGGCGTCGACCTGGTGAAGGACCCGGGCAAGGGCTCCCCGAACCGTCTCCTCTACACCGGTCACCTGCTCTGACCCCGTACTGACCCGTCAGCCGGCTCTCGGCGCTGTCCCTGGAGGTCCTGGGCGGCGCCGAGAGCTGGCTTGTTTGAGCGTGAGCCGTACATCGGGCCCCGGGGCCGGTTAGCGTGAGAGCGACCCCAGCCCGAGGAGGACCGAGATGTCCGAGGCGCCGGTCGCCGAGAGGCCGACAATCCTGGTCGTCGACGACGAAGAGGATCTGCGCGACATCATGCGCCGCATGCTGGAGCGCCGCGGGTCATACGCGACACAGGCCACCGGTGAACCGGACGAGGCCATCTCGATCGCCCGGGACCACCCGGGGAAGATCGACGTCCTGATCACCGACCTGACCCTGCCCGGTGCCTCCGGCGGTGAGCTGGCCAGGACCGTCCGCAACCTGCGTCCCGGCATCGGGGTCGTCTTCGTCTCCGGACTGCCCAAGGACCACGCGGTCGCCAAGGGCGAGATCACCGAGGACGACATCCTGGTGAAGAAGCCCTTCACCGCCGATGCCCTGCTGGCCGCGGTCAAGGAAGCCCTCGACCGCAAGGACGAGAGCTAACCCGGCCAGGGCACCGTCAGCTCGCCGAGCCGCCACCGGGCCGGGCCGTCGAGCACCGGCCATCCCTCGTCACGCATCCGGCGCGCGGTGGCCGTCCAGCGTTGCCGCGGCCCGAACGGCGTCGCCTCGGTCTCCCAGGCACGGGCCAGCACCCGCAGCAACTCGTGCACCGGATGACCGGGCACGTTGTGATGGATCAGCGCCTTCGGCAGCCGCTCGGCGAAGACCGAGGGATGCGTGAACGTCGCCAGCCGGGCCGACAGGGTCAGCGTCGACGGCACACCGTGCTCGACGACCGTCCACGTGGCGATCCGGCCCAGCTCGTCGCAGGTGCCCTCGACGAGCAGCCCGCCCGTCCCGGTCATCGACCGCCAGGCGGCCGTCACCTCGTCCTCGGCGTACTGCCGCAGCACGTTGAACGCGCGCACCACCACCGGCGCGAGCCCGGCCAGCTCGAACCCGCCGCGCCGGAACTCCAGCCACGGCGGGTCCGCGAACGGCTGCGCGTCGCTCACCCGTACCGGATCGATCTCCAGACCGACCACCGTGACGTCCGTGCGGACCGCTGCCGCGAGCCGGCCCCGCAGTTCCACCGCGGTCACCGGCGTCGCGCCATAGCCCAGGTCGATCACGAGCGGCTGCGCCGCCTCTTTCAAGAGCCCTTCGCAGCGGTACGAGATGAAGTTGTCCACGCGCCGGAGCCGGTTGGGGTTGGTGGTCCCCCGGGTGACGGCACCGACCGGTTTCATCCCTACAGCTCCCGGTGCACCTTGTGCTGGGCGGCCTGGGCGATCGGCCGCACCACCAGCCGGTCGATGTTGACGTGCTGCGCGCGGGTCGCGGCCCATGCGATGCAGTCGGCGATGTCGTCGGCGACCAGCGGCTCCCGCACCCCGGCGTAGACGGAGTCGGCCTTCGCCCGGTCGCCACCGAACCGGTTGACCGCGAACTCGTCGGTGCGCACCATGCCGGGGTCGATCTCGACGACCCGCACCGGCTTACCGGACAGCTCCAGTCGCAGAGTCCCGACCAGGGCGGTCTCGGCGTGCTTGGCGGCCACGTAGCCACCGCCGCCCTCGTAGGGGGTGAAGGCCGCGGTGGATCCGACCGTCACGATCGTGCCGCGGCCGCTCGCCTCCAGCGCCGGGAGCAGCGCCTGCGTGACCCGCAGTGTGCCCAGGACGTTCACGTCGTACATCCACTGCCAGTCCTCGACCGCGCCGGTGGCGACCGGATCCACGCCGCGGGCGCCGCCGGCGTTGTTGACCAGCAGCGTGAGCGGGCCGCCGAGCCCGGCCACCGCCGCCGCCAGGCCGGCGACCGAGTCGTCCGAGGTGACATCGCACCCGACCGCCGTGGCGCCCGCCCCGATCTCCTTGACCAGCGCCTCCAGCCGGTCGGCCCGCCGGGCCGCGGCGACGACGTGGAATCCCTCCGTGGCCAGCCGGCGGGCCGTGGCCGCGCCGATCCCGCTAGACGCACCGGTGACCACCGCGATGTTCTGCATGCCCCGATTCTGATCCATGACGAGGAACGTCCCACGCGATCAATGACCTGGATCACCCCGGGTCGGCTGAGTGGTGGTTCCGGGGACGCCGATGGGGAAGATGAACGTTGGCGCAACAAGCATGTTGCAGAACCGATACGGAGGGGAGTCAGCGTGGCTGATCTACGGGCCGGTGGCCGATGGCCCACTCCCCGCCGGATCGCGACCCTCTCCGTGCACACGTCGCCCCTGGAGCAACCGGGCACGGGTGACGCCGGGGGGATGAACGTCTACATCGTCGAGATCGCGAAACGGCTGGCCGAGCGCGGCGTCGAGGTGGAGATCTTCACCCGGGCCACGGCCGGTGACCTGCCGCCGGTCGTCGAGATGGCCCCGGGCGTCCATGTGCGCCACGTCACCGCGGGGCCCTACGAGGGGCTCGCCAAGGAGGAGCTGCCCGCCCAGTTGTGCGCCTTCACCAACGGCGTGCTCCGGGCCGAGGCCGCGCACCCCCCGGGCCACTACGACCTGATCCACTCGCACTACTGGCTCTCCGGTCAGGTCGGCTGGCTCGCCCGGGAGCGCTGGGGCGTGCCGCACGTGCACACCGCGCACACCCTGGCCAAGGTCAAGAACAGGTTCATCGCGTCCGGCGACCGTCCCGAGCCGAAAGCGCGGGTGATCGGCGAGGAGCAGGTGGTCGCCGCGTCGGACCGCCTGGTCGCCAACACCGACTTCGAGGCACAGGATCTCATCACCCACTACGGCGCGGCGCCGTCGCTGGTCAGCGTGGTGCAGCCGGGTGTCGACCTGCGGCGGTTCCGGCCCGGCGCGGCTGAGCGGGCCCGGTTCGGCCTGCCCGAGCACGGCCGGATCGTCGCGTTCGTCGGCCGGATCCAGCCGCTCAAGGCGCCTGACGTGCTGATCGCCGCGCTGGCCGAGATGCGCGCGGGCGCGACCCTGGTGATCTGCGGTGGCCCGAGCGGCAGCGGGCTGGACCGGCCCACCGCGCTGATCGAGCTGGCCGCGACGCTCGGTGTCTCCGGCTCGGTGGTGTTCCTGCCCCCGCAGACCGGCGACGACCTGGCCGCTCTCTACCGGGCCGCCGACCTGGTGGCCGTCCCGTCCTACAACGAGTCCTTCGGCCTGGTCGCCCTGGAGGCGCAGGCCTGCGGTACGCCGGTGGTCGCCGCGGCGGTCGGCGGTCTGGTCACCGCGGTGCGTGACGGGGTGAGCGGGGTTCTCGTCGACGGCCACGACCCGCGTGACTGGGGGAGGGTGCTGGACCGGCTGCTCGACGAGCCCGGCCACCGGCACCGGCTGGCGGCCGGCGCGGTCGCCCACGCGCAGCAGTTCTCCTGGGATCGGACCGCCGAGACGCTCCTGCGGGTCTACCGTGACGCGGTGAGCGAGCATCGGGCGCTGATCGCGGCGCGAGTCGAGGGGGCGTCCTGCGCATGGTGACCGAGCTGATCGAGCGGGTCCTGACCGAGCGCGAGCTGGACTGGGAGTCCACCGGTGGCAGCTCCTATGTGGTCACCCTGCCCGGCACCCACAAGCTGAAGACCGCGTGCAACCTGATCGTCGGCGAGCATTCGCTGCGGGTCGAGGCCTTCGTGATGCGCCGCCCGGACGAGCGCCACGAGGACCTGTGGGCCTGGCTGTTGCGCCGCAATGCCCGGATGTTCGGCGTCTCCTTCTCGATCGACGCGGCCGGTGACGTCTACCTGACCGGCCGGGTGTCGCTGAAGGGGCTGGACGAGGACGAGCTGGACCGGTTGCTCGGCTCGGTCCTGACCTATGCCGACGAGTCGTTCGACACGATGCTGGAGATCGGTTTCGGGTCCTCGATCCGCCGGGAGTGGGACTGGCGGGTGAGCCGCGGTGAGTCGACGGCCAACCTGCAGGCCTTCAAACACCTGGTCGAGCGGGCCGAGTAGCTCCTATTTGATCATCAGTGCGGTCTATCTGTACCGGATGGTCCATTGTGGCCGTGTGGCGACGGGAATCGCGATCCAATCCGCGTTCCGCTCCGAACGTGACGTTCATCGATGCATGGATCGCGATGTACCTGGGTACTGGCAGCCCGCTGGCGAAGTGCTGAGGATTGCCTGAGGTTGTCGGCACCTGCTTCGATGATCGTCTAGACTTGCGTGCCATTTGCCGAGGGTCGGTTACCGAACGGTAGTAGGCGCGATTTCTTCCCGTCTGAGAAACCCGGAAGAGTGATTGGCGGCTCGTCCGATCGGTTGGTTGTTGGTGAATGTGACGGTTGAGACAGATGTCGACACGAAATCGGGTTGTATGGCTTGACCGCCCCAACTAGCGTGGTCGATGGACGCCGAGCCGTTAGTTCGGGGAACGGGTCGATCAGCAATGATCGCCACGGTTCGGCGTTTGGGGACGGGTGGCATGAGCCGTTGGGGGACGGCGCGACCCGAGACCGGCGGTAAGTGCGGGCGGCGCCTATGGGGATGGGTGCCGCCCGCCGCCGCCGGCGCTTTTGTTTCCGGCTTGTTTCTGCCGTTCACTTATTGGACACACCCGGACCATTGTCTATCGATGCGTCCGGTCTAATGGCGTGTGCGGCTCGGGAATCCGTTTTCCGGCTTCCCGCAACTGCCGCTGGTGCCGAAGCCGTTGCGGGGCGAGGGTGCTCCCGAGATGTTGCCGGTGGATCCGGTGCGCTATCCGGCGGCGGCGGTCGTCTCCGGCGCCGGATCCTCGTCGGCCCGAAGCCGGAGGGCCCGCCGGATACGCCCCGGCCCGGCCAGCAGCTGACCCGCCGCGACCGCGGCGCACAGCACGAAACAGCCACCCCAGAGGATCGCGCCGCCGCCCTTCTGCAGGACCAGGCCACCGAGGATCGGGGCGAGCGCGCCGCCGACGGCCCAGGACAGCGAGTTCAGGCCCTGGTATCGGCCCCGCAGGCCGGGCGGGGAGAGCGCGGCCACGGTAGCCGCGTTGCTGGGGGACTGGAGCATCTCGCCGAGTGTCCAGATGATCACCGTCAGCGCGTACATCGCAGGGGTTTCGGCCAGGGCGACCAGCCCGAAGCCGGCGCCGATCAGCAATGCCGCCGCTGCCAGGACCTTCGCGCTGTCCCGTCCCTCGATCAGCTTCGGGACGAAGAGCTGCCCGGCGACGATCAGGACGCCGTTGACCGCGATGATCGTGCCGTAGGTGGCGGCCGAGTGGCCGTCGGCCAGCATCGCGATCGGCAGCGTCGACAGGTGTTGGAGGACCACGAGCACCGTGACGAAGTTGAGCAGTAGGAAGACGACGTAGACACGGTCCCGGAGCGCCGTGCCCATGCCGGGGCCCGGGCCGGTCCGGCTGTGGTGTGCCCGGGCCGGCCGGGTCTCGGCGAGGAAGATCGCCGTGATGGTCGCGGTGATCAGCGTGGTCGCCGCGTCGCCGACGAAGAGCAGCAGGTAGTCGAACTTCGTGGCGAAGCCCGCGAGGATCGCCGCGGCCGCGAAGCCCAGGTTGACCGCCCAGTAGTTCAGCGAGAACGCACGGACCCTGTCCTGCTCCGGAACGATGTCGACCATCATCGCCGAGAACGCCGGGCGCACCGCCTCGGAGAACAGGCCGAGCAGCATGGTGGTCACCGCGATCTGCGGATATGTCTG
Source organism: Actinoplanes subglobosus (assembly GCF_042650585.1). Taxonomy (NCBI): domain Bacteria; kingdom Bacillati; phylum Actinomycetota; class Actinomycetes; order Micromonosporales; family Micromonosporaceae; genus Actinoplanes; species Actinoplanes subglobosus. The sequence goes on from NZ_JBHSBL010000017.1 coordinate 529,670, forward strand.
CACGAATCCCAGGGCGAGCATCAGTGCTGCCGCGCCGAACTGGGCGATCAGCATTGTCGGACGCCGTCCCCAGCGGTCGGCCAGCACGCCGCCGCCGAGGGTGCCGATCGCGCCGCCGATGCCGTAGAAGCCCAGGATCAGGCCGGCCTGGCTCTGCGAGAAGCCCTTCTGCGAGGTCAGGTAGATGCTCAGGAACAGCACGGCGAAGGAGCCGACCCGGTTGATCAGGGTGCCGGTCCAGAGGAACCAGAACTGCCGGGGCAGACCACCCGCGGCCTGCCGCAACCAACCTCGCACCGGGCGCCTCCTCGGTAAGCAGTAAATGAGCATTATTCGCTTACTTCGTGATCCGTTCCGCACCGGGTTCCGGTGTGGCGGCGGACACGTGACGGGTGGCCCGTACATGCGGGCGGAGCTCGGGGGAAGATGTGGTCATGACTGGAACCCTGGTGCTGCTGCGACACGGCAACAGCGAGTGGAACGCCAAGAACCTCTTCACCGGCTGGGTCGACGTGGACCTGGACGCCAAGGGTGAGGACGAGGCCCGGCGCGGCGGCGAACTTCTCAAGGAGCAGGGGGTGCTGCCCGACGTGGTGCACACCAGCCTTCTTCGGCGTGCGATCCGGACCAGTGAGATCGCGCTGCACATCACCGACCGGCACTGGATCCCGGTCAAGCGTCACTGGCGGCTCAACGAGCGCCACTACGGCGCCCTGCAGGGCAAGGACAAGAAGCAGACCCTGGAGGCGTACGGGGAGGAGCAGTTCATGCTCTGGCGCCGGTCGTACGACGTGCCGCCGCCCCCGATCGAGGAGGACTCCGAGTTCTCCCAGGTCGGCGACGCGCGTTACGCCGACCTGGCCCCGGAGACCCTGCCGAGGGCGGAGTGCCTGAAGGACGTGCTGGTGCGGGCCCTGCCGTACTGGTACGACGCGATCGTCCCGGACCTGCGGGCCGGCAAGACGGTCCTGGTCGCGGCGCACGGCAACTCGCTGCGCGCGATCGTCAAGCACCTCGACGGCATCTCGGACGAGGCGATCGCCGGGCTGAACATCCCGACCGGCATCCCGCTGCGCTACGACCTGGACGAGAACCTGCGCCCGATCACCCCGGGCGGCACCTACCTCGACCCGGTCGCCGCCAAGGAGGCGGCCGCCGCGGTCGCCAACCAGGGGCGCAAGTAATGGACAGGGCCGGGACACCCCCGTGGTGTCCCGGCCCTGGATCTCCCGGCTCGCGCGCCGGAGATCGGATCAGCTCTCGGCGTCCTCGTTCTGCGAGGCGACGGTCTCACCGGTGATCAGGTAGATCAGGTGCTCGCCGATGTTGACGGCGTGGTCGGCGTAACGCTCGTAGAAGCGGCCCAGCAGGGCGCCGTCGATCGCGGTCTCCGCCCCGTACGGCCAGTCGTCGGCCAGCATGATCTTGAACAGCTCGCGCTCGAGGTCGTCGATCGCGTCGTCGTCGGACTCCAGCTGTGCGGCGGTCTCCGCGTTCGGCTTGCCGAGCAGGTTCGTGATCTTCTCGGCCATGTGGTCGGCGACCTCGGCCATGCCCTTGAAGGTGGGCCGGAGCTCGGCCGGGACGGCCGGGGACGGGTGCCGGCGGGCCGCGGTCTTCGCCACGTGCTCGGCCAGGTCGCCCATCCGTTCCAGGTCGGCGGCGATGTGCAGGGCGGTGATCACGCGCCGCAGGTCGGACGCGACCGGCGCCTGCCGGGCGATGGTGTCGGCGACCTTCAGCTCGACCTGCTCGTAGATGGCGTCGACCTCGGAGTCGCGCTCGATCACGGACTGTGCGGCTTTCAGGTCGGCGGTCAGCAGGGCCGACGTCGCCTTGCGGAGTGCGGCGCGGACCGACTCCGCCATGGTCACGAGCAGGCGGCTCACCTCGACCAGATCGGCCTGGTACTCCTCGCGCATTTCTCAGATCCCTCTTTCGACGGCGACGGCCGATGGCGACGGCCGGGGTGCGCTGACCAGGCTATGGGCGTGGGACGGCCTCAACATGAACGCCGGTGAACGAGGGCGGGCGCAGTGGTGAACATTATTCGACGCGCGCCCGATTTGCCGTAATGGCCCTGTGGTCCAGGTAAACAATGACCCTACGATCGCAGCGTGGAGTGGGAATACGCCGTCGGCATGGTTGCTGCCGCGCTCGCCGTCGGTACGGGAGCGGGACTCGCCCTTGCCCGAATCCGCCGGCCGGGCGGAGAGGCTCGGACCGGGGGACCGGAGGGGAGCGCCGCCATCGAACCGGACGACGATCGCCCGGGAGGCAAACACGGCCTCAAGGGGCTCGGACGCAAGAGCCTCGATTCGTTACGGGTGGGTGTCGTCGTCCTGGACGCCGACGATCATCCGGTTCTGGTCAACCCGGCGGCCCGGGCGATGGGACTGCTGCGGTCCGGTGGGGCCCCGGGCACCATCGCCGCGCACCCGATCCTGCGGACGCTGGCCGGTCAGGTCCGGCGGACCGGCGTGCGCCGGGAGGTCGAGCTCGACCTGCCCCGCGGCCGGGCCGGTGGCGGGCACGCCCCGCTCGGCCTGCACCTGCGGGCCGTCGCGCTGAACGCGACACATGTCGCGGTCGAGGCCGCCGACGTGACCGAGTCGCACCGGCTGGCCCGGGTCCGCCGTGACTTCGTCGCCAACGTCAGCCACGAGCTCAAGACCCCGATCGGGGCGCTCCAGCTGCTGGCCGAGGCGCTGCTCGACGCCACCCAGCTCCCCGACGTGACGCCCGAGCCGCCGTCCGAGGACCTGCTGGCCGCCCGCCGGTTCGCCGAGCGGATCCACCACGAGTCGGCCCGGATGGGCCGCCTGGTGAACGAGCTGCTCGAACTGACCCGGCTGCAGGGCGCCGAGCCGCTGCCCAACCCGGAGCCGGTCTCACTGGACTGGGTGATCGCCGAGGTGATCGACCGGACCAGGACGACCGCGTCGGCGAAGAGCATCGAGGTCACCTACGAGGGGCCCAAGGGCACCATGGCCTACGGCAACGACAGCCAGTTCGCCACGGCGGTCACCAACCTGGTGGAGAACGCGATCGCGTACTCGGGTGAGAACACCAGTGTCTCGCTCACCATGCGTAACAGTGACGACTGGATCGAGATCGATGTCACCGATCAGGGCATCGGCATCGCCCCGCAGGACGTCGAGCGGGTCTTCGAGCGCTTCTACCGCGCCGACCAGGCCCGATCCCGGTCGACCGGCGGCACCGGCCTGGGCCTGGCCATCGTCAAGCACATCGCCACCAACCACGGGGGCCGCGTCGACGTGACCAGTTCACTCGGCGACGGCTCTACGTTCACCTTGCGCCTACCGGCGCGACCCCCTGAGTCCCCCTCATCGTCACCGACGGCGATTGAGATCGAGTCCGGTGTGGCCGGGCGCTGAGCCCGCCGCCGACGACGGAAGGAACTTCATTGGCCCGCGTGCTCGTGGTCGAGGACGAGGAGTCGTTCTCCGACGCCCTGTCGTACATGCTGCGCAAAGAGGGATTCGAGGTGTCGGTCGCCGCGACCGGGACCTCGGCCCTGACGCAGTTCGACCGGACCGGCGCCGACATCGTGCTCCTCGACCTCATGCTGCCGGAGATGTCCGGTACCGAGGTCTGCCGCCAGCTGCGGCAGCGTTCGGCAGTCCCGATCATCATGGTCACCGCCCGGGACAGCGAGATCGACAAGGTCGTCGGCCTGGAGATCGGGGCGGACGACTACGTCACGAAGCCGTACTCGCCTCGTGAGCTGGTCGCCCGGATCCGTGCCGTGCTCCGCCGCCAGGGCACCGAGGCGGCCGAGGTCACCACGCCGACCCTGGCCGCCGGCCCGGTCCGGATGGATGTCGAGCGCCATGTGGTGACCGTCGACGGCGGTGGGGTGCAGCTGCCGCTGAAGGAGTTCGAGCTGCTCGAGCTTCTGCTGCGCAACGCCGGCCGGGTGCTCACCCGCGGCCAGCTGATCGACCGGGTCTGGGGTGCCGACTACGTCGGGGACACCAAGACCCTGGACGTGCATGTCAAGCGGCTGCGCTCCAAGGTGGAGCCGGAGCCGTCGGCGCCGCGCTACATCGTCACCGTCCGGGGCCTGGGCTACAAGTTCGAGCCCTGATTCACCCTTGTCGCGTATCAAGTAGCGTGCGACTATGGTGTGGTCGGGTGGCCCGCCCGTGATCGGGTCACCCGGCGCTTGGTTTCGGCTCGCGCGGTTTCGGCTGCGGTGGTCGCCGGGTGGACGGCGATCAGGCCGGATGCGATGCGGGCCGTACAGAGCTCGGCGAGGTGGCTGTACGCCGCCTCGCCGATCAGTTCGGTCAGCTCGGGGGCGTAGGTGACGTACATCGGCTCGGTGCCCACGTGGGCCTCCGGCGACGAGGTGCACCACCAGGCCAGATCGTGGCCGCCCGGCCCCCAGCCGCGGCGGTCGAACTCGCTCAAAGTGGATTGCAGCAGTTTCGTGCCGTCCGGCCGGGTGATCCAGTCCTGCTCCCGGCGGACCGGCAGCTGCCAGCAGACGTCCGGCTTGTACTTGAGCGGGTGCACCCCGTCGCGCAGGGCCTGGCCGTGCAGCGCGCAGCCACCGCCGCCGGGGAAATCGGCGTCGTTCAGGAAGACGCACGGGCCGTCGGCGGACTGCGTGGCCGTACGCCGCGCGGGTTTGCTGCCGTCGACGGTGTCCACCTCGGTGTAATTCTTGAACCCGCGCCGGTAGTGCTGCCACGTCTGTGGGGTGAGCTTCGCGGCGGCGGCCTTCACCCGGTTCTCGTCGTCGGCGTCGGTGAAGAACGCCCCGTGCGAGCAGCAGCCGTCCTCGGCGCGGCCGGGCAGGATCCCCCGGCAGGCCGAGCCGAAGACGCAGGTCCAGCGGGAGAGCAGCCAGGTCAGGTCGGCCCGGACCAGGTGTTGCTCGTCGGCGGGATCGAGGAACTCGATCCACTCGCGAGGGAAGTCGAGCGGTACTTCCCGGGGTGGCGTCGCGCGGCTCATCCGGGTCAGCGTACGCGCACTGGTGGGTCATGACCGTTTAGAGCTGATATATCCGAGCCTGTTGCGCGCGGCTACCCTTGAGGGCGTGACTTCCCGCGTACCCGTGCTTCTCTCCAGCTCCTCGGTCTTCCCGGAGCCGACGGCGGCTGCGTTCGAGATGGCGGCCACGGTCGGCTACGACGGCCTCGAGGTCATGGTGTGGACCGACGCCGTCAGTCAGGACGCCGGTGCCCTCAAGGGACTGGCCGACCACTACGGCGTCCCGGTCCTCTCGGTGCACGCCCCCTGTCTGCTGGTGACCCAGCGGGTGTGGAGCTCCGACCCGTGGGAGCGGCTGGCCCGGGCCGCCCAGCTCGCCGAGAGCCTCGGCGCGCCGACCGTGGTGGTGCACCCGCCGTTCCGCTGGCAGGGCGACTACGCGCGCAACTTCGCCGAGGGCCTGGCCAAGGTCCGCGGCCGCCATCCGGACCTGACCTTCGCGGTGGAGAACATGTTCCCCGTCAAGATGGCCGGCCGCTGGGTGGTGCCCTACAACCCCGGCTGGGACCCGACCGAGACCGGTTTCGACGCGTACACGCTGGACCTCTCGCACTGTGCGGCCTCGCGTGTCGACGCGCTGGAGATGGCCGACAAGATGGGCGCCGGCCTGCGGCACGTCCATCTCGGTGACGGCACCGGCGAGGGCCGCGACGAGCACCTGGTGCCCGGCCGCGGCAACCAGCCCTGCGCGGAGCTGCTGCGGTCGCTGGCCGGCCGCGGGTTCATCGGATCGGTGGCGCTGGAGATCAACACGCGCAAGGCGGCGAGCCGCCCGGCCCGCGAGGCCGACCTCCGCGAGGCCCTCGAGTTCGCCCGCCGCCACCTTGAGCCGAGCCCGGCCGTCACGCAGGGCTGAGACTCAGGCGGGGGTGAGGTTCTCCGCGGCGCGCTTGCGGGCCCGGTGGGCGGCGACGTGCGAGCGGGTGGCGCAGCGCTCCGAGCAGAAGCGGCGGCAGTTGTTGGACGACGTGTCGAGGTAGACGTTGCCGCACCGCTCGTCGGCGCAGATGCCGAAGCGGGCGCTGCCGTACTCGCAGAGCCAGACGGAGAGGCCCCAGACGGCTCCCGCCAGGTACTCCGCGCTGACCGACGAGCCACGGCTGGTCACGTGCATGTGCCAGTCGCTCGCGTCGTGCCCGGAGATGCGTGGCTGCACCGGATAGGCCTCGAGCAGCCCGTTGAGCTCGCGGACCGCCTCACCGTCCTGCCCGGTGGTGCCGAACTCGAAGACCTCCCGCAGCCGCCGCTGCGCACGGCGGAACGGCGCCAGGTCCTTCTCGGTGACCTGGTCGCGCATGTATGCCTGCTCGGCGGAGAACAGGGCCCGCAACCCGGCGAGATCGTCCAGACCCGCGTTGACGAGGTCTATCGCGGTCCGGGCGTACGCATCGAAGTTCACCCGACAACGGTAGCCGCACCTGACCCGATGGGGCACGTATGTGTTGCCCGGCGTCCGTGCCAGGTCCGGAGGTTACGCTCGGCGCATGCTCCGTACCCTGTTTCTCGCCGCGGCCGGATCCGCCCGGCTCGGGCGGCTGGTCGAGTCCGCCCCCGTCAGCAAGGGGATCGTGCAGCGGTTCGTCGCCGGGCCGAGCGCCGACGAGGTTCTGCTGGTCAGCCGCGAGCTCGCCGACGACGGCCTGTCCGTCAGCCTCGATCATCTGGGCGAGGACACCCGGACGATAGAGCAGGCGGTGGCCACCCGCGACGAGTACGTCTCGGTTCTCGGCCGGCTCAAGGGCGCCGGGCTGACGCCGGCGGTCGAGGTGAGCGTCAAACTCTCGGCCCTGGGTCAGCGGATCGACGAGAAGCTGGCGTACGAGCACGCGCGCGCGATCTGTGCCGCGGCGGCCGAGGCGGGCACCACGGTGACCCTGGACGCCGAGGACCACAACACCACCGACGCGACCCTGGAGACGCTGGCCGAGCTGCGACGGGACTATCCGTCGACGGGGGCGGCGCTGCAGGCGTACCTGCGGCGGACCGAGGGGGACTGCCGCGAGCTGGCGACGGCCGGGTCCCGGGTGCGGCTGTGCAAGGGCGCCTACTCGGAGCCGGAGTCGGTGGCGTTCCAGTCCGCGCTGGACGTCGACAAGTCGTTCGTCCGCTGCCTCAACATCCTGATGTCGGGGGAGGGCTACCCGATGGTGGCCACCCACGACGCGCGGCTGATCGCGATCGCCGAGGACCGGGCCCGCTGGTTCGACCGCTCCACCGCGGAGTACGAGTTCCAGATGCTGCACGGGGTCCGCCCGGACGAGCAGGCCCGGCTGGTCGGCAGTGGTCACACGGTCCGGGTTCTGCTGCCCTACGGCCAGGAGTGGTATGCGTACCTGATGCGCCGCCTGGCCGACCGCCCGGCGAACGTCGGCTTTGTGGCACGAGCCGTCGCTTCTCGGAAATAACGGGCGAAATCACCATGGATCCGGCGTGTCGGGCTTGACTTTTTCTGGGCATTTCACGGAACGTATCGCGTTGGTCACAGCCGTATCGATACCGTTCTGATGACACGCACGTCATCCCCGCGGACTTCCGGGACCCTCCGGCCGCTTCCACCGCGGAGGATTGCGAAAGGATCGGTGCGACGCGATGACGGGTCCAGCCCAGACCGAGGAACGCCTCTCGGAGGTTCGTTTCCTGACAGTGGCCGAGGTGGCCGCGCTCATGCGGGTTTCCAAGATGACCGTCTACCGGCTCGTGCACGGCGGTGATCTCACCGCTGTCCGGGTCGGTCGTTCGTTCCGGGTGCCCGAGCACGCGGTACACGAATATCTGCGCGGCGCGTTCTCACAGAGCGCCTGACTCCCGGGGCCGTGTTGGCCCGGCTGGGGCATGCCGGTACGCTGGACCGGTTGGTTCCCGGGTCCACGCGTGCCGTTACGTTGGCGCCGCTGCTCCGGGCGCCGTCCCAGTCCGGTCCCGGCCGCGCGCCGGGCCACCCACATGGTTTCTCGAGAGGCTTTTCGTATGGGCTCCGTGGTCAAGAAGCGCCGCAAGCGTATGGCGAAGAAGAAGCACCGCAAGCTGCTGCGCAAGACCCGCGTCCAGCGTCGCCGTCTCGGCAAGTGATCGTCGGCCGGGATAAACTCCCGGCCACTGACGGCACTTGCCATCTGATCGAGGCCGCGCATCGAAGGGTGCCCCCGTGGTGACCTCACCGCCCAGCGTTGTCGTGGTCACCGGAGTCAGCCGTTATCTCGGCGCTCGGGTGGCCGCCCGCCTCGCCGCTGATCCTCGTATCGACCGTGTCGTCGGTCTGGATCCGCACGATCCGCCCGCACGCCTTCTGGGCCTGCTGGACGGGGTGGAGCGGATCCGGGCCGATGCGCGAGCGGCCACCGAGGCGATCGCCGATCTCGGCGCCGAGGCCGTCGTGCACCTGGCCATCACCAGCGTGCCCGACAGCCGGCACGGCGGCCGCGCGGCGATGAAGGAACAGAACGTCATCGGCACCATGCAGGTGCTGGCCGCCGCCCAGGGTGCTCCCGGGCTGCGCAAACTCGTGGTGCGTTCGTCCACGGCCGCCTACGGCGCCTCGTTCCGCGACCCCGCGGTCTTCACCGAGGACACCGAGCCCCGTGCGGTGCCGCGTGGCGCGTTCGCCCGCGACATCCTCGACGTCGAGGGCTACGTCCGTGGTTTCCGCCGCCGCCGGCCCGAGGTCGCGGCGACGGTCCTGCGCTTCGCCCCGATGATCAGCTCGTCCGCCGAGACGTCGCTGACCCGCTACTTCGCCCAGCCGGTGGTGCCCACCGTGCTCGGCCGTGACGCCCGGCTCCAGTTCGTGCACGTCGAGGACGCCCTGGAGGTCCTGCACCGCTCGGTGACCGAGGACCATCCGGGCACCTTCAACGTCGCCGGTTCCGGCGTTCTCATGCTGTCCCAGGCCGTGCGCCGGGCCGGCCGCGTGTCCCTGCCGCTGCCCGAGCCGGCCCTGTCCACCGGCGCGGCCCTGCTCCGCAATCTCGGCGTCGAGCAGATCGGCATGGACCAGATCGACCTGTTCGTGCACGGCCGAGTGGTCGACACGACCCGCCTGGTCAAGGAGTTCGGCTTCACCCCGCGCACCACCGCCGAGGCGTTCGACGAGTTCATCCGGGCACACGCGGCAGGCTCCACGCTCACCGCTGACCGGCTGGCCGCCGCGGAGACCGCGATCCTGGACGGCATCCGCCGGGTCCGTGCGGCGGCCGACGCCACGACGGCGGGACAGGAGACGCCGTGAGCCAGGACGAGTATCGCGACATGCTCCCCGGTCACACCGATTTCAAGCTGCCCGAGCCGCCGCCGGTCCAGCGGGTCAACGGCCGGCGCCCGATCCCGGAGAAGGGCGAGCCGATGCCCGAGCCGATGCCGGAGCCGGTGGCGGTGGCCGCCGGGCTGGACGTCTGGGACCAGCGGGTCGCCGACGGCCTGGCGTTCCTGCGCCGGCGGCTCGCCGGGGCGTACGAGGTGGACGAGTTCGGTTTCGACCCGGAGCTGGCCGAGACCCTCTTCCATCCGCTGCTGAAGATCCTTTATCGGGACTGGTTCCGGACCGAGGTGCTCGGCATCGAGAACGTGCCGTCCGAGGGCAGTGCCCTGGTCGTCGGCAACCACTCCGGCACGATCGCGCTGGACGCCCTGATGCTCACCGTGGGCCTGCGTGACAAGCACCCGCAGCAGCGTCACCTGCGGCTGCTCGGCGCCGACCTGGTGTTCCGGCTGCCACTGGCGAGTGAGCTGGCCCGCGCGGCCGGCGCCACCGTCGCCTGTAATCCGGACGCCGAGCGCCTGATGAACTCGGGCCAGCTGGTCGGTGTCTTCCCGGAGGGGTTCAAGGGCATCGGGAAGAAGTTCTCTGAGCGCTACAAGCTGCAGCGCTTCGGACGGGGTGGTTTCGTGTCGGCGGCGCTGCGCACCGGCACCCCGATCGTCCCGGTCGCGATCGTCGGCGCCGAGGAGATCTATCCGATCCTGGCCGATCTGAAGCCGCTGGCCCGTCTGCTCGGGATCCCGTACTTCCCGATCACGCCGACCTTCCCCTGGCTGGGGCCACTGGGCATGATCCCGCTGCCGAGCAAGTGGCTGATCCAGTTCTGCCCGCCGATCCCGACGGCGCACCTCACCGAGTTCGCGGACGATCCGCTCGTCGTCTACAACCTGGCCGACCAGGTCCGCGAGACGATCCAGGCCACGCTGCACGAGCTGCTGGAGAAGCGCCCCGACCCGTTCGGCCCGTGACCCCGGCGAGTGCCAACTTTCTGGAGGGGTCCTACGAACCGTCCTATAGTGACGATTGAGGGGCGGCCCCGGAGTCTCGATCTCCGGCACCGCCCCTCGCCATGCACTTGTCAGAAGAGCATGCGCTGTCAGAAGAGGTCGCCGAGCAGTCCTTCGAGGACACTGTCCTGGTCGGCCGGGTCGACGCCGGCCGGGTCCACCGTCTCCTCACCCAGCATCGGCGTGACCCCGTCGGTGGCCGTCGGTGTCGCCGACGGAGCTGCCGACTTTCCGGGCCGCACGGTCTGACCGGTCACGCCGGGCTCGGCGGAGGCGCCGGACTTGGCGGTCTTCGGCGTGACGGCCTGGCCGTTCTGCCGGTTCCCGGTCTTGGTCCCCTGACCGTTCTGCGACGACGACGCGTCCGTCTCGGTGGTCTCGTCCTCAGTCGCGCATTCGCGGAGCTTGGGCCCGAGCGCGTCGGACCCGGCCGGCGTGACCTTGTCGCAGCCGAGCCCGGTCCGCAACGTCTCGGCCCGCTTGACGACGTCCTCCAGCAGGCCGAGTGACGTGGTCGCCCGGTCCCGGTTGGCAGCCGAGAGCTTCTCCAGCGCCGGCGTGAACGTGGTGCGCTGGTCGTCGACGAATCCGTCCAGTGTGGCCAGCGGCTTGGTGTCCTGCTGGGACACCGCGGACGTGGTCAGCAGGCGGACGCCCTTGCGGGTGTCTGCGTCCATGTCGTCCAGGACCAGCGCGAAGTCGGACGCGTCGCCGCTCATCGCCATGGCCTCGGAGAGCCGGGTGCGCGCGAAGTCGAGCGACAGCTGACCGCGGGTGACGTCGGATCCGGCGATCGCCAGCTGGGCGCGCTCGGTCTGGCGTTTGACGCTGTACAGGACCTCGCCCGGTGAGGCGCTCTCACTGGCCGCGGAGATCCCGGAGACGGCCATCGCGCCGGCGGCCACGCCGATCACGATCGCTCCGCGGGCACGTATCCGGCGGCCGAACAGCGGCCGGCGGGCGGCGGGTTCGGCGACGGGCTCGGGATCGGCCTCGTCGGTGGTCCGCCCGATGCCGTCCCGCTCGGCGGTGGCGACCAGCATGGCGCGCAGGCCGACACGGAACTCGGAGTCGACCGGTGCGACGGGCCGTGCCGCGGAGAGCCGGTTGCTGATGGCGACCAGCCGGTTCATCTCCTCGTCGGCCTGCCCACGACTGTGGTGCCGACGAGGGCCGCCGGCGTCGTCGATGAGCTCCGCGAAGCGCTCGGCACTCCGGGAGTTCGGGAACGCGAACTTCACCGTGGGCACCTCCCCTCGCTCGTGACTGTCTCGCCGTCCTGACGGGCGGCGTCGGCGACCGGACCCTGTGTCACAGCCATGGGTCGCATCCGGACAAACGCGCGACACGCGGCCCCGGTTACGGGTGCCGGGCGGCGCCATCGGGTATCAGAGATCGACGACTCGTGACATCTGATCAAGATTGGAACCCGTCCGGCAGGAGCCGGTTCAGTGCCCGGACCGCCCGGTACTGAAGGGCCTTGATGGCACCCTCGTTCTTGCCCATGGTCTGCGCGGTCTCGGCGACCGAGAAGCCCTGCAGGAACCGGAGCACGATGCATTCCTGCTGTTCCGGGTTGAGCTGCTTGACCGCGGTGAGCAGGGCGACGTTGGTGATGTGATCGACCACCGCGGATTCCGGGCTGCCCTCCGGGCCCCGGTCCTCGCGGTCGGCGTCGAGCACGTCGCCGGTGGTCACCTCAAGGCGGTAGCGGCCGGACTTGAAGTGGTCGGCGACCAGGTTCCGGGCGATGGTGACCAGCCAGGCGCCGAGGTCACGGCCCTGCCAGGTGAAGCTGCCGATGCGCTTGAGGGCACGCAGGAACGTGTCCGACGTGAGGTCCTCGGCGAGCTGGCGGTTGCCGACCCGGAAATAGACGAACCGGAAGACCGTGTCCACATAGCGGTCGTAGATCAGCCCGAACGCCTCGGCCTCACCGGCCTGGGCCCGCTCGACCAGCGCCCACACCTCGGCGGCCGGGTCACCCCGGTCCGGACGGGCCTTCGGCGGCGGCGCGGACTCGGTGGGCGGGCCGGTGGTGCTCTGCGTCGGCAGGACGACGGTGTGTTCGCCGGGTGGCGTCTCGCCCTCGCCGAGGTTGGAGCGCTGTCCCGCGGTCGGCTGGGCCGGCGGCCGGGGTGCGGCGGGCCGGCCGCTCCCGAACTTCCCGTTCGCCGTGTTCGGGGAGGCGACCGCGGGAGGCCCGTTGGGCGTGCGGCGGCTGCCGGTCTGCTTGGAGCTGTCGCCCCGGATGGCGTTGACGATCATCCCCCCAGCCGTGTCGCGCAATGTGTTCAGGACGTCGCGGTGGTACGGCCCCTCCGCGTACACATGAGTCACTGCGCCTCCTCAGCCCGGCGGGCCTCCGATGACAGCGAATCCGTCCCGCCAGACGTGAATTCACCGTGATTCCGTGCGTTTTGGGGCACAGCGGCCTCCTCAGGACGAGGGTGGGTCACTCTTAACAAAAGTGGTCAATCACAGCAAAATGGGTGGGTAACCGGCGTATAGACCGGTCAACCTCACCCGTTGGTGTGTATTCCGTTACACAGTGCGGAAGTATTGCCGACTTCGGACACGCGGAGTCGCACAGTGTGTGCGCTGCGCGCAAAGCCGCGAATCGCGCCGAATACGGCAACCCTCGTCAAGGTCACCTTGACGGAACAAGCCGCTTTCAGGACGGACGGGCTGTCCGGCGTCCCGGTGACGGCCTGTTTGTGCCAGACTCGGGCCTCGTGGAGGAAACCGCCCGCGACGCGGTCGCCGAGGCCGCCGGCAGTCGTCCCGGCCACCCCGCGCTGATCGCCGGGGACACCGTTGTCACATGGTCGGAATTGGACACGCGCGTGTCCGCGGCCGCCCGCTGGATCGCGTCCCGCACCGAGCCGGGCGACCGTGTCGCACTGCTGCTCGGCAACACCGTCGATTTCGCCGTGGCCTATTTCGGCGTGCTGCGGGCCGGCCGTGTCGCGGTGCCGCTCAACCCCGGTTACACCGCCGACGAGCGCGATCACGCGATCACCGACTCGGGTGCCGTGCTGGTGGTCGACGGGCCTCCCGGGTCGGTGGAGACGGGTGCTCTGGCCGTACCCCGAAAAAATGATCTCGCGGTTTTGCTCTACACCTCGGGGACCAGCGGGCGCCCCAAGGGCGCCATGCTCACCCACGCCGCGCTCGCCGCGAACCATGACCAGCTGGACCGGATCGAGCCGCCCGTGGTCGGCCCGGACGACGTGGTGCTGCTCGCCGTGCCGTTCTTCCATGCCTATGGGTTGAACACCGGGCTCGGCATCGTCGCGCACCACGCGGCGACCGGGGTGCTGGCCGAGCGCTTCGAGCCGGAGGGTTCACTCGGCCTGATCGCCCGGCACGGGGTGACGGTCACCGTCGGCGTCCCCGGGATGTACCAGGCGTGGACCGCGGTCCCGTCGGCCGGCGAGGCGCTGAGCGGCGTGCGGACCGCGGTGTGCGGCGCGGCGCCGCTGGACACCGGCGTCGCGGCGCGCTTCCGGAAAATGACCGGCCGGGCGATCCTGATCGGGTACGGCCTGACCGAGACCGCCCCGGTGCTGACCACGACGGCGGTCAGCGACCGGGACAAGAGCGGCTCGATCGGCCGCCCGCTGCCCGGTGTCGAGCTGTTGCTGCGCACCACGGCCGGTGCCGAGTTGTGGCGGGACGGGACCGCTTCGGTCGACGAGGATCTGGAGTTCGCCGAGTCGGCCGGCACCGATCCGGGCGAGATCGTCGTGCGCGGGCCCAACCTCTTCGCCGGTTACTGGCCGGACGGCTCCGGCGGGCCCGATTCGGACGGCTGGTGGGCGACCGGGGACATCGCCTACGCCGACGGTGACGGTGACCTGGTGCTCGTCGACCGGATCGGCGAGTTGATCATGGTCAACGGGTTCAACGTCTACCCGGCCGAGATCGAGCGGGTGCTGCTCGCGCACCCGCGGGTGACCGGGGTGGCTGTGGTCGGCGTGCCGGACACCACGACCGGGCAGCGGCCGTACGCGTACGTCACGGTGTCCGGCGACCCCTCGCCGACCGCGACCGAGCTGCAGGTGCACTGCGCGGCCCGGCTGGCCCGGTTCAAACTGCCCGGTGTCGAGCTGGTGGACGAGCTGCCGCGGACGGCGATCGGCAAGGTACGGAAGAGGGACCTGTGAGACTGACCCTGATCAGCCGTGCGGGCTGCCACCTGTGCGAGGTGGCCGAGCAGACGCTGGACCGGATCGCGCCCGGCCAGTGGGTCAAGGTCGACGTGGACTCCGACATCGAGCTGGAGCGTGACTACGGCGACCGGGTGCCGGTGCTGCTGCTCGACGGCAAGGAGCACGGTTACTGGCGGATCGAGGAGGAGCGCCTCCTGCGGGATTTGGCTCGACAGCCGGGTGAGCCCCGCCTGTAGGTTCTGCGGGTGACAGCTAAGCATTTGGTCTGGGACTGGAACGGCACCCTTCTCGACGACCTGCACCTGGTCGTGTCCTCGACGAACGTCGCCTTCGCCTCGGCCGGTGGCCGTGACGTCGGCTCCGACGAGCACCGGCGGACCTTCCGGCGGCCGGTCGCCGACTTCTACGCCGAGATGCTCGGCCGGGCGATCGACGAGGAGGAGTTCGGCCGGCTGGACCGGATCTTCCATGACGCGTACCGCCTCGGGTTGACCGACGTCACGCTGGCCGCCGACGCGCTGGCAGCGATCAAGACCTGGCCGGGCAGCCAGTCGCTGCTATCCATGTGGTTCCACCACGAACTGGTCCCGGCGGTCGAGGGCCACGGCCTGACCGGTGTGTTCACCCGGATCGACGGGCTGCGGGCCGAGCTGGGCGGCGGTTTCAAGGCCGCGCACCTCGCCGCTCACCTGGCCGGACTCGGCGTCGAGGGCGGTGACGTGGTGATGATCGGTGATTCGCTCGACGACGCCGACGCGGCCGAGTCCGTCGGCGGGAGCGCGGTTCTCTACACGGGCGGGTTCACCGATCCCGCACGGTTGCGTGAATCCGGGCGTCCGGTCGCCGACACGCTGGTAGAGGCGGTAAAGATGGCCATGTCACTCTGAGCCGAGTGGCCCTGGCGGGGTTCGGAAGGTAATACTCGACAGGTCGGCCCGACTAACACAGCCGGGTCGATCTTGTCCAATTGTCCCGACAAGATCGCGATTTGTGCACGCCTTCACAAGCGCCTACTCTGTGACTCCGACGAGCCCCGCTACCACAGCCACCCCACGAGGGTTCCACCGGTATCGCACAGACGGGGCTCACCGCAGGTTCGCCTCGTCGGCACGGAGTCAGATGAGTCAGCAACGTCACGGAAGCACGCCCGGCGAAGCCGATGGCGTCCCGGCCTTCCCGGATCTGCCGGAGGCGACCATCGCGCGACTGCCTGAGTACCTTCGTGCCCTGCACCACCTCGCCGAAACGGGCGCGGAGACGGTGTCGAGCGAGGGTCTCGCCGCGGCCGCCGGGGTCAACTCGGCGAAACTCCGCAAGGATCTGTCGCACCTCGGTTCCTACGGCACGCGCGGCGTCGGTTACGACGTGGCCCTGCTCGTCGACCAGATCGAGTACATTCTCGGCCTCGACAAGAACCAGGCGGTCTGCCTGGTCGGCGTCGGCAACCTCGGGCACGCCCTGGCTGGTTACGCCGGGTTCGCGAGCCGCGGCTTCCGGGTGGTGGCGCTCTTCGACGCCGACCCGAACAAGGTGGGCGAGCAGATCAACGGCCTGACCGTGCAGCACACCGACGACCTGGAGCGGATCGCCGCCGAGGAGTCGATCGCGATCGGAGTCATCGCCACCCCGCCCGGCACCGCGCAGGCGGTCGCCGACGCGCTGGTCGCCGCGGGCGTGACAAGCATCCTCAATTTCGCCCCGGGGGTTCTGTCGGTGCCGTCCAACGTTGACGTGCGTAAAGTGGATCTCGCCATCGAGCTGCAGATCCTGTCGTTCCACGAGCACCGCAAGGCGTCGCTGACCGCGCTGCCCGGCGGCCGATCGCCCCAGCCCGCCAACGGCGATCAGGAGGCGGTCGGCTCGTGAACCTGCTCAGCATCGGTGCCTCGTATCGCACGGCTGACGTGGCGGTCCTGGAGCGTCTGGTCATTCCCGAGCCGGCCGTGGCCGACCTGCTCCAGCGCCTGGTCGCCCAGCCTTACGTGGGGGAGGCCGTCGTCGTCTCCACCTGCAACCGGGTCGAGGTCTACGCGGCGGTCAGCGGCTTCCACGGCGGTCTCGGCGACATCTGCAACGTCCTGGCCGAGCACTCTGGCATCCCCGCCACCGAGCTGGCCGGGCACCTCTACGTGCACTACGGCGAGGCGGCGGTCCGGCACTCGTTCCGGGTGTCGTCCGGCCTCGACTCGATGGTCGTCGGTGAGGCCCAGATCCTCGGTCAGCTGCGTGACGCGTACCACGCGGCCACCGAGGTCGACTCGGCCGGCCGCCTGCTGCACGAGCTGATGCAGCAGACCCTGCGTGTCGGCAAGCGGGCGCACGCCGAGACCGGCATCGACAAGGCCGGCCAGAGCGTCGTCACCGCCGCACTGGACGTGGCCGCCGAGCATCTCGGTGGCGACCTGACCGGCCGTTCCGCCCTGATCATCGGCGCCGGGGCGATGGGCTCGCTCTCGGTCGCCACACTCACCCGCAGCGGTGTCGGCCCCTTGCGGATCACCAACCGCAGCCACGAGCGGGCCGACCGGCTCGCCGAGGCCTACGGTGCCGTCGCGATCCCGTTCGAGCAGCTCGACGATGTGCTGCGCGAGGTCGACATCGTGGTGTGCGCCACCGCCTCCACCCAGCCGGTGCTCACCCGCGAGCGCCTGGAGCGGGTCGGCAAGGACCTGATCGTCCTCGACCTGGCTGTCCCGCGTGACGTGGCGCCGGACGCCGCCGGCCTGCCCGGCCTGACCGTGATCGACATCGACAGCCTGGCCGGCAGCCGCCGGACCAACCCGGCCGCGGCCGAGACGGCGGCTGTCGAGCAGATCGTCGTCGGCGAGGTGGAGAACTTCCTCGGCTGGCTCCGCGGTGCCGAGATCGCACCCACCGTGGCGGCGCTGCGCACCCGCGCCGAGGACGTGGTGTCGGCGGAGATGCGCAAGCTGATCTCCCGGCGACCGGAATTCACCGAGGAGCAGCGGGCGGATGTTTCCCGTACCCTGCACCGGGTCGTCCAGCAGTTGCTGCACTCACCCACCGTGCGGGTCCGCCAGCTCGCCGCCGAACCCGGCGGCGATCAGTACGCCGCACTGCTCCGTGAGCTGTTCGACCTGGACGTCCCGCTCGCCACCCAGGCCGACGCGGTACCTGAGATCGGGGGGAAAGCATGACGCTGCGTCTCGGCACGCGGGGAAGCGCTCTGGCGCTCACGCAGTCGCAGATGGTCGCCGACGCGCTGACCGCCGCCACCGGCCGCCCGGTCGAGCTGGTCCGGATCGTCACCCCCGGTGACCGTTCCGCCGCCCCGGTCGCCCAGCTCGGTGTGGGTGTGTTCGTCTCCGCGCTGCGCGACGCGCTGCTGGCCGGTGAGATCGATTTCGCTGTCCACTCGTACAAGGACCTGCCCACCGCCGAGCCCCCGAGCCTGCACATCGCGGCCGTGCCGGTGCGTGAGGACCCACGTGACGCCCTGATCGCCCGTGACGGTCTGACCCTCGCTGAGCTGCCGCCGGGCTCCACCATCGGCACCGGTGCGGTGCGCCGAATCGCGCAATTGACGGCTTTGGGCCTAGAGTTGCAGGTCACGCCGATCCGAGGGAACGTCGACTCGCGAATCGCCCGGGTACTAGGACCCGAGGCAGATCTCGATGCCGTCGTTCTCGCCCGGGCCGGAGTGGCACGTCTCGGCCGGTCCGCGGAGATCACCGAGACGCTCGACCCGATGCTCATGCTGCCCGCCCCGGCTCAGGGCGCGCTGGCCGTGGAGTGCCGGGCCGACGACACCGACCTGATCGAGTTGCTGTCCGTTCTCGATCATGCACCGACCCGCGCCGCCGTGATGGCGGAGCGGTCGATGCTGGCCACGCTGGAGGCCGGGTGCTCCGCCCCGGTCGCGGCACACGCCGAGATCGCCGAAGGTGATGACGGCGACGAGATTTACCTGCGCGGTGCGGTGATCAGCCCGGATGGGGTTCGAGCCATCCGACTGTCGCGCACCGGAACGCCCGCCGGCGCGGCGGAGATCGGCAAGGCGCTTGCCATCGATCTCCTCGACGCCGGAGCCGATACCCTGATGGGGAGCACAGAATGACCACCCGCACCGCCCGTAAGCCAGCCGGACGCATCGCGTTCATCGGCGCCGGACCCGGCGACCCGGAGCTGCTGACCCGCCGCGCGTATGCGGCGCTGACCGATGCCGACCAGGTGGTCTACGACCGCGGCGTGCCCGATTCCCTGCTCAGCGCGATCCGTTCCGACGCCAAGGAGGACGCGCAGTTCAGCCCGGCCGAGGGCGCTCCCGGCGACGTCGCCAAGGTGCTGCTCTCCGCGGCCAAGTCCGGCCTGTCGGCCGTGCACCTGGTCGCCGGTGACCCGTTCGGCCACGACTCGGTGGTCAAGGAGGTGCAGGCGGTCGCGCGGACCGCGGTGCACTTCGAGGTGATCCCGGGCATCGGCCAGGCCGAGGGTGTCGCCGCCTACGCCGGTGTGCCGCTGCCCGGCGTGCGGACCGCCGCCGACGTCGACGACGTCACCAGCCTCGACTTCGACGCGCTCGCCGCCGCCGCCCAGAAGGGCTCCTTCGCCGTGGCCGTGGATGCCGGTGACCTCGCCGCCGTCCGTGACGGGCTGCTCGCGGCCGGTGTCGAGCCGGGTGTCCCGGTCGGTGTGACCGGCGACGGCACCGGCGAGACGCAGTACACCACCACCTCGACGGTGGACAGCTTCGTCGCGGCGGCGCTCGGCTTCACCGGCCGGGTCGTCCTCACCGTCGGCGCCGACGTCGCCGAGCGCGACGCGCTGAGCTGGTGGGAGAACCGCCCGCTGTACGGCTGGAAGGTCCTCGTCCCGCGGACGAAGGAGCAGGCCGGCGCGATGTCCGCCCGGCTCCGTGCCTACGGCGCGATCCCGTGCGAGGTGCCGACCATCGCGGTCGAGCCGCCGCGTACCCCGGCGCAGATGGAGCGGGCCGTCAAGGGCCTGGTCGACGGCCGGTACGCGTGGGTCATCTTCACCTCGGTCAACGCGGTCCGCGCGGTCTGGGAGAAGTTCGGCGAGCACGGCCTCGACGCCCGTCACTTCGGTGGCGTGAAGATCGCCTGCATCGGTGAGGCCACCGCCGACGCGGTCCGCGCGTTCGGCATCCAGCCGGAGCTGATCCCGGCCGGTGAGCAGTCCTCCGACGGTCTGCTGGCCGAGTTCTCGCCGCACGACGAGATCCTCGACCCGGTCGGCCGGGTGCTGCTGCCGCGGGCCGACATCGCGACCGAGACCCTCGCGGCCGGGCTGATCGAGCGCGGCTGGGAGGTGGACGACGTCACGGCGTACCGGACGGTCCGCGCCGCCCCGCCGCCCGCCGAGATCCGCGACGCCATCAAGTCGGGCGGTTTCGACGCGGTGCTCTTCACCTCGTCCTCGACGGTCCGCAACCTGGTCGGCATCGCCGGCAAGCCGCACGCCCGTACGGTCGTCGCGGTGATCGGCCCGAAGACCGCCGAGACCGCCGTCGAGTTCGGCCTCCGGGTCGACACCCAGCCGCAGAACGCCTCGGTGCCCGACCTGGTCGAGGCGCTCGCCGAGTACGCTCTGGAGCTCCGCGAGAAGCTGGCCGCCATGCCGGCCAAGCAGCGCCGCGGCTCCAAGGTGCAGGGCCCGACGGCTCTCCGGTTCCGCTGACCCTCTGATGAAGGCGCGCCGTTTGCGAAAGCGGCGCGCTTCGTCGTTTCCGCAGCCTCAACCATTCTCGCGTAGCGATTCTCAGGAGTGCCGATGTCCTTCCCCGACATTCGCCCGCGTCGTCTCCGCCGCACCCCGGCCATCCGCCGCCTGGTCGAGGAGACCCGTCTCGCCCCGTCTGAGCTGGTCCTCCCGATGTTCCTCAAAGAGGGACTGACCGAGCCGAAACCGATCAGCTCCCTGCCCGGCGTCGTCCAGCACACCCGCGAGTCGCTGCGCAAGGCCGCGGCCGAGGCGGTCGCGGCGGGCGTCGGCGGCCTGATGCTCTTCGGCGTGCCGGACAACGCCAACAAGGACGCGACCGGCTCGGCGGGGCTCGACCCGGACGGCATCCTCAACGTCGGCCTCCGTGACCTCCGGGCCGAACTGGGCGACTCCACGGTCATCATGGGCGACCTGTGCCTCGACGAGTTCACCTCGCACGGCCACTGCGGTGTGCTGGCCGAGGACGGCTCGGTCGACAACGACGCGACGCTGGCGATCTACGGCGAGATGGCGGTCGCGCAGGCCGAGGCCGGCGCCCACATGGTCGGCCCGTCCGGCATGATGGACGGTCAGATCGGCGTGATCCGCAAGGCCCTCGACGCGGCCGGTCACCAGGACATCGCGATCCTCGCCTACTCGGCGAAATACGCGGGCGCTTTCTACGGCCCGTTCCGCGAGGCTGTCGAGTCGACGCTGCAGGGCGACCGTCGCCAGTACCAGCAGGACCCGCCGAACCTGCGCGAGGCGCTGCGCGAGGTCGACCTCGACGTCGCCGAGGGCGCCGACATCGTCATGGTCAAGCCGGCGCTGCCCTACCTGGACATCATCGCCGCGATCCGGGACCGGGTGACCGTGCCGGTCGCCGCCTACCAGGTCTCCGGCGAGTACGCGATGGTCGAGGCGGCCGCCGCCAACGGCTGGATCGACCGCGAGCGCGTCATCCTCGAATCGCTCACGTCGATCAAGCGCGCCGGCGCTCAGATCACCCTCACCTACTGGGCCGTCGAGGCGGCAAACCTCATTCAAAACCGCTGAGGGGTACGCCGTCGGCCGCCCCTCGCCGAACCACACCTCCCGTGGCTTCCACGCGACGCAGGCGGCCCTCCCGGCCGAAACGCGACCGCCGGGCTGAATCCGGTGGTCCGGGCCGCGCGTCACCGCCGCATCGCGCGTTATCCCGGCCGTCCGTCACCGCCGCGTCGCGTTCTCAGGGCCAGCCGCGGGGACCTACGCGGTCGGCTCCAGGGACTGGACCAGCTGGGTGACGTCGGCGATGTACTCGAACCAGTCACGGTCCGACTGATAGCCCAGCTCGGCGTTGACCTTGAGCATCGACTCGTTGTGCTGCGCGTTCCACGTCTGCACCTGACGCAGCGTCGGTTCGGCGGCCCGTAACTCGAACAGCATCCGCGCCTTGATCGCCCGGTCGATGCCGTAGCCACGGTGTTCCCGGACGACGATCGTGTCGTACTGATCGGCCCGCTCCGGGTGCTGTGCCGGGACGACCACCTCGGTCAGACCGGCCACACTGCCGGTCGCCTCGTGGATCGCCAGCACGATGTAAGGTTTCAGCCCGCGCCGGTGCAGAGTCTCCAACGACTCGCGCAGCCGCTGTGGATCCGACGAGCGCGGCGCCAGGTCCAGATCGTCGTCGTCACGTTGCGCCTCGGCTTTGGCCTGCGCATAGGCCGCCAGCAGATGATCCTGTGGGCCGCCCGGGTGGTACTCGATCCGGTAACCGGCGCTGATCCCGCTGGCCATCCCGCCGAGCGCCTGCCAGTCCACCGTGTCCAGGTTGAGGACGCTGCGGGTCTCCACATACTCCCGCTCGAAGCCGAGCGACTCGTAGAACGGGATCGCCGACGTGCCGCCGATCGCCTCGACGCCGATCGACGAGAAACCTTCCAGATAGGCGCGACGCGTCGCCACCGCCACCAGCTGCCGGCCCAGGCCGCGGCGCCGCAACTCGGGCCGGACCAGCACCTCGAGCACACCGATGTCCCCGAGCAGCAGGATGTTCACGTGCCCGAAGATCTTTCCCTCGCCTTCCGGGAGGCGATCGTCCTCGGCGATCCAGGTGATCCTGCGCTCGCCCGGCATGGTCTCGGCCAGATACTCCCTGACCTGCACGTCCCGCCAGGGTGGATCATCCGGGAGATCGACCGCCAAGACCGCGTTGACCGTCTCCACGAGCGAGTTGACCTCGGCCGCGGACGCGGAGCGGGGATCCCATTCACGCACCCTCACGGGTACATCGTGCCGTTTGTGAGACCTCCAGGGAAGTGCTGACCACGCAAAAGTACGGTTGCGCTCACTCAGCGTCGCGAAGATCGCCGATGTGTGCCTCGTTCGCCGGCGGTCCCCAGCGGACTCCTCGGGTCAGAGCTTGCTGCGCCGGCCGTAGTCGTCGGCGGTGGCATACACCTTCTGCGCGTAGGGGCGGACCGCGTTGTAGGACAGGATGGCGTCCCACCAGGAGTCCGGCCTGGACAGGTCGCGGCTGCCCTTGCACAGGTAGACCGCCGCCGTCAGGGCCGCGTCGTCGATGTCGTTCGGGTTGGCCACGCCGTCCCGGTCGGCGTCGATCGCCGTCTCCTTCCAGGTCGACGGGATGAACTGCATCGGCCCGATCGCCCGGTCATAGGTGGTGTCCTGGTCCAGCGCGCCCCGGTCGGTGTCGGTGATCAACTGGCGGCCACCCTGACCGTCCAGCGGCAGCCCGAGGATCGTCGGCTGCGCCACACCATCGGCGCCGAGGACCGCCCCGTTGAAACTGCCGTGCGAAGACTCCACCTTGCCGATCGCGGCGAGGGTGGTCCAGTCCAGGCGGCAGCCCGGGTTGGTCTGCGCGAGCACCAGCTCGGCATAGCCGTAGGCCTGCACCGCCACCACCGGGATACCGACCCGGGTCCCGACCTGCTCGGCCCAGGAGGCCAGCGCGTCGGCGGGCCGTGCGGCGTTCACCACGGGCGGGACCACACCCGGCAGGCCGGTGGTCACCCCGGGCAGCGGATTGTTCGGCGGCAGGGTCCCGGTGCCCGGCAGGGGCGCCTGGCCGCCGGGTGTCGCCCACTCGGCCGGAGGCACCGAACCCTGCGGATCCACGCCGAACGCCGGAGTGGCACTCGGCGTCGGCTTGGCCTCCAGCGCCTGGGGCACCAGATAGGCCCCGAATGTCCCGGCGAGCACGACGAGCGTCGCCACCAGAACGCCCGGAACCACAACCCGGCCGGTCGGCCCCCTGGTCCAGGTGTAGACAGCCCGCACACCACGACCGGTCGCCCGAAGAGGCCGCATCCGCCGCTTCTTGCTCCCCGGCGCCGCGCCCGTCGCGCCCGCGCCCGGAGCATCCGCGCCCGCGCCCGTCGCGCCCGCGCCCGGAGCGCCCGCGCCCGTCGCGCCCGCAGCCGTCGCGCCCGGAGCACTCGCACCCGCGGCCGCCGTGCCCGTGCCTGCCGTACCCGTGCCTGCCGTACCCGTGCCCGTGCCCGCCGTGCCTGTGCCTGCCGTGCCAGCAACTGCGGCGCCCGCCCCCGCGGCTTCCGTGCCTGGCATGCCCGCGGGTTCTGCCGTGCCTGTAGTCGGCGTCGCCCCTGCCGGCGTCGCTGTACCGACGGTCGGTACCGCGCCCACGGTCGGCGCTGCCCCCACCGTCGGCGCGGCTCCCGCCGCCGGTGCGGCACCGACTGGCGGCTCCGAGCCCGTCTTGGCCTCTCCGGCCTCGGTCTTGTCGCCGCCGGGGGTGGCCGGCGTGTCGGCACGCGCCTCAGCGACCGCTTCCTCAGGCGAGGTCGTCTCGGGCGAGGTCTTGTCGGTGCCGCCGGTCCGCTGCGCCGGGATGAGTTTTCTGGCGGCGGCCTGCTCCGCGGGCGCGGGAGCGGCGGGCTCGGCAGCCGACTCCTCCGGGATGCCCGGGGCCGCACCGGAACTGCCCAGCGGACCGCCCTGATGCGGCGCCGCGGAACGCAGCTCCGGCCGCTCTGCTGGGATGTTCGACGCCTCCACCACGGGTCGACCCTACCCGCCGGAAACCACTCTCGGGAGGGACGCCGACCGCCTGTGGACAACGCCTCGGCAACGGTCCGGCAACTCCTCTCCGAACTCCCCGTGCACGGCCCACCGCACGGGCCCTACGCTGGTCGGATGCCGCGTTATGAGTTCCGGTGCCGCGCGTGCGGCGCCACGTTCGAAGTCAGCCGTCCGATGCGTGCGGCGGCTGACCCGGCGGACTGCCCGCAGGGGCACGCCGACACCGTCAAGCTCCTGTCCACAGTCGCCGTCACCGGCCGTGGCGGCACGGCCACGCCGGCGCCGTCCGGCGGCGGTGGTGGCGGCTGTTGCGGCGGAGGATGCGGCTGCTGACACCACCCCGGGCCGCCCCGCTGTCGACTTCGGCCGGTGACCTTTTCCTCGCTCCTGGTGGCGATTCGTTGCCCCGTACGTGTACTCCCGGACGTCGCCGCGGTTTTGGCCGCGCGCGGCGTTTCCGCGTTCGATCTCTTTCGTTACGAGACGCGTAGTCCCGTATGCCTCCGGTCGATGTCGTGATCACGATGTCCTCCGTAAGGGGTCGTCCATGGCGGGCACACGATTACCGTCCGTTTCTACGATGGGCGGTGACGCAGAGATACGGCACCATCATTCGCGACTTCCCAAAGGGGGCGGAGGTTCCACCGTGTCGGGACGGATCGAGCTACCCAGTGGCCTGGTGACCTTTATGTTCACCGACATCGAGGGCTCGACACGACTTGCCCGGATGCTCGGTGAGGCATACCGGAGCGTTCTCGGAGCGCATCGGGCAGTGCTACGGGGTGTATTCGAAGACTTCGGTGGTGTCGAGCTCCTCACGGAGGGTGACTCCTTTTTCGTAGCCTTCTCGAATGCCGACGCGGCCCTCGCGGCATGCGTCGAAGCACAGCGCCGACTGTCCGCACACGACTGGCCGCGACCCGACGCGGTACCCCGCGTCCGGATGGGACTGCACACCGGTCGCGCCGTTCCGATCGGCCAGGAATACGCCAGTGCCGAGGTGCACCGGGCCGCCCGGGTGTCCGCTGCCGCACATGGTGGCCAGGTGCTCTGCTCGGAGGCCACCGCCCTCGCGGTCACCGCCACTTACGCCGCCACGACCGGCGGATCGACCGGTGCCGCTGCCGCCGCCACCCTCGCCACCGTCGACCTGCTGGACCTCGGCGCCTACCGGCTGCGCGGCTTCGACGACGACGAGCGGCTGTTCCAGGTGATGGCGCCCGGGCTGGAACGGGACTTCCCGCACCCACGGACCGCCCAGGCGCCCCGGCACAACCTTCCGGCCGAGCACACGCCGTTCGTCGGCCGCCGCACCGAGCTGACCGATCTGGCCGGGCTGATCAGTCACCACCGCCTGGTCACGGTCGTCGGTCCCGGCGGATCCGGGAAGACGCGCCTCGCTCATGCCGTGGCCGAGCAGCTGCTTCCGGCGTACCCCGGCGGTGTTTGGACGATCGATGCCGCCGCCGCGGTGAAAGGCCTGCCCGCCGCATTGGCCGCGGCCCTCGGCCTGCGCCCCGAACCGGGCCGGCCGATGATCGACACGCTGGTCGAGGGGTGCGCCGAGCGGCGCATGCTGGTCGTGCTGCAGACCTGTGACGCCGCGCCCGCGCTGACCGCCACCTTCGTCCACCGGCTCCTCAGCCGCTGCCGCCGTCTCGACGTCGTGGCCACCGGCCGGGCACCGCTGGCGCTGGCCGGCGAGACCGTGTGGCGGATCCCGCCGCTCGTGCCGGCCGACGCGTTCGCCCTGCTCCGTGACCGGGCGGCGGCCGCGCAGGGCGGGCAGCCGGGCGACGGCGACCCGCAGCTGGCCCGGCTCGCCGCCCGCCTCGAAGGGTCACCGCTGGCGATCCAGCTGGCTGCCGCCCGGTTGCGGCTGCTCCCGGCCGAACAGCTGGCTCGCCGCCTCGACGACCCGCTCGGCGCGCTGGACAACGACGCCGCGGGCGACGGCCGGCACGCCAGCCTCGCCAACAACCTGACCTGGTCCTACCGCACCCTCGGCCGCCGGGCCGCCGAACTGCTGCGCCGTCTCGCCGTCTTCGCCGGCCCGGTCGACCTCGCGACCGTCGAGTGGTTCGACCCGGAGGCCCTCAGCGCCCTCTCCGAACTCGCCGACAAGTCGCTCGTCGACGTCACGCCCGGGCCGCGGTACCGGCTGTCCGAGCAGGTCCGTGCCTATGCGCTGCGCCGTCTCGCCGCGACCGGCGACGAACCGGCCGCCCGCGACCGCCACCTCACCTGGTCGCTGAACGCCCTGGACCGGATCACCGCCGACACCGAGAACCAGGTGCGCCCGCTCTCCCTCACCGAGCTGAGCCCCTGGGTCGCCGAATGGCAGGGCGCCCTCCGGTGGGCCGCCGAGACCGGCGACGTGGCAGCCGGTCTACGGCTGGCCGCCGCGCTCGACCCCTGGTGGCGCGAACACGGCGACACCCGTTCCGGCCGGCAGTTGCTCGCCGCCCTCTACCCGCACCTGCCGGCCGACGTGCCCGCGACGGACCTGGCCACGGGCTACCTGGTGCACGCCGGCCTCACCACCGACCGAACCGAGCGCGAACGCCTCCTGGCCCTCGCCGAAGCCACGGCCGAGGCGGCGGCGGGCGTCACCACGCCGGCCGGCCCGGTTGCTGCGGACCTCACCGCGGAGGCGGGCCCGGTTGCGGGGGACCTCACCGCGGAGGCGGGCCCGGTTGCGGGGGACCTCACCGCGGAGGCGGGCCCGGTTGCGGCGGACGACGCGCCGGCGATCCGTGCCGCGGCCGAGATGATCGCCGTGCAGGAGGCGGCCGAGGCCGAGCGGTCCGCCGACCCGGCGCTGCCGCTCCGTATCCGGGTCGCCCGCGTGGCGCTGACCGGCGGTGATTCCGCGACCGCCGAGCAGGACTGCCGAGACGTGATCGCCGTGGCCGAGCGCGGCGGTGTCCCGGCCACCGCCTTCCCTGCCGTCCTCACGCTCGCCGAGTTGCTCTGGCGCCGTGAGGCCCTGACCGAGGCCGCCGACCTGCTGGGCGCCTCCCGCCATCTGGAGGCGGCGCGCCCCGAGGACCGTGGCCGCCGTGCAGTCGACTGGCTGTTGGGTATGGTCGCGCTTCGCCGCGGTGACCTGGTCGCCGCCCATGATCATCTGGTGGTGGCGTTGCGGTCCCGGTTGCGGCACGGCTTCCGGGGTGCGGC
>NZ_JBHSBL010000017.1:557069-795949 GCF_042650585.1 Actinoplanes subglobosus
GTGGCGGCGATCGCGGTCCGTTGCGCTCTCGGCGGCGACGCGGCCACCGCGTCGGTGCTGTTCGGCGGAGCGGAGGCGGCCCGCGGCGCCCGGCGGACCGCCTCGTTCGGCGCCTTCTGGTCGTCGCAGCAGGCGTCCCTCCGGTCCGCGCTCGGCGACGCCGCCTTCGACGCGGCCTACGCCGACGGCGCCGGCCTCGGCTTCGACCGGATAGTCGCCCTGGCCCTGGCCGTCGAACATCCCGACCTCGAGAACGGCGCCGCCCGCTTCGCCCAGATAGTCAGATGATCATTTGGTACGCCGTCGGCCGCCCCCGACCGCACCCACTCCTCCCGTAGCCGCCCCGCGACGAGGGCGACCACTCCAGACCGCGACGCGACCGCCGGGCTGAATGCGGTGGCAGAGCGTGAGCCGTCACCCAGCCCGGCGGTCGCGCTGTCGGCCGGGAGTGGTCGCCCTCGTCGCGGTGTGGTGGCGGGACGGGAGAGGTGCGTTCGGGGACAGTTACCTGCGTACCGGATGATTCATGGTCTCGGCTGTAACCGGATCGCCTCGTAGTAGGTGAACGCGATCCCGTTGCAGAACGGCTGCGCGTAGAGACGGTGACCGTCGCAGATGCGGCGCAGGTCGGCGCGGAACACCTCGTCGATGCGTGCCTTGTGGCGGGCGAGATCATCGGCGTAGTTGCGGTATCCGAAGTCGTGGTGCCGGCACGCGTCGCCGAAGTCGAAGCCCGCCGGGGTGTCGGGTGCGTGCGTGCACACATCGCTCGACCAGTCGAAACGGTAGGCGGCCCAGCGATCCCGGTCCCGGCGGGCGGCCTGCCAGGCGGCGGTGCTCTCCGCGGTCGGTTGTGTCCAGCCGGCCAGGACCTCGTCCCGGGCGGCGGGAGCGGGAGCAGCGTTCGCGGGAGCCGCCGGGAGCAGGGCCGCGGCGAGGAGGGCGGTTACCGCCATGTGGCGCATGTGGGACCTCCGACGCGCGGCCGGTGACTGATGTGATGTCCTGGGATACGTCCTTCAGCTTGACCGTTAAGGTGATCGCGTGCGGGCGGTTCCATGATTCATCTACCTCTGGTCCGGCAGGGACCGCTGAAAGCCCTCGGGCTCCGGTTGTTGATGGCGACCTCGTTGGTCCTGCTGGCGGTCATGGTGATCTACATCGACCGGGACGGCTACCGGGACGTCAACGAGGACGGCCTCACCCTGCTCGACTGCTTCTACTACGCGGTCGTCTCCCTCTCCACCACCGGCTACGGCGACATCACGCCGCAGACCCAGTCGGCCCGCCTGGTGAACGTCCTGTTCATCACGCCCGCCCGGGTCCTCTTCCTGATCATCCTGGTCGGCACCACACTGGAGGTGCTGACCGACCAGTACCGCAAGGGCCTTCGGGTCAGCCGGTGGAGGCGCAAGTTGAAGGACCACGTGATCATCTGCGGTTACGGCACCAAGGGCCGGGCCGCGGTCGCCGCGCTGCTGGAGACGGGGTATGAGAAGTCCCGGATCGTCATCGTGGAGAACCGTGAGGTCGGTGTCCGGCAGGCCGCCGCGAGCGGATTCGTCGTCATCGAGGGCGACGCCACCCGGTCCTCGGTGCTGAACGAGGCGGATGTGAAGAACGCCAAGTCGGTCATCATCGCCACCGACCGGGACGAGGCGTCGGTGCTGATCACGTTGACGGTGCGCCAGTTGACGGCCGGCCAGGTGCGGATCATCGCGGCGGTCCGCGAGCAGGAGAACGCCGCACTGCTGAAGCAGAGCGGCGCCCACCACGTGATCGTGTCGTCGTCGACGGCGGGCCGGCTGCTGGGCCTGACCACGACGGCCCCGCCGCTGATCGACGTGGTCGAGGATCTGCTGACCCCGGGCCAGGGCATGGCGCTGGCGATGCGGTCCGCGGAGCGGGCCGAGGTCGGCCGTAATCCACGTGAGCTGTCGACCCTGGTGGTGGCCCTGATCCGCCGGGGCAAGGTGCTGCCGCTGGGTGGCGAGCAGACCGTCACGATCGAGACCGGCGACCTGCTCGTCTACATCCGCGATGACGAGACCGTGTCCAACGGGGTCAGCGTCTAGAGGATCGTCCAGGTGTCGCCGCTGCCGAGGAGACCGTCGAGCATCTCCTCGGGTGTGCCGCTGGCCTGCGCCCGGGCGTCGAGCACCTGCTTGCGGACGATCTCGTCGTAGGACGGGCGCCGCACGTTGCGGAACACCCCGATCGGTGTGGTGTTCAGGTCCGACCCGGAGAGCCGGCTGAGCGCGAACGCGTACGCCGGATCGTCCACGGTCGCGTCGTGGATGATCGGGGTGCCGCCCTCCTGCACCTTCAGCCCGAAACTGCCCTCAGGGTGCACCACGTTGAGGTTGCCGACGGTGATCGGCTCACCCTGCTCCAGCCGGATCAGATGGGCGTCCCGCGTGTCGGAGTCCTTGATCAGGTCGAAGGCGCCGTCGTTGAAGATGTTGCAGTTCTGGTAGATCTCCACGAACGCCGAGCCCTGGTGCTCGGCGGCGGCCCGCAGCACCGACTGCAGGTGCTTGGCGTCCGAGTCGATGGTCCGGGCGACGAAGGTGGCCTCGGCGCCGAGTGCCAGGGAGAGCGGGTTGAACGGGGTGTCGGCCGAGCCGGTCGGTGTCGACTTGGTGACCTTCCCGATCTCGGAGGTGGGCGAGTACTGACCCTTGGTGAGGCCGTAGATCCGGTTGTTGAAGAGCAGGATCTTCAGGTTCACGTTGCGCCGCAGCGCGTGGATCAGGTGGTTTCCGCCGATCGACAGCGCGTCGCCGTCGCCGGTCACCACCCAGACGTTCAGGTCGGGGCGGGACGTGGACAGGCCGGTCGCGATCGCCGGGGCCCGCCCGTGGATCGAGTGCATCCCGTAGGTGTTCATGTAGTACGGGAAGCGGGACGAGCAGCCGATGCCGGAGACGAAGACGATCTTCTCGCGCGGGATGCCCAGCTCGGGCATGAACCGCTGCATGGCCGCGAGGATCGAGTAGTCACCGCAGCCGGGGCACCAGCGGACCTCCTGATCGGACTTGAAGTCCTTGGCGGTGAGTTTCAGAGCGACCGTCTCAGCCATTCTTGACCACGTCCTCCAGCATGTTCTCCAGCGTGGCCGCGGTGAACGGCAGCCCGCTGATCTGGTTGAACGGAACCACGTCGACCAGGTATCTCGCCCGGATCACGGCGGCGAGCTGACCGAGGTTCATCTCCGGGACGACGACCTTGTCGTAACCGGCCAGCACCTCGCCGAGGTTCGCCGGGAGCGGCGACAGGTGCCGCAGGTGCGCTTGCGCGATGGTGAGGCCGCGCTGGCGCAGCGCGCGGCAGGCGGCGCCGATCGGGCCGTAGGTGGAGCCCCAGCCGAGCACGAGCACGCTCGCGGCCTCGGACGGGTCCTCGACGTCCACATCGGGCACCGGGATGGCGTCGATGCGGGCCTGCCGGGTGCGGACCATGAACTCGTGGTTCGCCGGGTCGTAGGAGATGTCGCCGGTCTTGTCGGCCTTCTCCAGACCCCCGATGCGGTGCTCCAGGCCCGGCGTTCCGGGCACGGCCCATGGCCGCGCCATCGTTTCCGGATCGCGGAGGTACGGCAGGAAGCGCCCGTCCTCGGTGTTGGGCGCCGTGGCGAACGTGACCCGCAGGTCGGGCAGTTCGTCGACGGACGGCAGCAGCCACGGCTCCGACCCGTTGGCCACGTAGTTGTCCGACAGCAGGATCACCGGGGTGCGGTAGGTCAGCGCGATCCGTGCCGCCTCCAGTGCCGCGTGGAAGCAGTCGGACGGTGACTTGGGTGCGATCACCGCGAGCGGGGCCTCGCCGTGCCGGCCGAACAGTGCCATGTTGAGGTCGGCCTGCTCGGTCTTGGTCGGCATGCCGGTCGACGGCCCGGCCCGCTGCACGTCGACGACGACGAGCGGCAGCTCCAGAGCGATGGCCAGCGAGATGGTCTCGCCCTTGAGCGCCACGCCGGGACCGGAGGTGGTGGTGACGCCGAGCGCCCCGCCGTAGGAGGCGCCGAGCGCCGCCCCGATCGCCGCGATCTCGTCCTCGGCCTGCATCGTGGTGACGCCGAACCGCTTGTGCTTGGAGAGCTCGTGCAGGATGTCGGAGGCCGGTGTGATCGGGTAGGCGCCCAGGAACAGCGGCAGTCTCGACCGGACCGCCGCGGCCACCAGCCCGAGCGCGAGCGCCTGGTTGCCGGTGATGTTGCGGTAGGTGCCGGGCAGCATTTTGGCGGGCTTGATCTCGTAGCGCACCGAGAAGGCCTCAGTGGTCTCGCCGTAGTTCCACCCGGCGCGGAACGCCGCCTTGTTCGCCGCGACCAGGTCCGGACGCTTGGCGAACTTACGCTCCAGGAACCGCAGCGTCGACTCGTAGGGGCGCGAGTACATCCAGCTGAGCAGCCCCAGCGCGAACATGTTCTTGGCCCGCTCGCCGTCCTTCTTCGAGACGCCGCTCTCGGCCAGCGCGCCTAGGGTCAGGGAGGTGAGGGCCACCGGGTGGACCGCGAACTCGTCGAGCGAGCCGTCATCGAGGGGACTGACGGCGTAACCGACCTTGGTCAGGTTGCGGCGGGTGAACTCGTCGGTGTTGACGATGATGTCGGCACCGGCCGGCAGGTCGGCCACGTTGGCCTTGAGTGCCGCCGGGTTCATCGCCACGAGCACGTTGGGCGCGTCGCCGGGGGTCAGGATGTCGTAGTCGGCGAAGTGCACCTGGAAGCTGGAGACACCCGGCAGTGTCCCGGCTGGTGCGCGGATCTCCGCGGGGAAGTTGGGAAGCGTCGAGATGTCGTTGCCGAGCTGAGCGGTCTCCGACGTGAACCGGTCACCGGTGAGCTGCATGCCGTCACCTGAGTCACCGGCGAAACGGATGACAACCCGGTCCAGTTGCTCGACTCGCTTCGCGGGAGCGGCCACGATTCAACCTCCAAAAGGCGCGGTCCGGCAGCATGAGGGTGTCGATGAGCCGGCCCGCTGATCGTCACTTCCACACTACGTCGCCGCTCCTTACGAAGGGGCCGCGGACCGTTGCCCACAGTAGCTATCGGGTGCCGGAGCGAGCTAGTGCTCTTCGGTAGGCTGCACGATCGTGGAGGGATATCTGGGCTCGTATGCCGTTCTCGGTCTGGTGCTGGCCGCCGGTGTCCTGCTGTTCGTCGCGGCGTTCGGTGCGAACCGGCTGCTCCGGCCGGGCCGACCGGCTGAACCGGCGGGTAAGCGGATCTCCTATGAGAGCGGCATCGATCCGGTCGGGGGCGACTGGGCGCAGGCACAGATCAGGTATTACGTCTATGCGTACCTTTATGTGCTTTTCGCAGTTGAAGCCGTATTTCTCTTCCCGTGGGCGGTGATCTTCGATCGTCCCGGGTTCGGCGGGCTCTCCATCGCGGAGATGGGCATCTTCGTCGCCGTGCTCGCCCTCGGCATCGTGTACGCCTGGCGCAAGAAGATCCTCAACTGGACCTGACGCCGGACGGCCGGCCGGATGATCCGGACGGGTGGCGGGCTCGCCCTCGGAAAGCGGACATGTCAACATCGTGCGCATGGGTCAGCTTCTGCTCTTCATTGTCGTGGCTCTGGTCGTCGCGACGATCGTCTTCGGCGTGACCGTGTTGCTGAGCGGGGGCGACCCCGGACTGACCCCGGTCGAGCCCGACGGCCGCGCGGTCCCGTTGCCCGGCGACCGTCCTCTCGGCGAGGAGGACGTCTCCCGGACCAGGTTCGACACGGTCTGGCGGGGATACCGGATGGCGCAGGTCGACCAGGCTCTGCAGCGTGCGGCGTACGACATCGGCTACAAGGGTGAGCTGATCGGCGTGCTCGAGGCCGAGGTGGCCGCGCTGCGCGAGGGCCGTACCGACGACGCCGACGCGCTGCGCAAGGCCCGTGAGGCCGCGCTCGCCCCGGCCGCCGCCGTCCCGCCCGCCTTCGAGACACCGGTCATCCCGATGGAGCCGTCCGTCGATGCCGACCGCCCGGCGGCCGAGGCGCAGGAGCCGGTGGAGAAACGATGAGCAGCGACTCGGAGGCGGGCCCAGGTGAGTTCACCGCCACGGTGATCGTCAACGCTCCCGCGCCCAAGGTCTTCTCCGCGTTCATGGACTGGGAGAAGCAGTCCGACTGGATTCCGTTCACCCGGGTCCGGGTGGTCGAGGGCGACGGCGGCGAGGGCAGTCTGGTCGAGGCGGTCACCGCGCTCGGCCCGGCGACGCTGCGCGACGAGTTGCGCGTGGTCAAGGTCAACGCGCCGTACGAGGTCCGCGTCGTGCACTGCGGCAAGGTGCTGAAGGGTCCCGGGGCGATGCGCTGCACCGCGATGTCGGGCGACCGGACCCAGGTGGTCCTGCACGAGTGGTTCCAGTTGCCCGCAGGCGCCGTCGGCAAGATCGCCTGGCCGGTCCTGTGGCCCGGCTCGAAACTGGGCTTCACCGGCGCTCTCAAGCGGTTCGCGCGCCTGGTCGAGCAGGGTCGCCTCCCGTGACCGACATCGTGATCGGCGCCGACGGCCGGGCCCGCTGCTTCTGGGGCGGCAGCACACCCGACTATGCGCCCTACCACGACGAGGAGTGGGGCCGGCCGGTCCGCGGTGATGACGCCCTCTTCGAGCGGCTCACCCTGGAGGCGTTCCAGTCCGGCCTGTCGTGGATCACGATCCTGCGCAAGCGCCCGGCGTTCCGGGCCGCGTTCGCCGGGTTCTCGATCGAGAGGGTCGCCGAGTTCACCGAGGCCGACGCCGTCCGCCTGATGGCCGACCCGGGCATCGTCCGCAACCGGATGAAGGTCGACGCCGCCCTGCACAACGCCCGGGTGGCGGCCGGGCTGGACCTGACCGGGCTGCTCTGGTCGTTCGCCCCCGCGAGACGGGACCGGCCGAAGACCCGCGCGGACGTCCCGGCGGTCACCCCGGAGTCCACGGCCATGGCCAAGGCGCTCAAGAAGCAGGGCTTCAAATTCGTCGGACCCACCACGGCGTACGCGTTGATGCAGGCCACCGGCATGGTCGACGACCACCTCACGGACTGCTGGGTGCCCGTGATGAGATGACACCATGGCTCAGTTCGTGGTGATCATTCCGGAAGGGCAGTGGGCGACCGAGCGGTTGTTCCAGCACGACGCGGTGACGGTGCCGTCCTCATCGGGCGCGTCGGTCGGTGACGAGGTGCTGCTGGTCGCCGAGGAGCAGGTCGTCGCCCTGGCCCGGGTGGAGAAGGCAGACGGCGAGCTCGCCCTGACATACCTGCGCCGCGCCTTCGACGAGCCGGTTCCGGTCGCTCTCTCCGAGGGGCCGGTCGACGAGGCCACGTTCCGCCGGTTCGCCGAGCGGCTCGGTGCCCCCGCCGATCGGAAGCCGTGGCTGGTCAGCGTGGCCATGCCGATCGAGGCGGCGAACCCGGCGGAGGCGGTGCGCCAGTTCTGGTCGCACGTGCTCGAGCTGGGCCCGGCCGAGCTGCCGACCTACGTCTGGCCGTCCGGCGACGAGCTGGCGATGCAGGCCTTCGTCCTCGGGGCCGAGGCGAACCAGGACCCCGAGGAAGAGGACGAGGACGAGTAGGGCTCAGCGGCCCTGGTACTCGGGTTTCTGCTTGTTGAGGAAGGCGTTGACCGCGGCCGAGTGGTCCGCGGTCGCGCCGCAGATCGCCTGGGCCTGCGCCTCGGCAGCCAGGGCGTCGGAGAGGGTGCCGGCGTCGCCGATGGACAGCTCCCGCTTGATCGCGCCGTAGGCGATCGTCGGGCCCGCGGCCAGCCGTGCGGCCAGCTCCTGCGCCCGCGGCAGCACCTGCTCGTCGTCCTCCAGCAGCTCGGTGAGCATGCCGATGCGGGACGCCTCGTCCGCCTTCACCGGCCGGGCCAGGAGCAGCAGCTCGACCGCCCGGGCGTGCCCCACGATCCGCGGCAGCGACCAGGAGATGCCGCTGTCACCGGCCAGGCCGACGTTGGCGAACGCCATCAGGAAGCTGGTCTTCGGCCCCCCGATCCGGAAGTCGGCCAGCAGCGACAGCGACGCGCCGGCGCCGGCGGCCATCCCTCGGACCGCGGCGACCACCGGTTTCGGCATGCTGGCCAGCCGCTGGGCGATCGGGTTGTAGTGCACCTGGACGGTGTTCAGGTCGGTGGAGCCGGCCTGGAGCAGCGTCGCGTGCTCCTTGAGGTCCTGGCCGCCGCAGAAGTTGCCACCGGCGCCGGCCAGCACGATCGCCCGGCACGACCGGTCGCTCTCCAGCTGGGCGAGGGTGTCCCGCAGCGCCTCCTTGAGGTCGACGGTGAACGAGTTCATCGCCTCGGGGCGGTTCAGGGTGAGGGTGACGACCGCGTCAGTGCGGTCGACGAGCAGCGCGTCGGTCATGCATCTGAGAATCCCACACG
Source organism: Actinoplanes subglobosus (assembly GCF_042650585.1). Taxonomy (NCBI): domain Bacteria; kingdom Bacillati; phylum Actinomycetota; class Actinomycetes; order Micromonosporales; family Micromonosporaceae; genus Actinoplanes; species Actinoplanes subglobosus. Next base: position 565,445 of record NZ_JBHSBL010000017.1, read on the forward strand.
TGCTCCACGCGTGGCCGATTGCAGGCAACGTTCCACGTGCCGGTCGGCCGCCGGTCGCAGCCTGGTGGCGTGCTTGTCGAAGAAGAGCGCGGCCTTGACACCCGGCCAGCCCGGTGGCAGCAGCGCCGCCGGGAGCTGCGGATCCTGGAAGAGGAACGAGCGCCACGCGTGGACCAGGCGGAAACGGGCGGCGTACGCCTCCTCATCGGTGCTGCGTGGCGTGATCGCCTTGACGACGGGGTGCAGCGAGCCGACGAACTCCTCGTACGACTGTCCGATCCGGCTCAGGTCCCAGGCCCGTCCGACGATGTCCGAACCGGAGGTGTGGGTGGCGCTGAACCGGGCGTGGTCCACGTCCTTGAGAGCCGCCTCGACCTCCTCGGAGGCCTTGGGTGCCACCCATACCTGATCGCTGAGCGGCCCGTAGCCCAGATAGGTGAGACGCAGCGCGTCCTGCCGCCTGAGGGGCTCGTGGAGAAGGATCATGTCGAAGCGGCCGTCCCAGCCGCCGCGACCGGTCCGGTACACCCGGGCGGCCGCCTCGTCGAGCCTGCGCGCGGCTTTCGGGGTGAGCAGATAGCCCGGTCCGGAGGCCAGGCGTAGCGGATGCAGCCATCCCTGTCGCACCATTCGCGACACTGCGGTACGGACCGCCGGGGCCGCGATGTCGAGCGGGGCCAGCAGTCTCACGAGGGCGGCTACCGGGGCTCGGGAACCGCGAGCGCGCAGGTAGTCGCCGTACAGGTCGAAGAGTGCGGACCGCGCCTGCATGACCGCACATTGTGACAGCCCGAAAGACGATATGCTAGACGCTGTCACATCCGCCCGGGCTGGGTTTGGGTTCGCCGGTGTTCATCAGGGAAAATGTTTGATCGGCACGGTGGGCCGCAACGCGTGAACACGTGAAACGGCCTGAGCGGGCCGCCGGTCGGAAACGAGCACCGCGTCACGTGGGGCTGAGCACGTGACGAGGCTGCTGGCATTCCAGGAGCAAGTGGCTGTGGGGCAACCCACCGACCCTGACGTAGGTCTGAGGGGAGACAAGATGGCGGCGATGAAGCCGCGGACGGGCGATGGTCCGCTGGAGGTCACCAAGGAGGGTCGTGGCATCGTCATGCGCGTCCCGCTGGAGGGTGGTGGCCGTCTCGTCGTTGAGATGACTCCGGACGAGGCCAACGCGCTGGGTGACGCGTTGAAGTCGATCGCCGGCTGACGTTTCACGCGAGCCCGCCGGTACGGTACCGCCCGTACCGGCGGGCTTTCCACGTCTTACGGAAAGGTCATCCTCCCGTGTTCGACATCCGATTGACGGACGTAAACGACGAAACGTCCACCTGGGTCGTCCCGGTCGGGCCCGAGCTGGACGCCGAGATGTCCGCACTGGCCAGTGCCACCGAGGACGCCGGAGCCCCGGGCCGGATCACGGTGTTCCCACGTCCGCTGCGGAGCCCGTCCCGAGTGCTGCTCGCCGGTACCGGCGACGGCGGCGAGACGGACTGGCGTGCGGCCGGTGCCGCGGCGATCCGGGAAACGGCCGACGACGAGGACCTCGAGATCCACCTGCCCGCCGGTCTCGCCGCCGCCTCGGTGCGCGGCCTGGCGGAGGGCCTCTGGCTGGGCGGGTACCGATACCGCGACGCGCCCCGGGGCCCGCGCACGCGGGAGGTCCGGATCTGCGGCACCTCCCATGCGGCGAGCCTCGCCGAGGCGCGGGTCGCCGCCCGGGCCGCCTGGCTCGCCCGGGACCTGACCAACACGCCGTCGTCGGTGAAGAACCCGGAGTGGTTCGCCGCCCAGGTCGTCGCCGAGGCCGCGACACGCCCGGGCGTCACGGTGACCGTCCGCGCCGGCGACGAGCTGCGGCGGTTCGGCGGCCTGCTGGCGGTCGGCGGCGGCTCGGTGTCCCCGCCCCGGTTCGTGGAGCTGTCCTGGAATCCGCCGGGCGCGACCACCCACGTGGTCCTGGTGGGCAAGGGCATCACCTTCGACACCGGCGGCATCTCGATCAAGCCGCGCGACGGCATGAAGCTGATGAAGAAGGACATGGGCGGGGCTGCCGCGGTGGTCGCCGCGACGCTCGGCGCCGCCGACCTGGATCTTCCGGTACGGGTGACGGCCCTGACCCCGCTGGCCGAGAACGCGGTGAGTGGCTCCGCCTTCCGTCCCGGTGACGTGATCACCCACTACGACGGCTCGACCAGCGAGAACACGAACTCCGACGCGGAGGGCCGGATCGTGCTGGCCGACGCGCTCGGCTACGCCGCCGACGTGCTGCGCCCCGACCTGGTGATCGACCTGGCCACCCTGACCGGGGCGAACGCGGTCGCCCTCGGCAAGCGCACGGCCGCCCTGTTCAGCCCGGACGACGAGCTGGCGGCGGCACTGACCGCGGCCGGGACGGCGGCCGGCGAGCAGATGTGGCGACTGCCGCTCTCCGACGACTACCTGGACAATCTGCGCAGCGACATCGCCGACCGGATCAGCGCCCCGGCCGGGCCGGGCTCGGTGATGGCCGCCCTGTTCCTGCGCGACTTCTTCGGCGACGCCCGCTGGGCCCACCTGGACATGTCCGCCCCGAGCTGGGCCGAGGCGCACGACCTGGAGCTGACCAAGGGCGCCACCGGCTGGGGCGCCCGGACCCTGATCAGATATCTGTCAGCGTTTGACGGCGGCCAGCAGGCCGGCGCCTGACGAGATCACCGCGGGGATCCAGTCGTCGGACTCGCGGATCGCCTTCACCGTCGCACGGACGGTGAGGGTGTCCACGTCACGGGCGGACGGGTCGGTGATCCGGCCGTTGGCGTGCGCGCCGTTCACGATCAGCACCCCGCCCGGCCGCAGCAGGCGCAGGGCGGCCTCGGTGCAGGCGGCGAACTCGGTGGTGTCGGCGTCCACGAAGATCAGGTCGTAGGCGCCGTCCGAGAGCCGGGGCAGCACGTTCAGGGCCCGGCCGCTGATGATCCGGGTCCGGGACGACGCGTACCCCGCCTCCTGGAAGATCCGCCGGGCGATCCGCTGGTGCTCGTGCTCGACGTCGATGGTGGTGAGGACCCCGTCCGGGCGCATGCCGCGGAGCAGCCAGATGCCGCTCACGCCGGTGCCGGTGCCGATCTCGACGACGGCCTTGGCGCGGCCCGCGGCGGCCAGGAGGCTCAGCACGGAGCCGGCGCCGGGGGAGACACAGGGCAGGCCGAGCTCGTGCGCGAGAGCACGCGCGGTCTGCAGGACCGGGTCCTCGGTGGCGAAGGTCTCGGCGAACGGCATTGACTGCGCCGCCGGCTGACCGAATGAACGAGCAGGACCGATGATGACGACCTCCGTACGGCGATGGATGCCCGCGGCGAAACGCGCACATCGGATAAGAGAGTAGAGCGATGTTCTCCGGTGATGCACTGCGCCGTCGATGGATAAACAGCGCACTCGGCGCAGGTGCGAACCCGTGGCAAGGTGTGAACCGGTGAATCCGTGTCATCCTGGAGGCGCGGAGCCGGGCTAGACGGAGTGGAGGCACCGACGTGACCGACGGCTGGAACTGGAGCCGGCCACCGACGTCCTCTGCGCACCCGGCGCCCGGTGAGCCGCAGCAGTCGTCACCATGGTGGTCCGGTGGGCAGGCCGATCCGTGGCGTGACCCCTATGCCCCCTCGGCGGTGCTCCTGCCGCCTCCGCCGCCGGGTGCCGGCCCTCCGCTGGAGAGCCCGCCCAACCCCGACGAGCCACGGCGCCCGCTCGGCCCGATCCTGATGATCTGCCTGGTCACGGCGCTGCTCGCGGGCGGTGTCGGCGGCACGCTGGGCTTCCTCTTCGCGGTCAAGGGCGGCTATGCCGAGAGTGGCCGTACGCAGCTCGGAGCGACCGGCCAGAGCGTCCCGGAGTCGGCCCAGCGGCCCCCGGAGTCGACGAGTGGTGTGGTCGACCGGGTGCAGCCGAGCGTCGTGACGGTCCGCGTCAGCGGGGCGATCGGCTCCGGTTTCGTGGTCTCCACGGACGGTTACGTGATCACCAACGACCACGTGGTCGAGGGTGGCGACGACACCCTGTCGGTCTCCTTCCACGACGGCTCCACGGCCACCGCGAAACTCATCGGGCGCGACCCGGAGTCCGACATCGCAGTGATCAAAGTCGCAAAAGAGGGCCTGATCCCGGTCGCGCTCGGCAACTCCGACGAGATCGCCGTGGGTGACCCGGTGCTCGCTTTCGGTTCACCGCTGGCCCTGGTCAACACCGTGACCCAGGGCATCGTGAGCGCTCTGGACCGCACCATCCAGGCCGGTGAGGAGAGCGGGACCCGGCGTTACTACGCGGCCATCCAGACCGACGCCGCGGTCAACCAGGGCAACTCCGGCGGCCCGCTGGTCGACGGCGCCGGCCGGGTCATCGGGGTCAACTCGGTGATCCGCTCGGTCGGTGGCACCACGGCCGAGGCCGGCAACATCGGTCTCGCCTTCGCCATCCCGATCAACCAGGCCAAGCGGATCGCCGAGGACATCATCGACACCGGCAAGGCCCGGCGCACCGTGATCGGCGCCGAGGTGATGACCGGCGAGTCGGCGGCGGGCGCCCGTCTGCGCAGTGTCGAGCCGGCCGGTCCGGCCGCCGCCGCGGGGCTCAAGGCCGGCGACGTGATCACCAAGCTCGACGGGCATCCGCTCGACGACGGGATCAGCCTGATCGCCATGGTCCGGAAATACGCTCCTGGCTCGGTCGTCGCCGTGGAGTACCGCCGCGGCGGCAAGATCACCTCCGCGTCGGTGACACTCGCCGCCGACACGAACTGAAGCCGTCGGATGATGCCCGCCTCTGGTACGAACTGAGGCCGTCGGATGATGCCCGCCTCTGGTACGAACTGAGGCCGTCGGATGATGTCCGCCGTGGATACGAACTGAAGGCTCCGGGCGGGCTGCGTTCGCACAGGGAGCGTGCGTAGGCTTGGCGCGGGAAGCCTGGGAGGCCGGACGTGTTCGAGAATCTGAACTGGTGGGAGATCGGCGCGCTGCTCATGCTCGCGCTGCTGATCTTCGGTGAGCGCTTGCCCAAGGTGATCGGCGACGGGCTGAAAATGCTGCGTGGCCTGCGCAACATGGCTCAGGGCGCGACCGCCGACCTGAGCCGCGAGCTGGGCACCGACATCCAGCTGGAGGATCTGCACCCGAAGGCGTTCATCCGCAAGCATCTGCTCAGCGAGGAGGACGAGCAGGCGCTGCGCAAGCCCCTGCAGAACCTCTTCGACGACGTCAAGCAGGACCTCAACGGGGTCAAGTCGGAGCTGAACGACGTGGCCGCCGCCGTCGACATCCGGAAAGGCGTCGCGCCGGCCGAGAAAGCCCCTGAGGCTCCCCGACCGGCGCAGCGTTACGACCTCGACGCGACGTAGGACCGATCCGCGGCAACTCGCCTTGTAACCGCCGAGACGGCGAGTGGATCAACCGCGTTTGGCGTTGACCATGAGGCCCAGCGGCTTGCCGACCAGCGACTCGCGGCGGATCGCCAGTTTGTCGGCGACGCCGTCGAGCGCCCTGGCAGCCGGGGCCTCCGGGTCGGCCAGGACGATCGGCGTGCCGCCGTCGCCGGCCTCACGGACCCGGGTGTCCAGCGGGATCTGACCCAGCAGCGGGACCCGGGCTCCGATGGTCTTGGACAGCGAGTCGGCCACCGTCTCGCCACCGCCGGCGCCGAAGACCTCCATCCGCGAGCCGTCCGGCAGCTCCAGCCACGACATGTTCTCCACCACGCCGACCAGGCGCTGGTGAGTCTGCAGCGCGATCGCGCCGGCCCGCTCGGCAACCTCGGCGGCGGCCATCTGCGGGGTGGTGACGACCAGGATCTCCGCGTTGGGCAGGAGCTGGGCCAGCGAGATGGCCACGTCACCGGTGCCCGGCGGCAGGTCGAGGAGCAGCACGTCCAGGTCGCCCCAGTAGACGTCGGCGAGGAACTGCTGGAGCGCCCGGTGCAGCATCGGGCCGCGCCAGACGACCGCGGCGTTTCCCGCGGTGAACATGCCGATCGAGATCACCTTCACACCGTGCGACTGCGGCGGCATGATCATGTCCTCGACGCGGGTCGGCTTGCCGTCGACACCGAGCATCCGCGGCACCGAGTGGCCGTAGATGTCCGCGTCGATCACGCCGACCGACAGGCCCCGCTTGGCGAGCGCCGCGGCCAGGTTGACGGTGACGCTCGACTTGCCGACGCCGCCCTTGCCGCTTGCCACCGCGTACACCCTGGTCCTCGAACCGGGCTGGGCGAAGGGGATGACCGGCTCCGCGGCAGCGCCACCGCCCCGCAGGGTGGTCTGCAGCGCCTTGCGCTGCTCCTCGTTCATCACGCCGAAGTTGATCTCGACCCGATCGATGCCGGGGATCTTCGTGACGGCGGCGGTGATGTCGTTGTTCAGCTTGTCCCGCAGCGGGCAGCCGGCGACGGTGAGCAGCAGGTCGACCTTGACCAGGCCGTCGCTCACGGTGAAGCCCGAGACCATGCCGAGGTCGGTGATCGGGCGGCGGATCTCGGGGTCGTCCACGGTCGCCAGAGCGGCCTGGATGGCGTCCTCGAGCGTGGATGCAGGAGCGGACATGCAGCCCATGCTACGTCGAGGTCAGGAGCGCTCCTCCTCCCGGTGAGGCTTGTTCGCGACGGTGGAGACCAGGTGATTCACTCCGGATGAGCGTGGGTCGAGGTAGGTCGCGAACAAGCCTCATCTGTTCGTGCCCGCTTCTCCCGCCGCAACGCCGCCTCATCCAGTTCGTCGGCCAGCCGGGACAGCTCGGAGCGAAGGAAGTCCCTGGTCGCGACCTCGCCGAGAGCGATCCGCAGAGAGGCGATCTCCCGGGTCAGGAACTCGGTGTCGGCCTTCTGCATCGCCGCACGACGACGATCCTCGTCCATGGCGAGCCGGTCGCGGTCGGCCTGCCGGTTCTGCGCCAGGAGGATCAGCGGCGCGGCGTACGACGCCTGGAGCGACAGGACGAGGGTGAGGAACTGGTGGGGGTAGGCGTCGAACTGCAGAGGTCCCGGCGGCGCCAGGAGGTTCCACGCGAACCAGGCGGCGATCACCACCGTCATGTAGACGATGAACTTCGCCGTACCCATGTACCGTGCGATGCTCTCCGACCAGCGGCCGAACGCCTCCGGATCGAATTTCGGCAGCTGCACCCGCCCCGGCTCGCGCGGTTGGTCGAGCCGGTCCCTGCGCTCGCTCACGGCGCCTCCTCGTCGTGGGCGTCCCGATCACGCCAGTCCCGCGGCAGCGAGTGGTCCAGCACGTCGTCGACCGTGACCGCACCCAGCAGCCGGTTCGTCGAGTCGACCACCGGCATCGCCACCAGGTCGTACGTCGCCATCCGCCGGGTGATCTCGAGCAGCCCGGTCTCGGTCCGCAGCGGATCGATCCCGCTGTCCACCAGGCCGCCCACGATCGACGCCGGCGGCTCCCGCAGCAGCCGCTGGAAGTGCACCATGCCCAGGTACTTACCCGTCGGCGTGGCGGCCGGCGCCCGGGCCACGAAGACCTGGGCGGCGACCACCGGCGACAGCTCCGGGTTGCGGATCCGGGCCAGCGCCTCGGCGACCGTGGTGTCCGGGGTGAGGATCACCGGCTCCGAGGTCATCACACTGCCCGCGGTGCCCGGCCGGTAGCTCATCAACTGCCGCACCGGGGCCGCCTCGTCCGGCTCCATCAGGTCCAGCAGCACCACCTGCTCGGTCTGCGGCAGCTCGGCCAGCAGGTCGGCGGCGTCATCCGGGTCCATCCGCTCCAGCACGTCGGCGGCGCGCTCCCGATCGAGTCCGACCAGGATCTCCACCTGATCGTGCTCGGGCAGTTCCTCCAGCACGTCGGCGAGCCGCCGGTCGTCCAGGGCGGCGGCCACCTCGTTACGGCGGGCGTCCGGCAGGTCCTGGAGCGCGTTGGCCATGTCGGCCGGCCGCATCTGGTCGAGCAGCGCGATCAGGTTGGCCGTGCCCTGCGTGTCGGTGGGCCCGATCAGGCCGTGCACCCGGTCGTACTCGGCCTGGTAGACGTGCCCGCGCCGGGTCAGCCGGCTGTGCTCCCGGACCGCCACCCGCGTGATGATCCACTCGGTGTTCCGGTTCAGCTCCATGCCGATGTCCAGCACGGTCCCGGCGTGGCTCACCCCGTCGTCCTGCTCCGGCAGCACTGTCACCCGCCGGTCCAGCAGGTCCTCCAGCACCAGCAGCTCGTTCTGCCGTTTCTCGAACCGCCGCAGGTTGAGCGAGCCGGTGCCGAGCACGACCGCCTCCGCGTCCATGCTGGTGATCCGGCCGATCGGCAGGAAGATCCGGCGTCGCAGGGCCATCTCGGCGACAAGACCCACGACCTGCGGCGGACGGTTCGTGGTGCGCAGCCGGACGACCGCGTCACGAATCCGCCCGACACGATCGCCGTTCGGGTCGAACACCGGAAGACCGGCGAGGCGAGCCAGATAAACCCTCGTCCCCATGGTCACGAACTCAGATTAGGTTAGGGTCCGGACATGTCCACCGTGGCGTACGAGATCGTCGACGTGTTCACGGATCGGCCGTTCGCAGGCAATCCGCTGGCTGTGGTGTTCGGGGCGGACGATCTGGCCACCGATCAGATGCAGGCGCTGGCCCGCGAGTTCAACCTTTCGGAGACGGTCTTCCTGCTCCCGGCGGTGACGGCCGGGGCCACCCACCGGGTCCGGATCTTCACGCCGACGGCCGAGCTGCCGTTCGCCGGTCATCCCAGCGTCGGCTCGGCGGTCACCGCGATGCGGCACGGTCTGCTCGACGCCGGTGAGGTGGTCCAGGAGTGCGGCGCCGGCCTGCTGCCGATCACCGTGACCGCCGGGGGTTCGGCCACCCTCACCGGCGCGTCGCCCACCCTCGGCGATCCCCTCGACCCGGCGCCCCTGCTGGCCGCGGCCGGCCTCACGGCCGCCGATTTCGCCGGCGATTTCCCCGGGGTGGCTGCCCCACGCACGGCAGGCTGTGGTCTCGATTGGGTCTTCCTTCCGGTACGGCGGGAGGCGCTCGCCCGCGTCCGGGTCGACCCGCGGGCCGCCGAGGAGGCCGGCTGTGCCGACCTGAGCGTGTTCGCCTGGTCGGGTACCGAGGCGCACGCCCGCGTCTTCTCCTCCACGTGGACCGTGGACGAGGACCCGGCCACCGGTTCGGCCGCCCTGGCTCTCGGCGTCTGGCTGGTCGCCGCCGGCTGGCTCCCGCCCGACGGCCTCGCCACCTACCGGATCCACCAGGGTGTCGAGATGAAACGCCCGTCCCGTCTGGAGTGCACGGTCACCGCCGCCGGGGGCGCGGCCGTCTCGACCACCGTGACCGGCCACGTCCACCCGGTCGCCACCGGCCGGATCGCCGTCCCGCCATTCATCGGCTGATCCCGCCGGCCCCCGTCCACGGTGACGACCGGCCGGGCAAGGCGGTCAGCGCTTGGTGACCCGATGGAGGCGGAACGGGCGGCGGGTCTCGACCCGGGCGGGCGTGTCGCGGGGAGGCGATGCGTGCGACCCGGACGGCAGGTCTGCGGCACCCACCGCGGACTCGGTCACCGGGGTGAGCCGGACCAGGGCGCAATCGTCGGCCACCCAGCGGGCGACCAGGTCCTCGGCCGAACCGCTGGCATTGAGACGTTTGCCGGCGAGCTGTGGCGCGATCTCGGTCCACTCCTCGGAACCCGGGACCAGCCGGGAGACCACCGCTTCGGACTGCACGATCAGCCCGCCGTGATCACCGCGGAGCCGGACGACGGCCCGCTGCGCCTCGGCCAGCCCGGGAGCGAACTGCTCACCCGGCCCGCTCACGACGACCAGTGACGCCTCCGCCGGCATGCACCAGAGTGCCCAGGCCGGCCCGTCCCCGACGGAGATCCAGGCGATGGCCGCCTTCTTGATCGCCTCATCCAGCACTCCAGAACTCACCGAGCCATCCTCCCACGCGTCCGGCCGTGACTCGGTGCTGTCCGGACGCGCGCGGGCCGGGCGGATCCCGGTGACCACGCAACCAGCCCGGCGGCCGCGCCGGGCGCCGGGACCGGGCAGCCACCTCGCGGGGTGGCCCCGGCACTCCGTGGACTGCGGTCGGCCGGCCCGTGGCCGTACCGGATCAGAGAAGTGCCGGGACCGGGTCCAGGAGGGCCAGGACCTCGGTGAGGGAACGCACCGTCCGCCCGGCGAAGTTGGTGTCGGCGTCGAAGACCAGGTGGTTGGCGAGATCAGGAGCGGCCAGCCGGACCGGGGTCATGCCGACGGCGGCGGCGCCGGTGAGTTCGTGGCTGCCGCCGTCGCCGACGTAGAGGCAGTCCTCCGGATCGACACCGAGCCGATGACACGCGGCCAGGTAGATCTCCGGATCCGGTTTGCAGACACCCAGCTCGACCGAGTAGATCTGAGCGTCGAGCAGGGGAGCCACCGGGAGACCGGGCAGGAAGGCGGGGAGTTCGTGGGTGCAGTCACTGACGACCGCGGTGCGCACGCCACGACTCCGGATGGCGGTCAGCGCACTGATCGCTTCCGGTCGCAGCTGCGTGTCGGCGCGGAGCGCGTCGACCCGGGCCGGCATGGCGGCGCGGATGGCTCCGGGGCGTGGCCGGCCACCGGCCTGTTCGATGACCCAGCGCAGCGTGGCCTCGGCGGAGCCGTAACGGCCGCACGCGCGGGCGCGGAAAGTGCGGTCGAGGACGCCGGTGACGGCCTCGGGATCGGCACCGAGAGACCTCGCGATCGCCGCGTGCTGGGGGCCACGCTGGACAGACCGGGTCAAAGTGCCGAAAAAGTCAAACACGACCGCACGGTACGCGGGCATGTAAATCGTCCTCCAGGACATCGAGGGATGGAAACGGGCGGTAAGCCGTCGGTGACTGTAGCGAGTCCATCACTGTCAGCCAATAGACAGTTACCAAGTGCACTGGTCGGCCGCGCAAGAAGCGATGGCCGGGGATGAATGTGCGCTCATCGGCTCAAGTGGCCGTGCCGACGGCGGCCGCGCTGACCGTCGCGGTGCTGGCGGTCTCCTCGTCCGCGCCGCTCATCGCGTTCGCGGCCGCCCCGGCCCTGGCGATCGCCTTCTGGCGCAACAGCCTCGCGAGTCTCGTGCTGACCCCGATCGCGCTGGGCCCCCGACGGGCCGAGGCGTCCCGGGCGGTCCGCGGCCCGGCCGGGATGTTCTGCGTGCTTGCCGGTGTGGCGCTGGCCGCACACTTCGCGACGTGGATGCCGAGCGTCCAGCTCGGTTCGGTGGCCACCGCGACCGCGCTGGTCGCGACCCAGCCGGTGTGGCAGGGCCTGATCGCGGCCGCGCAGGGGCGACGCCCGTCGACGGCCGGGTGGATGGGTATCGGGCTGGCCGTGGCGGGCGCGGCGTGGGCGACCGGCGCGGACCTCGGGGTGTCGTCGCAGGCGGTGTTCGCCGACGTGCTGGCGCTGCTCGGGGCACTCGCCGCGGCGGTGTACACGGCGCTGGGCGAGCGGGCCCGCACCGAGCTGAGCACCACCACGTACACCTGGATCTGCTACGGCACCTGCGCGGTCCTGCTGCTTGCGGTCTGCCTGGCCTTCGGCGTGGACCTGGCCGGCTACGACGGGCGGACCTGGGCGGCGATCCTGGCCCTGGTCGCCGGAGCACAACTGCTCGGGCACTCGATGTTCAACTATGCGCTCGAGCGCACCTCGGCGACGACGATCAGCATGCTGATCCTGCTGGAGGTGCCGGGTGCCGCGTTCCTCGCCTGGTGGTGGCTGGGCCAGACGCCGCGGGCCGAGTCGCTGCCCGGCCTGTTCCTGCTGGTCGCGGGTGTCGCGGTGTTCATTCTCGGCCAAGCCTCTTTCAAGCTAATTCGCCGGTGATGTAACGGATCCTCCCCGTCGATGGCGGAACGTCGACAGTTGCCGCTCGTTGTCCCGGGCGGGTATTGAAGGGGGATGCCATGCATCGCGAACGAGTGGTCCGGCTGCTCCTCGCCGGGACGCTCGTCATGACGGCTCCCGGCTGCGGCTCCGAGGACGGCGCCGATCCGTCGCAGCCGTCCGCTCCGACCGGCGGCTGGCGGACCGCGGGCTGCGAGTTCAGCCGTGCACCCCATTTCACGACGGTGGGTTCCCGGCGGCTCCCGGCGACGCCGCCGCGGCTCGCCGCCGCGATGGAGAAGATCGACCGGGGCGGGCGTGAGCGGTTCGCCGACAGCTTCGCGGGCCTCGAGGTCGATCAGGGGAGGGTACGGGCTGTCGTGTACCGGGTTCCCTCGGAGGCGTTCGACGACTTCATCCGGTACAGCGCGGAGGACAACTGCGTCGTGGTCCGTGACGCGGCCCACGCCGTGGCGGAGCTCACCGAGTGGCACGACCGGGTGGTGGCCGACCTGCCCTACTGGTCGGCCCAGGGCATCCGGATCACCTCGGTCGGCAGCCGGCACGACGGGGCCGGAGTCGAGATCGGCACCCGCGATCTGGAGGCGACCCGCCGCGGATTCCGGTCCCGATACGGTGACGGCGCCCCGTTGGTGCTGGTCGAGGAGGAGCCGGTCCGACCGTTGAGCACCGGCCCCTGACCGCGGCTTTTGCCGTGTCGGATGGCGGTCGTCGGGAACGCCACAGTGACGCGATGTTTGCCCCGGCTTGCCGGAGCAGGCAGGATCGCCGCATGGTCTTCGACGCCCGTTCCACCGGGGGCAGCCCGTCCCGGCGCGACACCACACGCCCCGCCGCCGGCCGACCACCTCGCTCCGGCACGCCCGGCGCCGACACGGATCGCCCGTCCGGCTCCGACATGCAGGACCTGGTCGAGGCCGAGCTGGTCGAAGTGTCCGGCGACGCGCCCGTAACGCTCCGTCTCGACGGTAAGGTCGCGCTGGTCACCGGCGCCGGCAGCCCCGACGGTATCGGGTATGCCACGGCCCGCCGCCTGCGTGATCTCGGCGCCCGGGTGGCGATCGTGTCCACCACCCGCCGCATCCACGACCGCGCCACCGAGCTCGGTGTGACCGGCTTCGTGGCCGACCTCACCGACGAGTCGGAGGTCGGCGCCCTCGCCGACGCCATCTCCGACCAGCTCGGCGACGTGGAGGTGCTGGTCAACAACGCCGGCCTGGCGAGCCGGGCCAGTCCCGAGGTGCTCCGCCCGGTCGCCCAGCTCACCTACGACGAGTGGAAGGCGGAGATCGACCGCAACCTCAGCACCGCGTTCCTGTGCAGCCGCGCGTTCTGCGGCAGCATGTCGGAGCAGGGCTGGGGCCGGATCGTGAACCTCGCCGCCACCGCCGGTCCGGTGAACGCGCTGCCCACCGAGGCGGCCTACGCGGCGGCGAAGGCCGGCGTGGTGGGTCTCACTCGCGCGCTCGCGATGGAGCTGGTCGCCGACGGCATCAACGTCAACTGCGTGGCCCCTGGGACGATCTACACGGCCGCCTCCACGGTGACCGAGATCAAGCAGGGCCTCGGTACGCCGATCGGCCGCCCCGGCACCCCCGACGAGGTGGCCGCGGCCGTCGCGTTCCTGTGTTCGCCGGCCGCGTCGTACATCACCGGCCAGATGCTGGTCGTCGACGGCGGCAACAGCGTCCGCGAGGCCCAGTTCCGCTGACCGGCGCTCAGGGGACCGGCCCGTCCGGTCCCCTGACATCCCGCTCAGCCTGCTGCGGCACCGTGCCTAGGCTGGCGTCGTGCCTGCTCCGGCACCGTGCCTAGGCTGGCGTCGTGCCTGCTCCGGCACCGTGCCTAGGCTGGCGTCGTGCCTGCTCCGGCACCGTGGCGGTCCCAGTGCCGCGGCGGTCCCGCTCAGCCTGCTCTGGCGTCGTGCCTGCTCCGGTGCCGTGGCCGTCCCAGTCAGCTCGGTCCTCGGGCGTTCGTATCCTGTCCGGCGCCGTGGCGTTCCCGCGCAGCCGGGCGCCTCGGCTTCACGCCCGGCCGGCCCTCCGGTGTCGAGGTCGGACCGGCCTTCCCACGTCGCGCTCAGCTGGCCTTTCCACGTCGCGCTCGGCTGGCCTTTCCGCGTCGCGCTCGGCTGGCCTTTCCGCGTTGTGCTCGGCTGGCCTTTCCGCGTTGTGCTCGGCTGGCCTTCCCGCGTCGTGCTCAGCTGGCCTTTCCGCGTTGTGCTCGGCTGGCCTTCCCGCGTCGCGCTCAGCTGGCCTTCCCAAGTCGTGCTCAGCCGGCCTTTCCGCGTTGTGCTCAGCCGCTGGTGGTTCCGCTGTTGTTGATGGCGAAGACGACCGCGATGACCCAGACGACGCCGAACGCCAGGCCGATGATGGTCAGCAGATAGCCGACCCACAGACCGGCCGTGGCGAGCCCTTCACCGGCCTCGCGGGTCTCCCGGATCTGCTTCTTGGCCAGGTGGCCCAGCACGATGCCGACCGGCGCGCTGATGCAGGTCAGAACGCCCGCGATCGAGCACACCAGGGACGCGATGGCCAGCGCGTTGGTGTTCTGCGGTGCCCCGTAGGGCGAGTACGGCGCCCCGTACCCGGGAGTCCCGAACGGCGACTTGTCCGGCGGCGGCGGGTATCCCGGCGGCGGGCCGTAGCCCGGAGCCCCATAGGGCGGGGGCGACGGCGTGTAACCCGCACCAGACGACGGCGGGTAGCCCGCTCCGGACGACGGCGGGTAGCCCGCTCCGGGCGGCGTATAACCCGGGGCCGGTGGCGTGTAGCCCGCTCCACTGGACGGCTCCGGACTCGCCGGCGTGTAGGGCGGCGGATACGGCAGCGTCGGGTCGACTGGCGGCGGTTGTGACGGCTGATAAGGATCCGAAGGCTGGTAGGGATCCGACGGCCGGTTCGGGTCCGGCGGCTGATACGGATCCGGTGTGCCGCCGGCCGGGGGATATGTCATGGAACGTCCTCCTCGAGTCCTCGCACCGTACAGCGGGGCGAAGACGCAGACAGCCTACGAGCGCGTGTCACCTGCAATTTCGGCCCCCAGCGGATCCAGGTGAGTCTGAGGAGTCCCAGACCGGCCACTCCGGTCCTGATCCGGTCGGCTCAGCCTCGGTGCAGGTCGGCTCAGCCTCGGTCCGTACGGCCGGGAGAGCTACCGGGCGGGTGCCCGATCAGCATCCGCGCCGCCGCTCAGAGCCAGGGGCCGCTGGCGGGTGTCAGAGCCGACCGACGGTCAGCGACAGCGCGGCGGGTGATCACACAGCGGCGGGTGAGCCAGGGCGGCGGGTGAATCAGGGCGGCGGGTCGCTTATGAGGCGGGTCGCTTACGTAGCCGGTCGCTTGCGTAGCGGGGTCGCTTGCGTAGCGGGGGTTGCTTGCGTAGCGGGGGTTGCTTATGTAGCGGGTCAGTCTCGGCGGGTCGGACTCAAGGGAGCCGGGTCAGGCGGCCCACCGCACGCTCGACGGCGAGGCAGCGGTCCTCGACATAGTCGATTCCTGCCTCCTGAGCGATCCGGCGCGCCTCGGCCGAGACGATGCCGCTCTGCAACCACACTGCGGGCGCCTTGATCGCGACCGCCTGCCGCACCACATCCACAGCGTCACGCGCCGGCCGGAAGATGTCCACCAGATCGACCGGCTCGTCAAGATCAGCCAGAGTGGGCACCGCCCGAATCCCGAAGACCTCGTCGACGAACGGATTGACCGGCAGAATCCGCCACCCGTGCCGAATCATCTGCAACGGCACGGTGTGCGACGGCTTGTATGGATCCCGAGACGCTCCGACCACCGCGATGACCTTCGCCTCGGCCAGGATCTGCTGGGCACTCCGCATACATCAACTCTATGCCGATCACCACCGCCCACCGGAGGCCCAGCCGAGCGGCGCTCCTCACAGGAACCGGCCCAGCACCACGGTCAACGACCCCCACCATGCCACGCGCGGTGATGGTCGCCGGCGTCGTGGGTCGGGTGCCGCGGGTCGATGGACCGACCCTGCCGCGCGACGCCAGCTGCCCCGGCCGGATGGGTGTCGCTGGTCGGGTCGGGTGTCGCTGGTCAGATGGGGTGTCGCTGGTCGATGGACCGGCTTTGCCTCGACGCCGGTTGCCGGTGGTCGGCTCGGGTGCCGGCGGTCGGGACGGGTGCCGCTGGTCGATGAAGCTGCGCCGTGCGACGTCGGCGGCCCCAGGCTGGGCCGGGGACCGCCGATCGGGCCAAGTGTCGCGGGTCGATGGACCGGCTCTGCCTCGACGCCGGTTGCCGGTGGTCGGCTCGGGCGCCGGTGGTCGGGACGGGTGCCGCTGGTCGACAGACCTGCCCTGCCCTTGCACTGCCGTGCGACGCCGGTCGCCGGCGTCGTGGGTCGGGTGCCGCGGGTCGATGGACCGACCCTGCCGCGCGACGCCGGTCGGTGGCGGTTGGGTTGAATGCCGGCGGTCGGCGGAGCCGGCATGTCTTGCGGTGTTCGGCTCCGCCCTCGTGCCCCCGAGTCGTCCGTCAAAGCAGGGTCAGCTGGTCGGAGACGGCCGGGGCCGGGTCGGACGCCACCTGGCGTGCGGTGACCGGGGACGGGTTGTGCAGGCCGTGCCGACGTGCCGCCATCCGCACCCGGGCGCCGATCTCGTCCTGGTAGGCCCGTGGCAGGTATGAACCGTTGCCGAACAGCTCCCGGTAGCGCGGCAGCAGCTGTGGATGCTCCCGCCCGATCCACGATGCATACCACTCCCGGGCGCCGGGGCGCAGGTGCAGCGGGAGGGGTGTGACACCGGTGGCTCCGGCTGCCGCGATCCCCGCCACGGTCGCGTCGATCGACTCCTCGGTGTCTGTCAGGCCCGGCAGGATGGGCGCCATCAGCACGCCGACCCGGAAGCCGGCGTCGGTGAGTTTGCGGACCGCCTCCAACCGGCGGCGCGGGCTGGGAGTGCCCGGCTCGACCGATCGCCAGACAGCCTCGTCCACGAAGCCGACCGATAGCGACAATCCGACCCTGGTCACCTCGGCGGCCTGTCGGAGCAGGTCGAGGTCGCGCAGGATCAGCGTGCCCTTGGTGAGGATCGAGAACGGGTTGGCGTGGTCGCGCAGTGCCGCCAGGATCTCCGGCATCAACCGGTAGCGCCCCTCGGCCCGCTGGTAGACGTCGACATTGGTGCCCATCGCGATCGGCGCACCGGACCAGCGGGGACTGCCCAGCTCCTGACGGATCAGCTCGCCCGCGTTGACCTTCACCACCACCCGGGTGTCGAAGTCGTGACCGGCGTCGAGGTCGAGGTAGGTGTGGGTGTTGCGGGCGAAGCAGTTGTGACTGACCACCCCGTCGGCGATGAAGTCGCCGGTGCCGGTGGAGATGTCGAACAGCGGCAGGGTGAGCCCGAGGTCCTCGATGTCGGCCACGGCGAGTCGGCGCTCCCGGCGCACCCCCACCCCGGACGCGTCGAGCGGCTCCATCGACGCGCCGGTCAGATGCCGGAAGCGCAGTGCCGCCTCGAGGTGCCGCTCGGTCTCGACCCGGCCGGTCCCGCCGGGCCGGATCACTCCGGGGCCTCGGGCGACCAGGCCAAGATGGATCAGCGCCTGCGCCACCCGCCGCAGGTACGGCGCGTCGCCGCACTCGAAGGTCACGGCCAGCCGGTCGGTGCGGCCGACCGCGCCGAAGGCGCCGGCCAGGAAGCCCCGGAACCAGTCAGCGCTCGGCAGCTCGGGCCAGCGCACCGCCTCGGTCAGGGAGACGTCGTCGAGATAGCCGTCGGCCCGCACCCAGGCGTCGCTCTCGACAGCCGTGCCACCGTCGGCGGCGTCACCCCGGACCAGGCCGCAGACGAACCCGGCCTGATAGTCGGGCGACTCCTTGGGCGGATCGGCGAACCGGCCCACCCCGAACATCAGATCGCCGACGGCCAGGGCCGGCTGGTGCGGCTCGGCCGGGCTGATGTGCCGCCAGCCCCGGTCGGTGAGGAACCGGTGGTCTCCGCTGCCGACCAGCCGCGTGCCGTCGGCCAGGGTGACCCGGAACGCCGGTTTGGTCGTCTGCCAGTGGTCGAGCACCGTGGTCGGCACGTAACGGCGGTGCGCCCCGGCGCCCATGGTGCCCATCACCGCGTCGCCGGGGCGGATCTGCGCCAGTGGCCGTGTGGAACCGTCGGCGAGCAGGATCGGCGTGTCACCGGCCAGGCAGTAGGTGCAGGCGTGGGAGCACCCGCGATAGGGGTTGACGGTCCACTCGAACGGCACCCGTGACCCGCCTGGCACCCGGTTGATCAGGGATTTCGCCCGGACCTCGTAGAAGGTCATGCCCGCGAACCCCGGAGTGTCGAAGGTGCGGACGGTCGCGCCGGGCAGCGCCAGCGGCAGGGGTGGAGCCGCCGGCGCCGCCCTGTCCAGGAGCGTGGCGTCACCGGGCCGGGCCGACAGATGGGACCATCGCATGGCGGATATTCGAACACACGTTCTAGGTCGTGTCCATGACCTTCCTCGAACAGGTGTACACAACGGAGCGTACGCCGGAGGCCCGCGGATCGGGTGATCCGCGGGCCTCCGGGTTCAGTTCGGGGTCAGCTGCGGGCTGCCGTGGCCTCTTCCTTGGCCGGCTCCTCGGCGGGCTCTGCGGCCTTCTCCGCCTGGGGCTTCTCGGCGGTCTCGCCGTGCGCGCCCTTGCGGTGTGCCGCCATCTGCTCGCGCACCTCGTCCATGTCGAGCTCCTGAACCTTCTCGATCAGGCTCTCCAGGGACGACTCGGGAAGCGCGCCGGGCTGGGCGAAGACCACGACGCCGTCGCGGATCGCCATGATCGTGGGGATCGAGCGGATGTCGAACTTGGCCGCGAGCATCTGCTCGGCCTCGGTGTCGACCTTTCCGAAGGTGATCTCCGGGTGCTTCTCCGAGGAGCGCTCGTAGGTCGGCGCGAAGCGGACGCAGGGCCCGCACCAGCTGGCCCAGAAGTCAACCAGGACGATGCCGTCCTTGTTGGTGACCTCGTCGAAGTTAGCTGTGGTCAGCGTAACCGTCGCCATGATGCCTCCGTCTGCGGGAATCGCTTTCGTCGGGTGAAACTCCGGGTACCCGTTAGTCATTCCCGTACTCGGCGCCGCGACACGTGGCGTGCAGCACCTTCCGGGTTTCATACCCACAAACGACACGGGCGCCTCATGGTAACTGAAAGTAGGCGCTTGGTGTCTGGTTGCTGACACGATCGAGGTGGCGTTTCGCTGCCGGATCGAGTGATCTAGGTGATTTGCCCAGGCTGTGCGACGACAGTGGGAGCGATCCCGCGTGTGGAGCGAAATAGTTAACTAACCTAAATGTGAGCTGCCTCACAAACGAAAGTCCTTCACATGGATACGGACGGTGAGGCAAACTCTTTCCCAACAGAGCGTGGGCGGCGGGTGCCGGGGAGGGCCCCGCCGCTCATTGCGTCTCCTGCCGATTAGTCCGGCATTCTTTCTCGTCTATGCGGATTTCCGCGGACTCTCGTCACGGCGCTTGATCACCTGTCGGCGGCCCGTGGCCGAATCGGTAGCCTAACGCCCCATGACCGCGGGCGAGGACCAATCCACCGAGGTCGGCGTGGGCCCGTGGGCGGGCGAGCGGCCGGCCGGCGACCACTGGGATCCCGAGTTGCTGGAGAACGGCGACCGGCGCAACGTGGTGGACCGGTACCGCTACTGGAGCCGAGAGGCCGTGGTGGCCGACCTCGACACCCGCCGGCACGGGTTCCACGTCGCGATCGAGAACTGGCAGCACGACTTCAACATCGGCACCGTGGTGCGCAACGCCAACGCCTTCCTCGCCGCCGAGGTGCACATCGTCGGGCAGCGCCGCTGGAACCGTCGCGGCGCCATGGTCACCGACCGGTACCAGCACGTGCGCCACCACCCGACGATCGAGGAGTTCGTGGCCTGGGCGGCCGCCGGGAAGCTTCCGATCATCGGGATCGACAACCTTCCGGGCTCGCGCCCGATGGAGACGACGACGCTGCCGCGCCGGTGCGTGCTGCTCTTCGGCCAGGAGGGCCCCGGCCTCTCCGAGCCGGCGCGGCGTGCCTGTGCCGAGCTGTTCTCGATCGCCCAGTACGGATCCACCCGCTCGATCAACGCCGGGGTGGCCAGCGGGATCGCCATGCACGCGTGGATCCGGGCGCACGCCGGAGCGCCTCCGGACTGACCTGGATCGGCCCGTCTTCGGCCGATTCGCTTGACGGCGCGCCGCCCGACCACCACGGTATGGAGTGTGGGTGTCACGGTGAGTTGCCCTAGGTGTGCTGCGCAGGTCCGCAAGCCGGATCTGATGCACAGCAGCTGGCGGTGCGACAACTGTGGCGACGTTCCGCCGTTCCACGTCGCCGAGCACATCAGCGCGGAGATAGTCGGAACGGTGCTACGGGAGTCGGCGTCGAGTGCGGAGCGGATACCGCTCTGGTGTCCCTGGCCGCTGCCGTCCGGGTGGATGGTCACCGGGGCGGGCTGGTCGGGTGACGACCGGTTCGGGGTCCGTGCCACGGTCCTCGCGTGCAGCGGCCCTGAGCCGCTCGGCGGTGGGCCGGCGGATCTGGTCCTGATCGCCGAGCAACCCGGCGTCGGACTCGGCACGCGGTTCGCCGGCATCCCCGGGATCGACCCTGGGCACCTGCTCTCCGAGGCGCTCGCCGATCCCGGTTCCCATGCTGGTCCACATGCGAAGATCAGGGCGGCGGGGCACCCCACTCCACTGTGGTGTGTCAAGTCACCCGAGGATCGCAGCGCGTACGTGAGTGAGGCAAAAGGAATGTGGCTCTATGCGGTAGCGTGGCCCGCGAGCGCGGGCTATCTTCTCGCGGAGCATGTCGTCCTGCACGACCTCTCCGAGGGCGTGCCGTCCGAGCTCGTGTTCGGAGCGCCGTCGCCCTATCTGCACGGTCGTGCCTGATCTCCTAGGCGTGACCTGCCGCTATGGCAATCGACTTTCTGGCCACTTTGTTCACACGAAGCGACGAAGCTGATACCGTCAGTGTTGCCGCGGAGCTGAACGTAACCCGCACCGGAGGAGAAGGCCCCCATGGTCAAGAAGGTCCTCACCTGGCTTGGTATTGCATTCTTGATCTTCTTCATCGCCTTCAACCCGAGCTCGGCCGCGGCGGTGTTCGAGTCACTCGGAGGCACGATCGCCGACATCGCCGAGGGCTTCGGCACTTTCTTCACCGACCTCGTCGCATAGCATCTCTACATGGATCCTGGTGAGCCGCGCGACCCGCGAGGTGAGGGCGCTCGTCGCCCTCAGGACGACGACAGTTTCGGGTGGCGTGACCCGTTGCTCGACGGCGATCCTGATTACCCGGACGACGAGGCCTATGAGGACGACCCGGCGTACGGTCGTCGTCGGCACTCGCCTGACGACCGCTTCGGCGAGACGGACGAGTATGAGGCGCCCAGCTTCACCGCTGAGGAGCTCGAAGGACTCGACCGTGGCGGCGGCCCGCGCCGTTTCCTCCCGCTGGAGGACGAGCCGACCACGCTCGTCGCCCGATACCTGTTCCCCACCGAGCGCTATCGCGGTGAGTGGAAACGGCACTGGATCCACCTGGCCAAGCCGATCGGCATCGGTGCCGCCGCGACGCTCCTCCTCGGCTATCTCGCCGGCTTCCTGACCAAGCAGAACATCAACGGTCTCGTCACCGTCGCCGTGCTGATCTGGCTCGGCGTGATCAGCTGGGTGGCCTGGGAGGTCTTCGACTGGTATTTCGACCGGTTCATCCTGACCAACAAGCGGGTGATGGTGGTCAACGGGATCATCACCCGCAAGGTGGCGATGATGCCCCTCCTGCGGGTGACCGACATGAAATACGAGCAGTCCGCCCTCGGCCGCATGCTCAGCTACGGCACCTTCGTCCTCGAGTCGGCCGGCCAGGATCAGGCGTTGCGCGAGGTCAAGCACCTGCCCAACCCCAACGAGCTGTATCTGCGCGTGGTCGAGGAGATGTACGAGCCGCAGGCCGTCGAGGCCCGGCTCGGCAAGGACGACGAGGGAGACGACGCCTGACCTGGGCGCCGCCCGGTGCGGCGCCCAGCGGTAGCGTGACGGTGATGACCGGAATCGACCTGCACTGTCACTCGACCGCCAGCGACGGCACGCTCACCCCGGCCGACCTGGTCCGTGCCGGGGCGGCCGCCGGGCTGGACGTCATGGCGATCACCGACCACGACACCACCGGCGGCTGGGCCGAGGCCGCGGCGGCCCGGCCCGACGGCCTCGCGCTGGTCCGTGGCGCTGAGCTGTCCTGTCGCTGGCACGGTGCCGAGCCGGGCATCCCGCTGCACCTGCTGGCCTACCTGTTCGACCCGGCCGAGCCGGTGCTCGCGGCCGAGCTGGCCAGATTGCGTCTCGACCGGGAGCAGCGCGGCGAGCGGATCGTCGACAAGCTGCGGGCCGACGGCGTGCCGATCACCTGGGACGAGGTGCGGGGATATGCGGCCGGTGGCTCGGTGGGGCGGCCGCACATCGCACAGGCACTGATCCGGGCCGGCCTGGTCGCAACCACTAACGAGGCCTTCGAGTCCGCGTGGTTGGGGGCCCGTTACTTCGTACCAAAGTCGGATCTTGATGTTTTTGATGCGGTCCGTGCGGTGCGGGAGGCCGGTGGCGTCGCGGTCTTCGCCCATCCGCGGGCGACCAAACGCGGCCGGGTGGTGCCCGACGAGCTGATCGTCGCCCTGGCCGAGGCCGGCCTCTTCGGCCTGGAGGCCGACCACGAGGACCATTCACCCGCCGAGCGGGCCCAGGTCAGGGCGTTGGCGGAGCGGCTCGGGCTCGCGGTCACCGGATCGTCCGATTTCCACGGTACGCACAAGACCGTCCAGCTCGGCGCATTCCGGACCGACCCCGAGATGTACGAGAAGATCGTCGCCGCCGCGGCCGGAGCACCGGTCCTGGGGTGAGTTCGTGGGGCTCCGTTCCCGGCCGGGGTGACGCTCGCCGCACCCGACTGCGCCGGAGAGGGACGGCCCATAGCCTGCACGGGTGAATGTCAAGCTGTTCGGCGAGTTCTTCGTGACGCTTCTGGTGATCGTCGACCCGCCCGGCATGGTCCCGGTCTTCCTCGGCCTCACCGGATCCATGCCGGCGAAGGCGCGGAACAGGGCCGCCACCCAGGCCGTGCTGCTCGCCCTCGGCGTCATCGTCGGGTTCGCCGTCGCCGGGCAGACCCTGCTCGACTACCTGCACGTCCAGCTCCCCGCTCTCCAGGCGGCCGGCGGTCTGCTGCTCGTCCTGGTGGCGTTGCAGCTGCTCACCGGCAAGACCGACGAGCCCGCCGAACAGGGTGGCACCAGCAATGTCGCCCTCGTCCCGATCGGCACTCCGCTGCTGGCCGGGCCGGGCGCGATCGTCGCCACCATGCTGTACGTGCAGCGTGCCGAGAGCGCCGACGAATACCTGGTCCTGGCGGCCGCGATCCTGGCCGTGATGGCCTGCGTGTGGCTCGTGCTGCGGTTCTCCGGTGTCATCGTGCGGCTGCTCCGGCCGGCCGGCATCGAGGTGCTCACCCGGATCGCGGGCCTGCTGCTGGCGGCCATCGCGGTCCAGCTCATCGCCGACGCGATCAACGCTTTCGTGAAGTCGTACGCCGCTCTGCCCTGACGGAAGGTGTCGGGGGGTGCTGGCAGGATGGGAACGTGCCCCCCACTCGACGTGCCACCAAGCCTGTCGTCCCCGAGCAGCTCGGTTTCGCCGGCATGCCCGAGAAACTGTTCGTCTGCACACCGAGCAAGCTCGGGGCCTACGCCGACTGCCCACGGCGGTATCGGTATTCGTATGTCGATCGGCCCAGCCCGCCCAAGGGCCCACCCTGGGCGCACAACTCGCTCGGTGCCAGCGTGCACAACGCCCTGAAGGACTGGTACATGGTGCCGGCCGAGCGGCGCGGCACCGAGTCGCTGCCCACCCTGCTCAAGGCCACCTGGGTGCGTGAGGGTTACCGCGACGTCGACCAGGAGCGGGCCACCTACCAGAGGGCGCTGGACTGGCTGGAGAGCTACGTCGCCACCCTCGACCCGGAGGACGAGCCGCTCGGCGTCGAGCGTGTCGTCGCGGCCAAGACCGGCATCCTCGCGCTCAACGGGCGGGCCGACCGGATCGACACCAGGGTCGGGCCGTCCGGGCCGGAAGCGGTCATCGTCGACTACAAGACCGGCAGGTCCGGGTCGTCACCCGACGACGCGCGCGGCTCCCAGGCGCTGGCGCTCTACGCGTTCGCCGCCGAGCGGATGTTCCGGCGACCATGCCGCCGGGTCGAGCTGCACCATCTGCCCACCGGGACGGTCGTGTCGCACGAGCACACCGAGGAGTCGCTGGCCCGGCAGGTGCGGCGGGCCGAGGAGACGGCCCAGGACATCATGGCCGCGGAGAAGGCGGTGGCCGGCGGTGCCGATCCCGATGCGGAGTTCCCGGTCAATCCCGGGTCGCTCTGCGGGTGGTGCGATTTCCGCAAGGTGTGCCCGGCGGGGGCGTCGGCGCCGGTCAAGGAGTCGTGGACGGCGGTGGAGCACCTGACCGCCTGAGCCCGCGTTCTTCGGTCCTTCGCCGCTTTGCCTTCGCGCCGGGTGTTCGTTTTCGGCCGGTGATCGGTCTGCGGCCGGGGATCGGTCCTCGGGCGGGATCGGTTCAGCGTGCGGCCTCCTCCGGTCTGAACAGGCCGGCAGGCACACCAGCCCGCCACGCTCCGGTTCAGGAGGTGCGGTCGGCGCTACGGCGGGCGCGGCAGGCCGGACACAGACCCCAGAAGGTGATCTCGGCCTCGTCCAGCTCGAAACCGTGCAGATCGGACGGCATCAGGCAGGGGCGCTCACCCACCGCGCAGTCGACGTCGGCGATCGCCCCGCAGCCACGGCACACGATGTGATGATGATTGTCGCCGGCCCGGGCCTCGTACCGTGCGGGACTGCCGGCCGGCTCGATCCGCCGGGCCAGCCCCGCCCTCGACAACGCGCCGAGCACGTCATAGATCGCCTGCGTCGACACCGAGTCGAGACGACCCCGCACCCGGTGGGCGATCTCGTCGACCTCCAGGTGCCCGCCCCCGGTCAGGACATCGAGGACGGCCAGGCGCGGCCGGGTGACTCGCAACCCGTGCTCACGCAGCAGTTCCTCACCGGTCGACATCCGTCCATGACAACACGCCCGACCGGATTCACCAACCCGGATGGTGATCACATTCGTACCGCAGCCGCAGGTAGCCGCTGTTCACCACCGGGTTTCCGGGCATCGGCCGGGCGCGGTCCGAGCATCTGGGGACGCGTTTCGATCACGACTTGGCCGTCGGGGGATGTTTGCGCAGTCAGAGAACTCCTAAGCTGACCTTCACCCGGATCGCCACCGCCCGGAGCACCGCCGGGATCGAGGAGGAATGGTGTTAGACCAGGTCAACGGATTGCCGGTACACGTACTCGTGCTCCATGCCGCAGTCATCTTCGTGCCCCTGCTGGCTCTCGGCGCGATCGTCTACGGTTTCGCCGCGCCCTTGCGCCCCCGGATCGGCTGGGCCGTCGCGCTCCTCGCCGTCGTCGCACCGGTCGCCGCCCTGATCACGAAGCTCTCCGGCACCGAGTTCTACAACCGTCTGCTCAGCGAGGAGCGCGTCTCCCCACCGGGCAAGGTGATCCTCGACGGGCACATGTCCAACGGCACCACCACGTTCTGGCTGACCCTCGCCCTGGGCGTACTCAGCCTGATCCTGGTCGTCCTCACCACCCGCAACCCCCGCGCCCTGCCGAAGATCGCCGACCTGGCGTTCGCCGTTGTCCTGCTGGTCCTGGGCGGCCTGAGCGCCTACTACCTCTACCTGACCGGGGACTCGGGAGCGACCGCCGTGTGGGGCACTTACTGACCCTCCACCGGACGTGGCTGCCGGCGCGCTTCCTTTCAGGGACGCACTCATGCGGGCCGGCATGCTTCCGTCCGGGGATGCCATGCGGCCGGGGTTCGCACCCACCTGGGGCTGGCACGAACCCGAGCCTTGCACGAACACCCGGTGGACGAACTGGCGTAGCCGGGCAGCACGCGCTCTGAGCCTGCTCCTGAAGTCTCTCCATCGAGCAGGTCTCTAGAAGACGAGACGTGCGCAGAGCAGGCAGACGACGATGACGGCGATCGCACCGGCGACCAGGCCGATGCCGTAGGTGACGGTCCGTGCCGAGCCCTCGGCGTCGTCGAGTGCCTCGAAGTCCTGCGGAGGAAGCCGCCGCGGCGACGGTGGGTGCGCGATAGTCGGTGGACGCCAGTCAGCCGGAGGGGGATCGGCCTTTGGCGGCCCCTGATAGTCGGCAGGCCGCGCCGGGGGGACCGGATCGGGCCGGCCGAGCGGCTCGGCGGACGGATCGGGCCGCTGCCAGTACGCGTCGTCGTCCGGGACGCTGGTGGGGGAGCTCACGTTCACCGACGGTACAACCGGAGGGGGACGACGACCGCGCCGCTGTCGGCATACGCTCATAGTCGTGGACATCCTGGACGACCCTGAGCGTGACAACGACGCCGAGCGCGAGGTCGATTTCGAGTCCGAAGAGGCTCCGGTCCTGCCCGAGCAGACCCGTGACGACACCGAACGAGGCTGGGGCGAGCGGTCCTCCTCCAACGACGACCGCCTGCTGGAGGACCGCCCGCCACACTGGGGCTGACCTTTCGTCACGCTGGGCTGACCCGCGCTCACGGTTCCATCGTCGGCAAAAGGCCGACTCGGCTTGCTGTTTCGTGTCGCTGCCGTAGTGCTGGCTGACCCGCGTGATCGGGTTCGCGTCGATCATCGACGGGCTGCCTCCGAGGAGTCTGGGGCAGGCCCAGCGCCGCGTCGGGGCCGTGGCTTCGTTGCCGGACGACCCCGACGGGCCTCTCTGGGGAGCCGCCGACGGGTCAGCCTGGGCGGATCACTATGGCGAAGCCACGACCCGAGGCGGTGACGGCCTGCCTGGCGGCGTCCGGGTCGAGAGCCAGGAGCAGACCACCGGTCACCGGGTCGTCAGCACCGGTGACGTCCAGGACCAGGGCCGCGCTCGCCACCGGGGTGGTCCGGTCGCGGTCGCCGTCCAGTCGGAGCAGGTCGACCCGGTTGCCCGGGCGGACCACGGACAGCGCGGTCGGGTCGGCCAGCCGCACCGGTACGCCGACACTTCCCGGTGGGATCGGTCGTGCAGTGCCGGACGGTGCCGACGAGGCCGTGGAACGATCCGACGACCCGGACGGCTGCGGTGTGGAATCAGTCGGTACGCAGCCGGTCGGCTCGATCCAGAGGACCGCTGCGGCTGTGGTCAACAGCACGGCGACCGAGACCAGGCGGAGCAGTGCGCCACGGCTCGGCCGGCGCCAGCGGACCGGGTCGAGACGCTCGTCCGGCGGTGCCGGTCCCTTGCGGGGCATAAGACCTCCAGGTTTCGTCGCCTACCGTGCTGGACCGCTCCCGACCGAGACGTCCGGACTGTCCGGCCCCGACTGGCGTCGCCACGTCCGAACTTTCCGGACGTCCGGCCCCGACTGGCGTCGCCACGTCCGGCCTTCCGGACCCGGCTGGCGTCGCCATGTCCGGCCTTCCGGACCCGGCTGGCGTCGCCACGTCCGGGCTCTCCGGAGAACCGGCAGGTGCAGGTGCCGCCATGTCCGGAGCTTCCGGATCCGGCAGGCGCCGGCACCTCTGGACCCTTGGTCCCGGTGGGTGCCAGGAGGTCTGGACCCTTGTCCCGGTGGGTGCCGGCACCTCTGGGCCCTTGGGCCCGGCAGGCGCTGGCACGTCTGGACACTGCCGGGCTCGGCCAATGTCGCCATGACGTGCCTTGCCAGTGCCCGAGAACGGCCGCCACCCGGGTTGGCGCGAGCCGTGGGACCGGGGACCTGGAGCGAGGGCTGCCGGGGTCGTCGACGACTGATTCAAGCCGCGGATGGGACGACGCCCGGGACCGTCGGCGGGCGTCTCGGCCGCCGGGGAGACGGTCGTTCGGCTTCGGCGGAATGGCTGTGTCAGAAACGCCCGCCGACGGCTGCGATCGACGTTAGGTGGGTTCCGAGGCGTAGCGCGGAGAGCCTGTGGACAACCCGGCGTTGTGGATAACCTGCCGCCGCCCTGTGGATCTTGCTAGGGCCGAAGGGGGTGGGCAGAGACCGAGGCGACTGACTCCGGAAAGGGACGAGGCTGAGGCGTTGCGGACGGACGGTATGGGGCCGAGGTGTGACGGCTGGGCGTGGGGAGGTGGCCGTGGGGAGGTGGCCGCTGGCGGCCGGGGAGCGGAAGGGTGGCCGTGGGGAGGTGGCCCCTGGCGGCTGGGGCGTGTGAGGTGGCGCGGCGGCTGGGGTGTTGGGGAAGTCACCGTGGGGAGGTGGCCGCCGGGGGCCCGGGAGTGGGGAGGTGGCCGCCGGGGGCGGGGAGTGGGGAGGTGGCTGCAGGAGGCTGGGAGTGGGGAGGTGGCCGCTGGCGGTCGGGCCCGTTTGAGCCGTGCGCGTCGGCTGGTGCGGGGGAACTGCGGTGGGAACGAAAATGCGCCGAGCCGGGGACCGGCTCGGCGCACATGCGATCAGGAAGGAGGCTGACTCAGGGAGTCGCGGCCGCCTTGGTGCTGCCGCCGCCCGACGACGTCGAGGTGCTGGTCGTGGAAGAGCTGGTCGTCGACGGCGCCGACGTGGTCGAGGTCGAGGTCGACGGCGTGTCCGCCTTCTTCGGGGTGGCGTCGGCCGAGCCGGTCGTCGACTTCTCCGCGCTCACGCTGCCCGAGCGGGAGTCGTTGCGGTAGAAGCCCGAACCCTTGAAGACGATACCGACCGAGTTGAACACCTTGCGGAGCTTGCCCTGGCAGTTCGGGCACTCGGTGAGCGCCGGGTCGGAGAAGGACTGCACTGCTTCAAGCTGCTCACCGCACTCGGTGCAGGAGTACTGGTAGGTAGGCACGGCTCCTCCGGATCAATCGGCTGCTGGCACTCGCCAACTCCGAGTGCCAATGTTGCGGCATCGGAGGTCAATTCGTCCACTCGGCGCCCGGCCTGAGGGAGAACCAGACGGTGGGCGATGTCACAGCCGGGGATCACCGGGGAGGGCGGAGGGCGAAGCCGCCGGTCGGCGTGATCACCGCGTGCACCCGGCGGTCGTGGGGCTCGGCCGGTACGGAACCGACGTCCTCCCCGTCGTGCAGGAGCGCCACGATCAGCGGCCCCGGCTCCGGCAAGCGTGCCATCACCCGGTCGTAGGAGCCTCCGCCCCGGCCCATCCGGATGCCGTCGAGCCCGACCGCGAGTGCGGGCACCAGCAGCAGATCGACCGAGCGGACCGCGTCCACGCCGAGTCGCGGCCCGTCCGGCTCACGAAGTCCGCGGGGTCCGGCGACGAGTCCAGACAGAGCGGCAGGCGAAGGGAAAGGCGAAGGTGGGGGCGGGGGTGACGGTGGGAGAGAGGGCGATGCAGAAGGCCAAGGCGGAGGCGAGGGGGGCACCGGGGAAGGGGGCGAGGAAAGCGAAGAGGAGGGAGGGGAGGCCGGAGAGGGCCACGGCGAGGAAGGCGAAGAGGAGGGAGGGGAGGCCGGAGAGGGCCACGGCGAGGAAGGCGAGGGCGAAGGAGGGGGCGGTGAAGGCGAGAGGGCGGGGGGTGAGGGGGCGGGCGCGTACAGCGACCAGGTGAGGTCGTTGTCGGGGAGTAGGACCGGTAGCAGGAGGTGGCCGCCCGGCGGGAGTGCGTCCAGCAGGCGGTCCGGGAGGTCGGGGCCGCCGGGTTCGGAGCCGACCGGGACGTAGGCCGCGATCGAACGGGCGCCGGTACGCCGTACCAGCGCGAGGGTTTGATCTTGAATTTTTGCGGCCGCGGCCGAGCGCTCGATGACCGAAAGCGATCGACGCGCGGTGAGCAGTTGTGTGCGGAGAGAGATCTTGATTTGGTGTGATTTTTCCGCGTCAGGGGTTAAATCCGACATGCAACACCCCCTTTTGAAAACCGGCAAACGGTGCACACTATGTCAGCATCGCTCCAAAGAGGGCCAGTCCCGGGAGGATGTGTGACACTACGTGGCCGGCTGACCAGCGCATTTCTGGTCGTCGTGCTCGGTCCGGTCCTGCTCGGGTCGATCTTCGTCGCCTTGACCGTCGGCGCGGTCAGCCGGGAGCGGACCACCGAACGCCTCGACCACGCGGCCAGCACCGTCAGCATGGCGGTCGGCGCCATCTGCCGCCAGCTGCAAGCCTCTGCCGACGCGGTCGCCGTGGTCCCGGCCGGTGACCGGAAGGCGGTCGCCGATCAGCTGGTCGCCCGGGGACTGGCCACTGAGATCAACGTGACCGATCCCGATCAGCCGAACCTCGGGCGCGCCGCGACGACCGGTGACCCGGTCGCTAACGGCCGACAGGACTGTGCCAATCCCGCGACGGGTGTGAAAGACCAGGTCACGGCGTTGGCCGCGGCCGCGTACAGCCGAGAGGTCACGGTGATCGCCGCCCAGCAGGTGGACGCCGCATTGCTGGACCGGCTCGGAACGGCCGCCGGTGTCGCCGTCGCGATCGGCGCGGGCCCACCGCCGGCCGCCGGGACCGCGGGCCGGGAGCTGTCCGCCGAACCGGGCCGCCCGTTGCCGCTCACCCTGACCGTCCCGGCCGGCGAACCGCGCGCCCGCTACCTGATCCTGCTGCTGATCGTGCTGGTCACGGCGGTTGTCGCGGTTCTCGCCGCCCGCTGGCTGGCCCGGTCGACCACCCGCCCGCTCGGTGATCTGGCCTGGGCCGCGGACCGGGTGGCCAACGGCGACCTGGACACCCGCGTGCCGATCCCGCGCCCGGACGAGCTGGGCCGGCTGGCCGGCACCTTCAACCGGATGACGCGGGAGCTGCAGTCCTACGTGCAGGCGCTGACCGCCAGCCGGGACCAGCTGCGGCGGCATCTGGCGATTCTCGGCGACACCCTGTCCAGCACCCACGACCTGGACCGCATCCTGCCGGTGATCCTGCGGACCGCGATGACCGCGACCGGTGCCCGGGCCGGGCTGATCCTGCTCACCGACCCCACCGACGGGCGGCTCGCGGCCCGCTGCGGCGCCGGCCTGACCGGGGCGTGGGACCTGTCGCCGGCCGAGTTGTCGCAGCGGCGCCTGTCGCCGGGGCGCGGGCTGCTCGGCCGGGTCGCGGCGACCGGGATGCCGCTGCGGGGCACCGCCGGCCGGGCCCCGGACGAGCCGGCCTGTGATTCGTATCTCGCCGTGCCGATCTGTGCGCCGCCGGACGAGGACAGCGGACCGGAACCGGCGGTGCTCGGTGTGCTGGCGCTGTACGACCGGCTCGGCGGACCGGTGTTCGAGGACGCCGACCTGCGGACACTGCGCACCTTCGCCGGGCAGGCCGGGGTGGCCGTGCACAACGTCCGGGTCCACGAGGAGGCACAACGTCTCTCTTTGACTGATCCGCTGACCGGACTCTGGAACTACCGTTATCTCCGCGAGGTGCTGCGCCGCGAGGTGGAGCGGGCGAGCCGGTTCGGCCGGATGCTCACCGTCCTGGTCCTCGACCTGGACCACTTCAAGGAGGTGAACGACACGTACGGGCACACGGCGGGCGATCAGGTGCTGGGCGAGTTCGCGCGGCGGATCCGGATCGGGCTCCGTGAGGTCGACGTGGCGTTCCGTCAGGGCGGGGAGGAGTTCGTGGTGCTGCTGCCGGAGACGGACGCGTACGGCGGGG
This sequence comes from Actinoplanes subglobosus, assembly GCF_042650585.1. NCBI lineage: Bacteria > Bacillati > Actinomycetota > Actinomycetes > Micromonosporales > Micromonosporaceae > Actinoplanes > Actinoplanes subglobosus. Next base: position 596,958 of record NZ_JBHSBL010000017.1, read on the forward strand.
TGATAGTCGCCGAGCGGCTGGGCGCCGCGGTGCGCGACTGGCCGGTTCCGGTCGATCCGCGCCGTCCCGGCCTCGACGACCGGATCCCGATCAGTGTCTCGATCGGCATCGCGGTCTTCCCGGAGCACGGCGCGACCGCCCAGGAGGTCCTCGACGCGGCCGACGAGGCGCTGTACGCGGCGAAGAACGCGGGCCGGGACACCTACCGCCTCGCGGAAAGGGTTTCCCCGGCCGGTGCGGAGGGGCATCTGGACGCCGCGACCGCCACCACTGGTGGGCCGCACCCGCCGCGACACGGCCGTGGCCGATAGTCTCGCGGCATGTCCGGAACCAGCGAAGGTGAAGTGACTGAATGACGACGAAGCGCGCCGTCAAGGCGGTGATCCCGGCGGCGGGACTCGCGACCCGCTTCCTGCCGGCCACCAAGGCCGTGCCCAAGGAGTTGCTGCCGGTGGTGGACCGGCCGGTCCTGCAGTACATCGTCGAGGAGGCCGCGGCCGCCGGCATCACCGACGTGCTGCTGGTGACCGGGCGCGGCAAGACCGCCATGGTCGATCACTTCGACCGTCGCCCCGACGTGGAGGCGCGGCTCGCGGAGAAGGGCGACCAGGAGCGGCTCGCCGCGGTACGCCGTTCGAGCGAACTCGCCGACATCTACACCGTCCGCCAGGGTGAGCCGCTCGGGCTGGGCCACGCGGTCGGTACCGCGGCCTCGCACGTCGGCGACAACCCGTTCGCGGTGCTGCTCGGCGACGAGTTCGTCGAGGAGGACAAGCCGCTGCTCCCGGCGATGCTCGATCTCCAGGCGAAGACCGGCGGCATCGTGCTGGCGTTCATGGAGGTCGCACCGCACGAGACGTCCCGCTACGGGATCGCCTCGGTCAAGGCGACCGACGACCCGGACGTCGTCGAGGTGACCGGTCTGGTGGAGAAGCCGTCGCCGGAGGAGGCGCCGAGCAACCTGGCGGTGCTCGGCCGCTACGTGCTGCCCGGCTCGATCTTCGACGTCATCGCCGACACCAAGCCCGGCAACGGCGGCGAGATCCAGCTGACCGACGCGATGGCGACGATGCTCGCCGACGGCGTCCCGGTGCACGGCATCGTCTACCGCGGCCACCGCTACGACACCGGTATGCCGCTCGGCTACCTCCAGGCCGTCGTCCAGCTCGCCGTCCAGCGCGAGGACCTGGGCGAGGAGTTCCGGGCCTGGCTCACCGAGTTCGTCGGCGACCCGAAGTTCATCGGCGGCCCGAAGGGATGACCGCCACGGCCGATCGCGAGGCGGCCGCTTCCAACGAGCTGATGCCTCTCGCCGAGTACCTGGGCAGCGTGCTGCGCAGGCTCCGGGCGCTGCCTCCGCTCGACCTCGACCTCACCCAGGCGCACGGGAACGTGCTGGCGGCCGACGTGGTCGCCCCGCACCCGTTCCCGGCGTTCGACCAGGCCGCGATCGACGGGTACGCGGCCCGATGGGAAGACCTGGCCGGCGCCGGGCGCATCGGGTCGCACCCGTCGTTCGGGCAGTTCGAGAACACCGCCCGGACCGTCCGGCTGAACGTGGTAGGCGACATGGGCGCCGCACACTGGCGGCCGGTCCGGCTCACCCCGGGCACCTGCTTCTCGGTGGCGGCCGGTGCGCCGCTGCCGATCGGCGCCGACGTCGTCGTGCCGGTCCACTGGACCGACCAGGGCATGGCCGCCGTGGAGATCCTGCACGCCCCGAAACGCGGCTCCGGGGTCCGGCGGGCCGGCGAGGAGGTCGCCGTCGGGCAGCTCCTCGCCGCCGCCGGCTCCTACGTCACCCCGCCCACCGTGGCGCTGTTCGCCGCCGCCGGCATCGGGCACCTCATGGTCCGGCCCAGCCCGCGGGTGGTCGTCGTGGCCACCGGGGACGAGCTCGTCGACGTGGGCCGGCCCAGCCAGCCCGGCCAGGTCGTCGACGCCAACTCGCACGCCCTCACGGCTGCGGCGGTGGAGGCGGGCGCGCTGGCGTACCGGATCGGCATCTGCGACGACGACCCGGAGGGCCTGCGCGGCCTCCTGGAGGACCAGACGCTGCGCGCCGACCTGATCATCACGACCGGCGGTACCGGCACCGGACCCGGTGACATGCTGCGCCGGGTGCTGTCCCGGCCCGGCCCCGGCCGCGGCACCGTCGAGTTCACCGACGTCGCCCTCTGCCCCGGCACCTCGCTCGGCTTCGGCACGGTCGGCGGCGAGGAGGTGCCCGTGGTGTGCCTGCCCGGCGAGCCCGGTGCGGCGCTCATCGGGTTCGAGGTGCTGGCCCGGCCGGTGATCCAGATGCTCGCCGGGGCGGAACCGGTCTTCCGCCCCGGGATCAAGGCACACCTGCTGGAGACGGTCTCGTCGCCCGGCGGGCTGCGCGAGTTCCGGCCCGCCTACGTCGCGGAACGGCGCGGTGGTGGTTACACGGTGCAGCCGCTCGCCGGTGGGCCGTACACTCTGTCCGGTTTGGCCGAGGCGAACGGCCTGCTGGTGCTCGGCGAACGGGTCACCACAGCGGCCGCCGGCTCGACCGTCGACGTCCTGCTGCTCGACCGGAGGCGATGAATGCTGGGGGCCACCACGCCCGGATGGCCCGCTGTGCTGGCGGACGGGGCTGTGCTGCTGCGGCCGTACAAGCGGGGTGACGCGCGGGCCTGGTCCGAGGTGCGGGTCGCCAACCAGGCCTGGCTGGCCCGCTGGGAGTCGACACCGCCCGGCCCGTGGGCGGACATGAACTCGCCACGCGCCTACGGCTACGTCTACCGCGACATGAAACGGGCCGCCCGCAACGGCGACAGCATGCCGTTCGCCGTCTGTCTCGTCGAGAACGGCCGGGAACGGCTGGTCGGCCACGTCAACCTGGGCAACATCGTGCGGCGGGCGTTCGCGTCGGCCTACGCCGGATACTGGGTCGACCACCGGGTCGCCGGCCGTGGTGTCATACCGACCGCGCTGGCGCTCGCCGTAGACCACGCGTTCGGCCCCGGCGGCCTGCACCGGATAGAGGTCAACATCCGGCCGGAGAACGGGCCGAGCCGTCGCGTCGTCGAGAAGCTGGGGTTCCGCGAGGAGGCGTACCACCAGCGCTACATGCATATCGACGGCGGTTGGCGTGATCACCTCGGCTACGCGATGACCAGTGAAGAGGTCGCCGCCGAGGGAGGCCTGCTGGCGCGCTGGCGCCGCGTCCGCACCACTTCATGATCGGCAACGTCGCAACGCTACCGGCGCGGCGCGCGAGATATCACGGCTACCGCCCGTAACCTCGCATTCGTCGTGTCATTCCACGTGTCATTCGTCGTGGCGGATCGGAGCGGTGACGGTGCCGACCTCGGTACTCCTCGCCGTCCTCGCCGCGGCAGGCCTGCTCGCTCTCGCCCCGGCGCTGGTCCGCCGGTACGACGCCACCGAGCGCCTCGCCGCGGAACGGGCGTCGTCGACGGCGCGGGTGCTCCAGCGCCGGCGTCGTCTCCGCACCGTGCCCGGACGCCGACCGATCAACCCCGCCCGCCAGGTCACGGTTACGGTCCCCGCCCCAACGAGTGATCCGCGTCCCCCGGAGCGGCGCCTCCGCCTGGTCACCGGCAAACGCGCACCCCGGCGTGTGCCACGACGGCGCGGCACACCCGCGGTCGTCCGCCGCCGTCGCGTCTTCGCCGCGCTCGTCCTCCTCAACGCGATCGAGCTGGTCGGCGTGGTCGCGGTCGGTCCCGGCTTCTGGATCAGCTTCGCGGTCACCGGCAGTCTGCTCGGCGTGTACCTCGTACACCTGCGCAACCGTGCCATCGCCGACCGCCGCCGCCGTCGCATCCAGGCCCGCGAGGCGGCCTGGCTCGCTGCCCGCCAGGCCGAGGTCCGCCGCGAACAGGCCCGCCGCGCCGCCGCCCGCCGCGAAGCCCAGCGCCGCCTGGCCGCCCAGCGCGAAGCGGTCCGGAGAGCGGCCATGGGACTCGACCGCGAACCGTCCGACCTGCCCGTCGCCGCCAGCGGCGGCTCGGTCTCCTACCGGCGGCGAGGCGGTCTGCGCGGTCGTCCCTACGAGGCGGGTGGGCGTCATCACAACGCTTCTTAAGACCTTGCTCCGGTACGGCCAGCCAGCCTTTCGCCGAACCACCCCGTCCCGGAGCTCCCGGTGCGACGCAGGCGGAGGGCGCGGCCCCAGGGCCACCGTCCGGGCTGTTGCCCTCCCGGACGTTCTTGGGAGGGGCGGTTCGCGGCCCGCAGTGATGACCTGTTAGCCTTTCATCGGTTCCAAGGTGACCCAGTCACCGGACGACCAAGGGGCTGTGGCGCAGTCTGGTAGCGCACCTCGTTCGCATCGAGGGGGTCTGGGGTTCAAATCCCCACAGCTCCACCCTATAACTCCAGGTAAACGGGCTGATCGCTGATCCTAGCGACCAGCCCGTTGATCGTTTGACCGTCATTTGACCGTGGCGGAAATCACCGGCACGCCGAGAAGTTCGAGGATCGCCGGGACCGGTACGAGGTAGCTCCGGCCCACCCGGATGATCCGTACGGGGAAGTCGCCCTCCTGAGCCAAGGCGTAGGCCTTGCTGCGGCCGATGCCGAGGATGGACGCTGCCGTCTCGATGTCGGTGGTGAGGCCGAGCGCGCGAACCGCCTCCACGGTCCAAGGTGCCGTCCTCTTCAGGAGGCATCACCGCCCACCTCGCGGGCAGTTCTGAGGTCGTCCGCGATGCCCTCGGCGAACATCGCCTGCCCGACGGTGTGGCCGGTGTGGCCGTACCGCCAGCTCTTCTCGGTGATGGTGTCTGTGTCGTGTGGTGGCTCGCCGTTGCGGGCGCGGCGGTAGTCGGCGCGGGCGGCTCGGAGCGCTGTGTAGGTGGTGGAGTAGCGGCGGCTCTTGGTGGCGGTGTGGCCGCGGTATCCGAGCTGGTGTGCCCAGCGGCGGAGGTTGGCCGGCTTGTGTTCCGGGAGGCCGCCGAGGTTCCAGCAGGTCCGGATCATGGTGCGGGTGTGCTCGGTGACCGGGAGGATCGCGATGGTGGCGCGGTCGCGGATTGGCCGGTCCACGGTGACGCCGGTGACCTCCGGCTTGCTGACGTACTTGGCGATGTAGGAGGCGACGGCCCGTTCGGTGAGGTCATCGCCGGTCCGGCCCGGGGTGACCGGGCGGATGTCGAGCTGGGATCCGAACCGCAGCACAACGCCGGTGCCGGGCACGGTGAAGGAGACCCGGCGGGTCGCACTCCGCACGGTGGTGATCAGGAGGCCGGTGGAGGCCCATGCCGGAGGCGGGTCGACGGGGCCGTCGGGTCCGTCGAAGCGGATGACGGCGTGGAAGTGGATGGTGCCGCGTCGCTGCCACTCGGCGACCTTGGCGTAGGAGACCCGCAGGCTGCGGCGCATGAGGCTGCGCGAGATGCCATACGTGCTGGCGAGGTCCTCGTAGAGGTTGCGGTTGAGGCGTTGCCAGAGGTCGCGGGTGTGGGCGTTGAACAGCACTGCGGTCCGGTAGAGATAGCAGTCCGCGCACAGCGGGAAGCCGATGATCGGATCGTCGTCGGTGTGCTGTTCGGTGCAGCCCACCGGCCGGCCATGTGGGCAGAGCGAGCCCTTCTTGCGTGGCCGGCAGGGTTGGCCGGTTGTGTGGCGGTGGACGGCGCCGAAGCTGGGCGCGGTGAAGGTGGCGAAGACGCGCGGGTGGGTGCGGACCGTCTCGGGGACGTTCTTGCCACCTGCCAGGCCGGAGGCGACCAGGTGGTAGGTGTCGCCCTGGTGGAGTCGGGCGCAGGGCTCGCAGCGGGAGATCCGCCGGTTGCCGCAGGCGATGGTGAGCCGCTTGTGGGGCTGGGTCTCGGAGGTCAGCGCGGCCAGGAGGCGGCCGGTGCCGGCTTCGAGGGTCAGGGTGTGGCCGATGAGGTGGATCGGGTGCTGGCAGCCGCCGATGTGCTTGATGCGGGCCAGCCAGGCGCGGAAGTCAGGGTGGGTCGCGGTGGTCAGGATCTCGTGATCGGTGCTCATGGTTCTGGTCCTCACTGACGCGGCCCGAGCGGGCCGGATGAACGGTGGGGGAGGTCTTGCCGGTAGTCGTGGGACACATGGGTCCTCCTTCTCAGATCAGCGGTGTCAGAACAGAACGGGGTGATCGATGCCGGGCAGGCTCGGCGTGAGGTGGGCGGTGGCCTCGATCGCGGCGTCGAGAGCCTCATTCGGGAACTTGATCGAGCGGGCGCGGACCCAGCCGAACGCGTCGGCGGTGGTGATCGCGACGCCCTTCTCGTGTGGGCCGATGTGTTGGGCGGCTTCCACGGCGTCCGGGTAGAGGTCGCCGAGGGTCATGACCGCGGTCTCTTTGTCGTTGACCGCGAGGCAGATCCGGCCACCGAGCTGGGCGCGCAGTGCGGTGACACCGTTGCCGAAGTCGGAGCCGACCCGTTGGCCGGCGACGACGACATGCATGCCGAGGGTCGCGCCGAGCTGGGCCAGGCGCAGAAGGTTCGCGGTGGCGCTCAGGGCCGCGTCCTTCTCCGCCCGGGAAGCGACCAGGTACAGCTCGGCGAGTTCGTCGACGATGACGATCACCGGAACCGGGCGTACCGACCTCGGCAGCGACCAGATGCTGCGCTGCCCGTGTCGCCGGCAGAGCTGCATCCGGCGGGTTGCCTCGTCACGCAGCCGCTCCAGCAGGATCGCTGCCTGGTGGCGGTCAGTGGCGAGTGCGGACAGCCGTGGTGCGTGCGGCCCGAGTTCCATGCCGCCCTTGCAGTCGATCCCGACCAGGGCGAGCGGCCGCGACGCCCACTGGGACACCGCCGCATTGATCAGCGTGGACTTGCCGGACTGGGTGGCACCGGTGATCAGCCAGTGCGGAAACATGCCCAGATCGATGGCCCACGGCTCCCCGTCCTCACGAGTCCCCACCGTGGCGACCAGGTCTTCCACGGCCGGTGCCGCATCCGGCTCCTTCAACAGGGTGCGGAGTTTCCCAGGTGTTCCCCTCAGCGGGTCGTCGTGCAGGACGGTCATCTTGACCCGACCCCGCCCTGATCCGGCGACCCGGACCGCGTGGACCCGCCAGGCGTGCGCCATCGCATCGGCCGCCTCGATGAACTGCTCCGGGACCTGGCCCGCGTTGAAGGAGATCAGCCCGGTCGCACCGTTGCGACGAGGCCGGACCCGGAGCAGTAGCGGCATGATCGGCGGGCCGCCGGCCGCATACCGGGATCGGTGAGGTTGGCCGGCGGCGGTCAGGTTGGCGTTCAGACAGAGCCGCTTCCAGGACCTGGCCATCCGTAGCCGGAGGAACCAGAACCCGTACAGGTACCACCAGACGCGTGGCGCCTTCCAGGCCAGCAGGACCCCCGCGATGGTCCAGACCGCGAGCAGGCATCCGGCGAGGATTGCGTACGGGATGAGGGAGCGGCCGAGATCGGCGAGGTGATCGAGCCGTAGCCCAGGGACAGGAGTGGGGGTCATCAGACCTCCGTCTTGGCGCTGGTGCGGGACGGCTTGGAGGTCTCGGACGGCCGGGGGTAGATCGACGCGGCCTTGTAGGACAAGCCGTGCCGACCCTCGATCTCCCACAGCGACACGTCCAGCTCGGTGAGGCCGAGCATGGTTCCTTCGGTGACGCCGACGGGTTCGGCGGCGGTCTGGACGTCGATGACGGAGGCTTTCCGGGTGCCGGCACGGCGGAGAGCCACACCGGTCACCCAGAGGGTGTTGCCGTCACGGTCTTTGCGGACCTGGCCGTCCATGTCGGTGCGCTGCTCGGGAGCCGCGACGCACATCAGGCCGGTCAGGCGGGTCAGGTCGATGGGAATGTTGCTCTGCATTTGACTCAACTCCTGGAAAGGAAGGGTTCGCCGGGCCGCTACGGGCGATGACGGCGATTGGCGTGGAGCACTGGTCGGGAGCTCTCTGAGGCCGGGAGCCGATCCGAGTCTCCGAAGGCACGACCGATCAGCGAGGCGCCTCGCGGGATCGTCAGAGCCGGAGTGCGTACAACTTTCCCTACTTGGTCAAGGAGGGAAGTCCGCGGAACGGCATGGGTGTGGAGGGCGGTGAGGGGGCTGCGGCCTTCGGCCGGTCCCCCTCCCGCCCCGTAGGAAAGGAGTGCGTGGTCCACCGGACCGGAGCTTCCTGGGTGCGCGGATACGGCCCCGAATCAGAGCGCCTACGTCCGAGGCTGCTCGCCTACGTCGTGAGCCGCGCGATCGAGCCGGAGGCGGCCTTCACAGAATTGCTCATCGGAGTACCGCCTTTCTTGAAAGAAGGGTTTCATGGCCGTTCAGAAGGCCATTCCTGCGCCGCTTCAAAGAGTACGAATTCTCGACCGTGACGCAACCGAGTGCCACTGAGCATTGTCGCTCGACAAGGGGCAAACGAGTACCCTTGCGCGTACCCGAACGCAGTGATCCGTGTTGCTGGGTCCGCGCCCGTCCTTCTCCGTCCGGCCGAAATTGCAGGTCAGAGCCTCGCCGCCATTCGGTGAAACGCCTACCGGACTACGTAAGACGCAAGAGCTGATGAAAGCGGACGAATCTCGTCACTTCAGGGTGGGCGTGGGCTGATGTCGAGGCGCTGCCGCGTCGGGCAAGCCCGACTTGCCACTGAAATTGTGGTTGGGCGGGGTGCCGCCTCAGCTGGATGGCCCGCCGGCACTGTCGCGAGGCGCCCAGCCCAAGAACCGCTCGTAGAGGTCTGGCACGGAGCCTCGGCCCGGCCGGTGGAAGTCCTCGATCGCATCGAGCATCAAGTCCGCCAAGAAGATCAACAGGGCAAGTCGATCAGACAGGTATTCGTCGAGCAATGCGGTTCGGCGATCGAGGCACGGCCACGGCTCCCCGCAGTCCTCGCAGCCCCAGGCCGGGCGAGTGGCGCGATGCATCATCGCTCCGTCACCCACGACCGTCCTCCACTCTTCGCAGCCCTGCCACCTGCACGAAGATCTGCCTTCGGTCGACCGCCTCGCCGCCCACTCCGGCCAACACGTAGCAGTCCAGCCAGGCCCACCCGATGTATGTGGGGCGCGGATCCACCCGGATGACCCGCACGATGATCGCCGAAGGCGGCGAGAACTGGACGCTCGCCGCCGGCCCCACAAAGAACACATCCCCGGGACGCGGACCTGCCACCGCTCACCGCTGCTTCGCCAGCAAGCCCGGAACGCCGACACGCACAGCGCCGACCAGCTCAGGACGACTCGCGCCCGGCGACCGGGTGGGCAGGCGAAGGGTCCGCGAGAAGACGATCACCGCGTTCTCTCGCCTCCAGCACGGGCCGGGCGAGTCGCACGCCAGGCAGCGTCCGGTGGCACTCGATGTCACGTGTTCGTCGAGTGTGGCTTGGGCTTCGCTGAGCGGATCCCGAGCCGTTGCCGCGTAGTACGTGTTGCCCGTCATTCATGCCTCCCCGAAAACGTCGCCGATGAAGATCAGCTAAACGTGAGAAGCATTTGCGCTGCTCAACGGCACTTCATTCGGTCGATTAAATGAAGGTACGATCAATTCTCGAAGGGCAGAACTGACTGCCGGTACAGGTAGAGAATGCGAAAGCAGGAATGCCGGGGAGGCTTCCATGACACGCAGGCCGAGAACTCTGACCGCCAGTCAGAGTTCCAGGACGACGGGCGTCGTCTCGGGCTTCGTGCTGAAGCTGGCCCGCCAGTCGACCTCATTGACGCAGGAGAAACTCGCTGAGGCGCTCGGCGTCGACGTCACCACCGTCCAGGGCTGGGAATCCGGTCGGCGACCGCTGTCGGCTGTCAGCGCGGGTGAGTTCCTACGCCTCTGCGGACGGCTCGCCAGGCTGGGCGCACCCGCCGCGACGGGCCGACATCTCCGCGAGGCGATCGAAGCGGACCAGGTCCTGTCCACCGGAATCACCGCAGGCGCTGGCTGGGTCGAGCCGGACAGCCACCCACTCGCCGCCAGCGTGCACCGCTGGACCATCACCAACCTGATCCTCTGGCCCGTCCTCGGCCGGATGCCCCGGCACCTGCACGAGTTCCAGCCCCAGACCTCACGCCGCGGACCGACCCCGACCCAGCCGACGCTCGGTGCCGAAGAACGCACCCGCTTCCACGCGCACCTGTTCACCATCGCGGAACGCGCCCAGCGCGACGACGAGGCTCTTCTCCGCCGCCAGGCCGTCTACCTCCTGGGATTCGACGGCCGCCCCGAAGCCGTCGACTGGCTCCGAACCGAGTGGCACCGCGCCGGCCGAACCCGTCCACGAGACCGAGACATAGCCGGCCTGCTGGAAGCCCGTTCCGCCTCGGTGGCGTTGGCCGTCACCGGCGACAGCACCCACCTGTACGACTTCGTCGACCACATGACCGACCCGCCCGGCGAGGTGGCGAACCTCAACTACTGGGCCTACTGGATCGGCGAACTCAGCGACGAACAGACCGACGACGCCTTCATGCTCAGCGCCGACACCCGCTCATGGACAGGCACCAGACTGCTGCAACACTTGCTGGAACGCCTCGACCCGGCATCCCCACACCGCCCGCTGAACATCTGCACCCTCCACGCCTTGATCGCGTCCCGCCCAGCACTGCTCACCGAACGCCCCGCAGCTCGGTCCGCATTCGGCGAGGTCCTCGATAGGCTCGCCTCCACAGCCGACCTGAGCCGAACCGAGCGCACCCAACTCGCCGGCCTCCAGTACGCGGTACGCATCGCCGACCGGTAGGAAGGACCTCAGGTGCCAGAAGACGCCGAGGCAATCGCCGCCTTCGGATACGAACTCGGCCTGTTAAAGCGCATCCGCCGCACAGGCTGGTGGCACGCCGGAGTCCGAGACCCAGAGTCAGTCGCCGAGCACACGATGCGCACCGCCCAGTTGGCCGCACTCATCGCAGCCGAGGAGGGCGCCGACCCGGCTCGCGCGGCCTTCCTGGCGCTGTGGCACGACACCCAGGAGACCCGCACCGGCGACCTCCCGCATACCGCCACGGCCTATCTACCCAAGCCGGACCCACGCCAGATCACCGCAGACCAAACCGACCATCTGCCCGACCGTTCCCGCGACATGGTCCGCGCCGCCGTCAACGAGTACGAGTCCCGTCAGACACCCGAAGCGCTGTGCGCCAAGGACGCCGACAAGTTGGAAATGCTCCTCCAGGCCATTGAGTACCAGGACATAGGAGTGAGCCGCGTCGACGGCTGGATCGACTCAGCACGCAAGGACCTCAAGACCGAGACCAGTCGTCGAATCGCTGAAGCCGCAGTGGCCCTGTCTCCTCTGGCGTGGCGCGACCGATAGAGCCCTCTCAGCTGACCGATCTTGCTGGCAAGAGCGTGTCGAGCGGATCTTCTTCAGAAGATCGACGCACCTGCATCGGCCAGCGGGTCGTGGTCTTGGACGGTGGTGGCTAGCGAGGCGTCACTATGCAAACCGGATGATCCGCGGCCGCCACCGATTTCACCCATTATGCCGATTCGCGGTCCATGAACAGGGGATAGCATCGGCAGAATGCAAGCATTCGATTCAACGGGAGAATTTTGGCTTCCCGGACCGTATGGTGTGAAACAGTATGGCCGTCTCGTTTTCGACCCGGTTGACGGTGCGACGCTAACCCTCGCGGAGCCTCTGGTGGAACGCATGCCAAATGGGGAGGAGCATGAGAAGGAAGGTGGTATGCGCCGCCGCATACTTGGTCAAATCGACTACGGAAATCATCGCCAACAGGTCACGTTGATCGACAGTATCAACGGGAGCCGTAGGCTGTACAGGCCAAACAGCCTCCTTATTGGAGGGCACTTCGAAACCGATGAAGAGACTGTCTTTGAGTCTGTCATCGTTCGCCTACGAGACGCGGCGCCGTGGGTGAATAGGAAAGCAATCACGGTGGATGATGATCGCCCGGTTGGAGGCGTTGAGCGGCGTGACATTGCATGCCGTCTAGATGTTCCCGAGAGGAGCCATGCAAGATTCTCGCGCGGTGAGATTGACCTAGCCTTTCACTGGTCTCGACATGATGTTGAGCTTGAGAGCTTCGCTATCGAGTATTGGCCGGAATTTACGATCGAGTATGATGCGCAGACATCGTTGAGCGGAATTATCGAAGATGTGGGAAATCTGCAGAGTCTGTCCTCGCTGTGTGTAGATCGCTCAGACGTTTTCATAAGTCTGCGCCTCTATCGGTCGGATCACCCAGATACGAACCTTAACGGAGCTCCGATTGAAGGCACGCGTCGCCCAATAGAACTTAAGGCGCGTATGCACGAACCAGGGCAGCAGCTCAATGCTAAGCGGATGCAAGCCCATAGGGTTGTCGTCCCTCTGGACGAATTCGGTGGCGTTGCGGCGATCGCGACTTGGCTCGACCGAGTGCCTCGCGTTACGCCTATCGTCGGCTCGCTGCTGACTATGCGGGCGCAAAGTATCTATGCGGAGAATAGATTCTTGAACGTATCCTCCGCGGCAGAGGGTTTGCATCGAGCTATCGTTGGTCGAGGCAGGTTCATGCCGAAGACAAGCTTTGACAAACTCAGGCGGGCAATACGCGAGCAGATGGTACCGCCGGAGCATCAAGAGTGGTTCACTAACGTGATGGCGCACGCGAACGATTTCGATCTCGACCGCCGTTTGAACGACCTGGTGGCTGAACTGGGAAGTCTCGCCTCCTTCTTGGTTGGTGAGAACACCATGATGTGGGTGAAAGCTGTCAAAAAGGCGAGGAACAACCTCACTCATCTTGAGGATAATCGTCAGACCTTCGACGGATCAGACTTGTACTGGCTGGCAGAGAGCCTATTTCAAGTAACGAGGCTCTGCCTACTGATGCACACCGGCTTAGCTGCGGATCGACTACCGAAGATTGTGCAACATATTCATGGCTGGAGTGATACCGGGAAGCTGGAGCGTGCAGTTCAACGCATCGCAGGTCAGTCGACATGATCTGACGGCAACCAACGATTTTGTCAGCGTGGACCGATAGCGCATGGTGAGCCAGACTCACCTACCGCGGTTTGGGTTCGGCCTAGCTACTGCGGCGGCGGACTCGGGAGAAGGCATCCACGGCGGCGTCGTCGGCTTCGGGGAGGGTGTGTAGGTACTTCTGGGTTGTGGAGATGTTGGCGTGGCCGAGGCGCTCCTTCACCACCTGGAGGTCGGCGCCGCCGGCCAGTAGCCATGAAGCGTGGGCGTGGCGTAGGTCGTGGATGCGGACCTTGCCGATCTGGGCCTTCTCCAAGGCTGGGTACCAGATGTTCGTTCGGAACCAGGAGCGCGGGATGTGGCCGTCGGTGGTCAGGCCTCGCTTGGCACGCGGGGAGTCCTTGCCGTCGGCTCGGCGTTGGGCGCGGTAGATCGAGAACGCGGTCTTGCAGTGCTGGCAGCGGCACTTTCCGGCGGTGTACGCGCTCAACGTGCCGTGGCGGTACTGGCGGCCCTGGTCGTTCGGGTCGGTCAGGCCGAGCGTCTCCGGGTCGGGGACCACTCGGAGCTTCGGGGCGGTGGCGTTTGCCGGGTCGCGGATTGCGAACAGTAGGTCGTCCGGGCTGAGGTCGTTCTCCGCCACGTGCGCTTGGAGCTTCGTGGACATCTGCGGACTCAGCTTCAGGCGGCGGTGCTCCTCGTCCTTCGGATACTCCTTCACTAGGAAGCGGTCACCAGAGGGGTGGAAGCGCTTGGTCAACTCGACGGCCACCCGGCTCACCAGAAGCGTACGAGTGGCGAAGTTGATGTCCCGAGGCCGGAGCTCGGTCAGTTCGCCCCAACGGAGACCCGTCTCGATGTCGGTCTCGATCAAGAGCCGGAACTCGTTCTCCGGCAGCACCGCGTACAGGTCGTCGAACTGCTCCGGGGTGACGATCTCCCGGACCTTCTTCGGGATGGCTGGCGTGCGGACGCCCTTGCACGGGTGCAGGAAGGTGACCTGGTCGTTCAGGGCCGTCGTGAAGATCGCGCTCAGGACCGTCATGCAGTAGCGGATGGTCGGCGGGTTCACGCCGTCGATCACCATCCCGGAGATCCACTCGCGGACGTGGGACGGCAGGACCTCGATCATCTTCATCGGGCCGAAGTGCGGCACGATGACCTTGTCCAGGTAGTAGGTGTAGTTCTCCCTGGTCCGCAGCTCGATCATGTGGTTGGGCAGCCACTCGATGACGTACGCCTCGAAGCTCTGCCGTCCGCGCCGAGGATCGCCCGCACGGCCTTCGGCGACCTTGGTCTCGGCATGCTGCCAGGCCTTGTCCGCCACCTTCTTGCTGGAGAAGGTGCCCGCCGACCGTTCCTGCCCGCGGATGTCCAAGTAGTAGGCGGTGTAGCGCGGCTTGCCGTCGCCGCCGACCCGCTTCCGTGAGAATCCCATCGCGACCACCCCCGTACCCGATCAAGATCGTTTGACCGTCGTTTGACCGTGGACTGTGCGCTACCGGCCGGTATCGGCCAGCATCAGTCAACACGACGACAAGTGCTCTGACCTGCACTGTAGCGCCGAAATCGGGATCATGTATATCGAGAAAAACCCATGAAATCCCCGTTCGCATCGAGGGGGTCTGGGGTTCAAATCCTCACAGCTCCACCCAAGGCGATAGGCGATCTGTGCCCGCGGAAAGCGCGGATGTGGGGCGCCTTTGGCATATCTGCTCCGGGGGCCGAGCCCCCGGGACGCCCCGCATCACGGTGGGCGCGGTTCGCGGGCTGCTCGCCCCAGTGAGGTCGTCGCGAGAAACCTCGCGGCGAATCGCAGATCGGCGACGATCCGTCTCAGTTCGTCAGGTCCCGTAGGTCGACGACCTCGTTCTCCGCGGGCGGCGTGATCTCCGGGAACTCGGTGTCGAAGTTCGTGAGGTCGATCTGCGAGGTGGCGGTGGTCCAGTGATGTGGGTACGGCTTGCCCGTCGTGGCCACGCCTGCCCGCCATCTGGGGTCCGTGCCGCTCGTCATGTCGATCCAGTACTCGCCACCGCTGCCGAACACCTTGCCTTTGACGAGAGGGCCGTCCGGCTCCAGATCGGCGATGATGGCCCGCCGGCCCAGCAGACGCTCCACGGCCACGTCCGACGTGTTCATCCGCACCCACTGCCCGGCCGCCTTACGCTTCGCTTCGGCCATGCCGGGGCGAGTGGCGAGGATTTCCCAGAAGCCGTCGTCCGGGAGCAGGTACTGGTCCTCGCCGATGGTGAACCGGGTGATCCGTCCACCCATCGACATGGTGCCGGTGGTGGCGCCGTTCACCATCCGGTAGCGGCCGAGGACCTTCACTCCATCGACGGTCCGGGAACCCTCGAAGACATACGAGCGGGCGCCGGCGAACGCCACCCGCGCCTCCTCCATGATCTGCTCGCCGGTGAGTTCCTCGACACCGGCTGCGCTCGGCGCGGGCGTCGGCCCCGGCTGCGGGTCCGCCGCCGGCGTGCACCCGGCCAGCAGCAGGGCGGAGGCCGCTAGCGCAGCGGCGCCGACCCGTATGGACACGATCGCCATCCCATCCTCCCGGGCCATGATCTTCATCGAGCGACGGAACTCTATCCGGCGCTGTGGGAGGCCGGGGAGTGCAAGGGTTCGTGCTGATACCCGGTTCGGCAGCTGAGCATGGCGTGCCGGATGTCGGACGAGCCGGGCCGCGAACTCGGACCGGAAGAGCGGCGGGCTTTCTGGTGTGCTTCGGAAACGGCGGTGGTGACGCCTGGGTCAGTCCTACGCTGGGATTGTGCGCGTGAGTGCCGTACCTCTGGTGGTGCTGGTGTTGGGCGGGTGTGGGCCGGCCGGGGAGCAGGGTGCCGGTTCTGGGGGATCGCCGCCGATTGTGTTGTCTCCGGAGGAGACGGCGGCTACCGCCGCTGTGCAGAACATCGTCGCTGACGCGCAGTTGCTCGATCCAGAGAGTCCGTTGCGGCGGGCGGATCCGGAGTCGGAGTGGAAGGCCGGCCGATACCGGCTCATCGTGTCCTGCGCGGGTAACGGTGACCTCCGGGTGGGTTTCCGGATCGGTGCGGCGCTCGTCCAGCAGGATCTCCGGGCCTGTGCGCCGGGCGGCGGGTTCGGTGCGCTGGACCTCCAGGTTGCCGCTGACAGTGCGGGGCACTCGGTGGAGGTCACCTCGATCGGTGATGCGAACGGTGCTGTCGCCTATGCGGTTCGCCGCAAGGAGTAGGGGCGGACAGGATCGAGGGATGTGGTTACGCTCCGGTGCCGTGAACATCGGTGTGGTGCCGGACGGCGGGGAACTCGATCGGGCGGCTGTCGTGGAGGTTCTCGGGCGGCTCTTCGGGGACGACGAGGATCTGCGGGACGGTGTGGCCGCGGGGGAGTTCGCCGAGTTGCTCTGGGACGGTGAGCGGATCCGGAGCCAGTGGTTCGTGCAGCCGGGCTCCGCCGGGGTGACCGAGCTCGTCGTGGACATGGGTGACGCATTCCCCGGGCTTCCGCCGGAGGGCTACCGGGCCGAGGCTGCGCGGGTCGTCGAGATTCTGCGCGAGGTGGCCGCCGCGGCCGGTGGGCGGCTGATCGTCGAGGAGGCCGACATGACCGACGCGCCGGTCGGCGACGTCGTGGACGCGATCGTCTGACGCTTCCGGAATGGCACGAACGCAGGAGAATTAAAACGATTGCCGATCAGTTAAATACTCTGACCTGCGGGTAAGTGGATCGGTCAATGGCCTGGGAATTCTCCGCGGCCCAGATTATTGCTTAGATGATCATCACCTTTCATTTCACATGAATCTCACTCTCCTTCCGAAATCGTCCATGCGGATCGCCACCGCGACGGGAGGAAGAGAACAGAGTGGTTCGATATCGAAAGTGGGCCTGGGGCCTCAGCATCGCGACCGCCTCGGCGGTGACCGCGTTCGGGTTCGCCTCGTGGCAGGCGAACGCCGCGCCCACCCCGCCGACGCCGACGGTGGCGGCCGAGCAGCCGCACGTGTCCGATCCGAGCCCGGTTCCCGAGGCCGCCACCGGCAGCGGCAGTGACGCGCTGACGAGCGGCGAGGTCGAGAAGGCCCGTGCCGTCGCGCTCACCCCGCAGCTGGCCGCCGGGGCCGAGGACGTCACCGGCAAGACCGGACCGGAGTACCTGTCGGCTGAAGTGGACACCGAGGCCGGCGGCCGGCAGGCCGAGATCTACTTCTACGACTACAAGACGGAGAAGCTCGTCAAGCAGGTCGTGGACCTGACGACGGGCAAGCTGACCAAGTCCTTCTCCGCCACGGGCATGCAGCCGCCGGCGTCCGAGCAGGAGGCCCGGACAGCGCTCGAACTGCTGGTCGCCGACCCGCTGGGCAAGAGCCTCGCCGGTGTGGACGGGCTCGTGCCGACCGCCCACATCTACACGGCGAAGCCCGCCGACCGGGGCGCGAGCCAGTGCGGCAGGAACCGTTGCGTGCAGCTCATCGTGCAGACCGAGGACGGCCGGTTCCTCAGTGTCAGCGAGTTCATCATCGACCTCTCCGGGCGCACGGTCGCCCGCCTCAAGTGAGGGCAGGAATGACGTACCGAAAGACCGCAGGCGCGGTAGCGCTCCTGACCGCGGCCCTGCTCGGCGCCGTCGTGCCGGCCGGTGCTCAGGCGGCCGCTCCGGCGCTGCCCTGCAGCTCGCCGTCGATGGTCAAGGAGACGCTGCCCAACGGCACCACCTGGCAGCTCTGCTGGCGGATCCACGACAAGGCCGGCCTGATCCTGGAGAAGGTCTTCGTCTCCACCAAGCGCAACCCGCAGCCGGTGCAGGTGCTCGACTCGATCCGGCTGGCCCAGCTGCATGTGCCGTACGACACCGGTGACATGGAGTTCGACGACCTGACCGACCTCGGCATGGGCGGCTACTACCTGGAGACGCTCGACGGCGAGGACTGCAAGGGCGGCTCGGCCCGGATGGGCTCGGACGGCTCCGGTGCGCCGAAGCAGCGCAAGGTCCTCTGTGTCAGCGCCGAGCCCTCCGGCCTGGCCTACCGGGGTCGTGAGGAGTCCTGGGACGGAGAGAAGACCGTCCTCTCCTCCAAGCAGGGTCACGACCTGGTGCTGCGGACGATCAGCAAGCTTTCCTGGTACGAGTACGTGACCGAGTACCGCCTGCACGACGACGGTGAGATCTCGGCCCGTCTCGGGGCGACCGGTGACCTGGCTCCGGGCACCGAGGCGGACGCCGCCCGTGGCTGGCCGATCGGCAAGGGCGGCGACTACAAGTCGACGATGCACTACCACAACGCGTTCTGGCGGGTGGACTTCAACCTCGACGGTAAGGGCGGCGAGCGGGTCGACCAGTACGACACGGCGCTCGACGGCCGTGGCGAGGTGACCGCCAAGCTGAAGACGACGCGCACCACGATCGCCAAGGAGGGCACGTTCTCCAAGGTGAACCAGCGGTGGTGGCGGATGACCAGCCAGACGAGCAAGAACGCCGACGGGCACCCGCGCTCCTATGAGGTGGTCACCGGGGCCGGCGACCGGTACGACGGCCACCCGGAGACGAAACCCGATATCACCTTCACGCAGAAGAACCCGTGCGAGAAGTACGCGAGTGGCAACGCCTCCGACCCGGAGTGCCCGCCGGACCTCCGTACCGTGCTGGATTTCGTGAAGGACAAGCAGAAGATGACCGACCCGGTGATGTGGGTGCGGGTCGGTTTCCACCATGTCCCGCGTGACGAGGACCAGAGCCCGATGCCGATGCACTGGCAGGGCTTCGACCTGGTGCCGCGCGACTTCACCGCGATGAACCAGCTGACGCCGGACGAGCGCACCGGCGCCAACGGCAACCCGCAGCCGGAGCCCCAGCCCTCGGGCGTGGGCGGCTGAATCGCGGGCGGCCCGGTCGCAGGGCCGGGCCGCCCGCGCCTTCCGGAGGGAATCTTCGATGATCCGCCGTTTCGCCGCGGTGCTCAGCATCGCGGCCACCGGTCTGACCGTCTTCCTGCTGCGTGACACCGGCACCGCCGAGCCGGCGCAACCGGTGGCGGCGGTACCGGCCGTGGCAGCGCCCAGCGCCGTCGACGAGCACTTCGCACGGATGATGGTGACGCATCACGAGCAGGCGGTCGGGATGAGCCGCACGCTGATCGCCAAGGGCGACGTCCCGGAGCGGGTCCGCCTGATCGCCGAGTTCATCGCCCGTGACCAGCAGCGTGAGATCGACCTGACCAACGAGTGGCTGACCGCCTGGGGCCGGCCACCGATCGGCCCGGCGGAGGTGGGCGCGGAGCACGGCATGCTGACCGCCGCCCAGCTGGCCGAGCTGGACCGGGCCGACGTGCGGACGGCGCCGGCCGTCTTCCTGCGGCTGATGATCGAGCACCATCGGGGCGCCATCGCGATGTCCCGGTCCCTGCTCGACGCGGATGGCGGCAACGCGTACATCCGGAGCATGGCCAAGCATGTGATCAACGAGCAGTCCGCCGAGAACGACGCGATGACGGCCCTGTTAAGGCAGTGACAGGTCGCGGACGGCGACCGTCTCGCCGTCGGCGATCTCGCCGGTGGGGCGGAAACCGAGCCGGGCGTAGAACGGCGCCGGGCCGCCCTCGCGGGCGTGATAGGTGACGTAGGCCTCGGTGCCGCCGCGGGCGCGGATCTCGGCGCAGACAGCCTCGACGGCGAACGTGCCGTAGCCGCTGCCCTGGTGGCCGGCGGCGATGTTGAGGCGCCAGAGGCCGGAGCGCCGGTCGGGGTCGTCCGGCACGGTCCACGGGATGTCGAGGAACGCCATCACGAAACCGACGAGCTCGTCGCCGTCGTAGATCAGGCGCGGCCAGGCCTGCTCGCCGAAGACGTACGCCTCGGCCAGCGACTTGACGACGGGTGCGACGAGGTCGGTCTGGTCGGGGCGGACCGCGATCTCCAGGGCCGCCTCGTAGTTGCCGGGGTCGATGGTTCGCAGTTCCATCAGGGCAGGCTAGCGGTGCAGGTGGAAGGAGGCGATCTCCTCCACCCGGGCGCGGGTGACGCCGGCGAGCTGTTCGACGGCGAGCGGGTGCCCGGTGGGTTCGAGCTCGATGTACGGCAGCTGACCCACGGCTCGCGTGTGCACGTTGGTCCGCAGGTTGAGCGTCGACGGCTCGTACCCCGCGATGATGTTGGAAAGCCACCCGAAGTAGGGCGGCTCGGTCTCGCGGCCGGGCTGCTCCCAGACGTCGACCGCGCGGGTGAAGCTCGGGCGGCTCAGCGAGACCCACATGCTGTACGTGAAGATGTCGCCGGTGTCCCACACGGGGAGTTCGATCAGTCCGCGGACGAAGAACTGCTCGCCGGCGATGACGCAGATGTCGGCGTCCAGCAGGCAGCCCTCCTGCCCGGCCATCTCCGGCTGCCAGTAGTCCGGCGCCGGAGCGGCGAAGCTGAGCGGCGGGCCTTCGTGCGTGGTTCCGCACGTGCCGCAGGCGAACTGCTCGGTGCTCATGGCCGCGAAGCATAACCGCTCGTCAGGCGCCCGCGGGCAGCGCCAGTTCCGGGAGATTTGCGAGAATTGCTACTTTTGGGTGGTACCTCTTGGAGTAAGTCTCGGAGGTGACCGCATGAAAGCACCACTGCCCGACAACGAGATCGAGCGGCTGGCCGCCCTCTACTCGCTCGACATACTCGACAGCCCCCCGGAAAAGGACTTCGACGACATAGTCGCACTCGCCGCGGGTGTCTGCGAGGTGCCGATGTCAGCGGTCAGCCTGGTCGACGCCGACCGGCAGTGGGCGAAAGCACAGACCGGCACGGAGGTGGCGGAGACCTCACGCGACGTCTCGTTCTGTGCCCACGCCATCCTCGGCCGCGACCTGATGCTGGTGCCGGACGCCCGCGAGGACGACCGGTTCGCTGACAACCCGCTGGTTACCGGGGAGCACGGTGTCCGCTTCTACGCCGGAGCGCCGCTGCTCACCACCGACGGATTCGCCCTCGGCACGCTCTGCGTGATGGACACCAGGCCCCGGCGGCTGGACGTGGAGCAGCAGCAGGCACTACGGGCCCTGGCCCGCCAGGTGACCGCCCAGCTGGAGCTCCGGCGGTACGCGTTCGCCCTGGCCAACACGACGGCCCGGCTCCAGGAGCTGGAGCGCCGCAAGGACGACCTGGCCGGGCTGGTCGGCGGAGAGCTGCGGTCGTCGCTACGGCTGATGTCGGCGTACCTGGAACGGCTCGGCGACACCGGCTACCACGACGTCGAGATGGCCGATCTGGTCGCCCGGGCCACGTCGGCGCACGTGCGCGGTTTCCGGGAACTGATCGACCACCTGACCACGATGGCCGATGCCGGGCTCGGCGGGGAGAGCCTGCACATGCGGCAGTGTGACCTGACCCGGGTCACCCAGCGGGCGGTCGAGGCGGTCCGGCCGATCGCCGCCAGCAAGCACATCTGGATCCTCAACCAGGCGGGCGGCCCGTCGCTGCCGATCATCGCCGACCCGGTGCGCCTCGAACAGGTGCTGACGCACCTGCTCTTCGCCGCGGTCAAATACACCCCGGAGGGCGGCCGGGTCCGGGTCGGCACGGAGATGGAGTCCGGCCCGACGGTACGGCTGGACGACATGGACCTGCCGGACGGGATGCGACCCGACCTGTTCCCGCACCTGTATTACGGCGCGATCGCCAACCCGGCGGACGTGCCCGGCCCGGACCGCGGGCTGGCCGTGGCGAAGCGGATCCTGGACGCCCACCACGCCACGGTGGCCCTCTCCGACCGTCCGGGCGACGGCACCTCACTGCACGTCGTGTTCCCGTACGCGTCGATGGACCCGGCCGAGCTGATCCGGGATCTGGCGATCGCCTGAGTGCAACGCCCGCCCGTCCCCGGTCGGCTGCAGTTCGGCCGGGGACGGGCTTGCGGGCCTCTTCTGAGCCGGTACCCGGACCTGCACCGCGGCCGGCGGTGCCGCCAGTCCGGCCCGGTTGAGCTTGTGCCAGCGCAGCCGCCCGCCGGTCAGCGCCGTGGTCGCCGACTGGAGCAGGACCAGATACATCAGCTGCCGGTACGCGAACTGCTGCAGCGGGAGTTTGAGCAGAGGCTTGAGGGACTCCCGGTCCATCCGGAAGGCGACCGCGGCGGTGAACAGCTGGAGAGCCAGCATGCCCAGCCAGGCGATCGCGGTCTCCTCGAGTTCCCAGAAGACCAGGCCGTACACCAGCATGATGTCGACGACCGGGGCCAGCATCGGCAGAGCCAGCCCGAAAAGGGCGAGGAACGGCAGACCGACCCGGCCGAACCGGCCGGACGCCCCGGAGTCGGAGAGCGCCTTGCGGTGCTTCCACATCGCCTGCATTGTCCCGTAGCTCCACCGGTACCGCTGCCGGTACAGCTGCTCCATGGTGGTCGGCGCCTCGGTCCAGGCGCGGGCGTTCTCCTCGTAGACGACCCGCCACCCGGCCCGGCACAGCGCCATCGTGACGTCGGTGTCCTCGGCCAGCGTCTCGTCGCTGACCCCGCCGACCTCGGCGAGCGCCGTCCGCCGGAACGCGCCGATCGCGCCGGGCACCGTCGGCATGCAGTTCATCACCTCGTAGAGGCGGCGGTCCAGGTTGAAGCCGATCACGTACTCGATGTGCTGCCAGAGCGCGACGGTGGTCTCCCGGTTGCCGACCTTGACGTTGCCGGCCACCGCGCCCACCGCCGGATCGGCGAACGGCTGGACCAGCAGCCGCAGCGCCTCGGGCTCGAAGATGGTGTCGCCGTCGACCATGACGATCAGGTCGTGCCGGGCCATCGCCACGCCGGTGTTGAGCGCGTTCGGCTTGCCGCCGTTGGGGACCCGGACCACCCGCACGTTCGGCAGCCGCATCCGGTCGACCAGGTCGGCGGTGCCGTCGGTGGAACCGTCGTCGACCACCACCACCTCGATCTCGGTGTGGTCGCCGGAGGCCAGAGACCGGACGGCGGCCTCGATGCCCTCCTTCTCGTTGTAGGCGGGCACGATCACCGACACCGGCTCGGTGACCGGGGGACCCCACGTCCAGCCGGGCTTGCGGCGCTGCCGGGCGTGCCGGGTCGCGAGCAGGAGGAGCAGCAGGGTACGGCCGATGGTGAGGAGCCCGACCACGAGGAAGAGAACGGCGATCACGGCCACCATGCCGTCGGCGAGGCCCACGGTCCACAGCACGGCCAGGCCCCGCCACGCGTCGCCGGCCGGCGCGTCCGGGTTGAGCGGCAACGGGCTGAGCGCTTCCGTACCGGTCTGTGCGGCGATGCCTAGATTGAGGCCCTCGGTGACGGTGGTGAACCGGTAGCCGCGGGCCTTCATCTGCGGAATGAACCGGTCGAGGGCCGCGACGGTCTGCGCGCGGTCGCCACCGGCGTCGTGGAACAGGATGACCGCGGACTGGTCGCCGGCCGGCGTGGCATCGGCGATGATCTTGTCAGGCCCGGGGCGCTGCCAGTCGTTGCTGTCCGTGTCGTTGACCACGACCAGGTAACCGAGGGCGCCCGCCTCCTTGATCAGTCTCCAGTTGACCTCGTCGATCGCCGCGTTCTTCGACGAGTAGGGGAACCGGGCCAGGTTGGTGCGGACCCCGGTGGCCCGGGCGATCGCCATCTGGGTCTGCGACAGTTCGAGCTCCCGGCGCCAGGGAGCGAGCCGCTGCATGTTGGGGTGCGTGAAGGTGTGCAGGCCGAGCTCGTTGCCGTCGTCGACGACCTGCCGGGCGACCGCCGGGTTGCGGGCCACCTGGGAGCCGACCACGAAGAAGGTGGCGTGCGCGTCGTGCCGGCGCAGCACCTCGAGCACCTTCGGCGTCCACTCCGGATCGGGACCGTCGTCGAAGGTGAGCGCGATGGTCCGGTCCGGCAGCCGGGTGGTGCTCTCCTGACCGCCGGTGGTGTTGATGATCGGGCCGCCGCGCAGGATCGCCGGCGGGACCCCGGCCTGGTCGCCGACCTCGTCCTGGATGTGGTCGCCGGTGAACTCGGCGTTGATGTAGGCCTGCACGACCAGGACGGCGATGAAGAACCCGGCGAGCACCGAGCCGAGCAGCACCCGCGGGCGGGGCAGCACACGCCGCCGTGCCGGGCGGGCCGGGGCGGCGCTCACGGTACGGACGGCGGGACGGGCCCGCTGGAGGTCGGCGTGGGTTCGGGGTGCTGGCTCTCCGTCACCGAAGCGGTCGGTTTCACCGGCGCGCTGCTCGAACTGGCCGACGGTGTGGGTGTCGTCCTGGCCGACTTCGTCGGTTTGACCGACGCCGTGGCCGAGGTCGAGGTGACGGGCCGGGGCTGCTCGCCGCGCCCACGGGTGGCCGACTCGACGATCTGCCGGGCCGGCGTGATGATCGGGGTCGGCTCCGGGGTCGGCGATGGCCGTGGCTGCGGCTTGTCCTCGCCTTCCTCGTCGTCGAGCCCGGGTAACGGCAGGACGGCGCTGGAACTCACCGGCCCGCCGGCGAGGCTGATGCTGATCAGCCCGCCGTAGGCGACGAGGAGGATGCCGAAGGCCAGCGCGACCCGACGAAGGAGCCGGCTGCGCCGGCCGGTCGAGTCCACGAACACCGGAGCGGCTTCCGGTACGGCGATGATTTCCGTCTCGGGTGTGTCCGGATCGGTGTCGTGCGAGGTCTGGGGCTCCTGCGAAGTCACGCGGCGAGCTTATGAACATTTATTGCGATCTTGGCACGAATCACTCACAAGGGGGACCGGCGACTGATCACATGAAATGGGACTAAAGGTATTTGGCCCGGTGGGGCCGGGTGTGCTCGTCCCGCACCGCCATTTCGTTGAGCAGTGGTGCGGCGTGGGGGCGAAAGAGGTTACGTGGCTCTGCGGGCAATTTGCTGTCGCATTCCCGACTCATTTATCGAGCATTTTTCGCAAACCGATTTGCCCGCTTCAGGTGATTGAGCTGACTTGTCCGTATCGCTGGGATGGTGGGAGCGACACGACAATCTCGTCGGACCAGCCGTTGTGCCGGACATCTCAGCTCGTTAAGCTCTCCTTGCGCGCCCCAATCGCCCGCTTCCCCCGTGGCAGGCGATCGGGGCGCGCCCTTGCGTTCAGCGCCTTTCCGTGCAGTGCCGCCGCTTGCCGGCGCGCGGGATTGGTCGGCGGGTCTGCGAACCGCCGACGAATCCCGACCGCGGCGGCCGGCTAGATCCAGCGCCCGCCCAGCCACATCCGCACCGACCAGTCGTCGTAGGGCATGGTCGTGCCCACGAAGATCGGGTGGAAGTAGGCGAAGCAGAGCGCGACCAGGGCGACATAGGTAGCCACCACGACCGTGCCCACCAGTTGCCGGTCGGTCCGCGCGGTGCCCGAGGTCATCCCGCCCGCCGGTGTCATGATCGCCCCGAGGACGTAGACCACCGCCAGGATCAGGAACGGCAGAGCCGGCATGGCGTAGAAGGCGAACATCGTGCGGCCGTCCTTGACCGCGAAGTAGAACCAGGGCAGCAGGCCGGCCACCACGCCGGTCATGATCGCGTAGGCCCGCCAGTCGCGCCGGGCCACACCGAACCAGGCCATCACGCCCAGCGCGGGCAGGAACGACCACCACAGGATCGGCGTGCCGACGAGCAGGATCTCGGCGGCGCAGCTGGCCGCACCGCAACCGGCCGCGGAACTCCAGTAGAACGCCACCGGCCGCCCCAGCAGCAGCCACTGCCACGGCCACGACTGATAGGTGTGCTTCTGGGTGAGTCCGGTGTGGAACTTGAACGCTTCCTGGTGGTAATGGATCAGGTTCTGGATCGCGCCGATGACCGGCGGCTCGCTCCACCCGTTGTCGGCCCGGTAGTGCCGGAAGTAGCCGTGGTCAGTCACGAACCAGCCGGTCCAACTGGCCAGGTAGACCACGACGATCAGGGCGAAGGTGAGCAGCAGCCAGCCGATGTCCCCGAGGATCCCGGCGATGATCGGGCCGCGCACCCCGGCCGAGCGCCGGGCCTGGGCCCGCCAGACCATCACCATCACGGCGAAGAACGGCGCGAAGAACAGTGCACTCCACTTGACGCTGCACGCCATGCCGAACGCGACACCGGAGACGAGCAGCCACCACGGGATGATCCGCGGGATGTGCGGTGTCGCCGACGGGTCGTAGCCGTTCTCCAGGGCCCGCTGCCAGCTGCGCCGGTAGTGGTCGCGGTCGAGCACCATGGCGGCGAACGCCATCAGGATGAACAGCCCGACGAAGATGTCCAGCAGCGACGTGCGCGACAGAACCATCTGGAAGCCGTCGAGGGCCATCAGGAGGCCGGCGATCCCGGCCAGCACGATCGAGTGGAACAGCCGGTAGGCGACCCGGATGAAGATCGTCACCATCAGGGTGCCGGCCACCGCGGTGGAGAAACGCCAGCCCATCTCGGTGTTCTCGAAGATCATCTCGCCGAGCGCGATGAGCCACTTGCCGAGCGGGGGATGCACCACGTACGCGGCGCTGTCGATCTTCTCGTCCCACTCGACGCCGTGCTGGAGCATGTCCCACGCGTCCGTCGGGTAGTACACCTCGTCGAAGATGTAGCCCTTGGGCCGGTCGACCCCGGCGAACCGCAGGATCCCGGCGACCACCGTGATGATCACGGTGACCAGCCACGAGTAGGGGTCGAAGCTCCGGTCCAGCGTCGACAGGCGCCGCCGGACGATCTCTGGGATGGCACGCACACCCGGGGACGACTCCGCCTCGGCCGGGGAGTCCGCGGTGGTGAGTTCTGTCTCAGCTGTCGCCGCCGTCGTCACCCCGCGATCGTAGGCCCATCCCCTGAGAACGGATGCCCACCGTCGGCGCGTCCTGTCATGTGATGGACTTTTCGGATGCCTGATGCAGAAGAAGCCGGCGGACGGGTCGTGCTCGTGGGCGCCCCGCTGGGCAACACCGGCGACGCCTCGACCCGGTTGCGTGAGGTCCTGACCTCGGCGGATGTCGTCGCAGCGGAGGACACCCGGCGTCTGGCGAGGCTCGCCCGGGACCTCGGGGTCACCGTGGGCGGGCGGATCGTCTCCTACTTCGAAGGCAACGACGAACGTCGTACCCCCGAGCTTGTCGAAGCCCTGCGGTCCGGCGCCGTCGTCGCCGTGGTGACCGACGGCGGCATGCCGAGCGTCTCCGATCCCGGATATCGGCTGGTCCGCGCCGCGCTGGACGCCGGTTTCCCGGTCACCGCCGCGCCCGGGCCGAGTGCCGTGACCACCGCACTGGCGCTCTCCGGCCTGCCCAGCGACCGGTTCGTCTTCGAGGGTTTCCTGCCGCGGTCCGGTTCCGGGCGCCGCAGCCGCCTGCGTGAGCTCGCCGCCGAGCCGCGGACACTGGTCTTCTTCGAGGCGCCGCACCGGATCGTCGGCGCGCTGGAGGACCTGACCGCGATCTTCGGCGCGGACCGGCAGGCGGCGATCTGCCGGGAGCTGACCAAGACCTATGAGGAGATCCGCCGGGACACGCTGGCCGCGCTGGCGGCCGGTGCCGCCGCCGACCCGCCGCGGGGTGAGATCACCCTGGTGGTGGCGGGTGCGCCGGCCGGTCCGGCGGCTGTGCCGGACGACGACGAGCTGCGGGCCGAGGTGGCCGGGCGGGAGGCGGCCGGCGCGTCCCGGCGGGACGCCATCCAGCAGGTGGCCGACGCGCACGGGCTGCGCAGGCGTGAGGTCTACGCCCTGGTCCACGCGCCTCAGTAGGCGGCGATCAGGAACCCGCCCAGCATCGCCAGCGGGCCCAGGAAACTGGCGATCGTCGCCCCGCGCCGGGCCGGCCGGGACGGCAGCCGCCGTGCCCCGGTCGTCTCGGCGATGCCGTAACCGCAGATCAGTACGAAGAGGAAGCCGAGACCCCAGCGCAGGTGCACCAGCGGCCCGGTCGACGACGCGTAGGCCTGGTCGCTGCCCGGCCCCACCATCCGGGCCGGTGAGACCGCGCCCGGGTGGCGGCGGTCCCCGGCGACGCCGAGCAGCGTCACCGGGGCGACCGAGAAGTCCTCGGCGGCGAACTGCCCGACGCACCGCTGGGCCAGCCCGGTCCCCCGGCATTGCGCGGTGACGGCGTACCCCCGGTCGCCGTGCCCGACGGCCAGCCAGAACGGTTCCGCGCTGACCCAGCCGAAGAACGCCGCCACCAGGCTCAGCACGATCAGGCAGAGCAGCGCGCGCAGCGGATTGTCGGCCGGTGGGCGACGCCGGGGTACGGGTGCCGGGCCGGCCTGTTCGTCGGCGGCGGCCCGTTCCTCCTCGCTCATCCAGAACGGCGAGTTCTCCAGCCGCGCCTCGACCTCGGGCGCGGCCCGTACCTCGGCCGGTGGCGGGCTGCCGACGGGCCGGGCCGCCGGTTCGATGATCATGAGCTCGCCCGCCGTGGCCAGTCGCTCGGTGTCCTGCTCGGCGAGATGCGCGGTGAGGTCGCGGGCGCCGGCCGACCGGGCGGCGACGACCGGGAGCCCGGTGGGCGGGGTGGGGGCGCCGGCCGTGTCGCGCCACCAGGCGGTCTCCGGCTCGGGCGGCGCCCACGGGTTGCCCTGGTCGTGGGGCGTTTCCCCTGGCTGAGGCGGGTTTCCGGTCACCTTCCCATCTAACGCCGCGGGCCTGCGCGGATCACGTCAATGATCGGGCGTGTCGGGACAAATCGGCATGTAGGTGCGGCGGGCGGCAATCCGTTCGCGGGCCGCCGTGAGCGGTCACTACGCTTGTACGTCATGAGTCACGTTCTCGCCGCGGTCGCCTGGCCCTACGCCAACGGCCCGCGCCACATCGGTCATGTCTCCGGCTTCGGGGTGCCCTCCGACGTTTTCAGCCGGTACATGCGGATGGCCGGCCACGACGTGCTCATGGTGTCCGGCACCGACGAGCACGGCACCCCGATCCAGGTGCAGGCCGACGCCGACGGGGTCACCCCGCGTCAGCTCGCCGATCGGTACAACCGGGTGATCGTGGAGGACCTGCACGGCCTGGGTCTCTCCTACGACCTCTTCACCCGGACGACCACGCGTAACCACTACGCGGTCGTCCAGGAGTTGTTCGAGGGGCTGCACCGCAACGGCTACATCGTCGCCCGGACGACGCTCGGAGCGATCTCCCCGTCCACCGGCCGGACCCTGCCCGACCGTTACATCGAGGGCACCTGCCCGATCTGCGGTTACGACGGTGCCCGCGGCGACCAGTGCGACAACTGCGGCAACCAGCTCGACCCGGAGCAGCTGGTCGGCCCGCGGTCCCGGATCAACGGCGAGACCCCGCAGTTCGTCGAGACCGAGCACTTCTTCCTCGACCTGCCGGCGTTCGCCGAGGCGATCGGGGGCTGGCTGGACCGCCGGGAGAACTGGCGTCCCAACGTCCTCAAGTTCTCCCGCAACCTGCTCGACGACCTCCAGCCCCGGGCCATCACCCGCGACCTGGAGTGGGGCGTCCCGATCCCGCTGGACGGCTGGCGCGACCGCAACGACAAGCGCATCTACGTCTGGTTCGACGCGGTCATCGGCTACCTGTCGGCGTCGATCGAGTGGGCCCGCCGCACCGGTGACCCGGAGGCGTGGCGGCAGTGGTGGTCGGCCGACGCGCAGGGCAAGGACGCGCTCGGCTACTACTTCATGGGCAAGGACAACATCGTCTTCCACTCGGTGATCTGGCCGGCCCTGCTGCTCGGCTACTCCGGCGAGGGCGACAAGGCGGGCACCGCGGGTGACCTGGGCCGGCTCAACCTGCCCACCGAGGTCGTGTCCAGTGAGTACCTGACGATGGAGGGCAAGAAGTTCTCCTCCTCC
Source organism: Actinoplanes subglobosus (assembly GCF_042650585.1). Classification (NCBI taxonomy): domain Bacteria; kingdom Bacillati; phylum Actinomycetota; class Actinomycetes; order Micromonosporales; family Micromonosporaceae; genus Actinoplanes; species Actinoplanes subglobosus. The sequence goes on from NZ_JBHSBL010000017.1 coordinate 626,526, forward strand.
CGCCGGGTGGTCATCTACGTGCGCGACTTCCTGGAGCGGTACGACGCCGACGCTCTGCGCTACTTCATCGCCGCGGCCGGTCCCGAGTCCAACGACACCGACTTCACCTGGGCCGAGTTCGTCCGGCGCAACAACGACGAGCTGGTCGCCGGCTGGGGCAACCTGGTCAACCGGTCGGTCTCGATGGCCGCGAAGAACTTCGGCGAGATCCCGGCGGCCGGCGAGCTGACCGATGAGGACCGCGCGGTGCTGGCGGTCGCGCGGGCCGGTTTCGCCACGGTCGGCGAGCTGATCGGCAAGCACCGGCAGAAAGCGGCGATCGGTGAGGCGATGCGGGTCGTCGCCGAGGCCAACAAGTACCTGTCGGAGCAGGCCCCGTGGAAGCTGAAGTCCGAGGAGGACAAGCCGCGCCAGGCCACCGTCCTGCACGTCGCGCTCCAGGTGGTCAGTGACGCCAACACGCTGCTGACCCCGTTCCTGCCGCACTCCGCGCAGAAGGTGTTCGAGCTGCTCGGCGGTGCGGGTGTGCACGCCCCGATGCCGCGGATCGAAGAGGTCGAGGACCTCGACGGCGGCCCGGCGTACCCGATTCTCACCGGCGACTACACCGTCGGCACCCGCTGGGAGTCGGTGCCGCTGGTCGCCGGCACCCCGCTGGCCGCGCCGAAGCCGGTGTTCCGCAAGCTCGATCCGTCCGTAGTGGACGAGGAGCTGGCCCGCCTCGGCGGCGAGGAGTCCTGACCCCGACGATCAAATGCATTGATCCCCCGTGGCGCGGCAGGTAAATTATCCGCGCCACGGGGGAACGGGGGCGTTTCATCGGTGCGGGTTCGTAACGACCGCTCAGCTCCTTCGTGTGGCGATCACCCCTCGAAGGAGTTCTGTGAAATCACGTTTCACCCTGCCCGTCGTGGCCGCCGTGGTCGGCGGCACGATGCTGGCGGGTTCGCCGGCTCACGCCATCCCGGGGGCGCCCGACGCGCCGACCGGCAAGAACCCGCAGACTGTCACCGAGCAGTCCGCGACCACTCTGGACACCGTCGACCCGGGGACGGGCACCACTGACCCGGGCACCGGCACCACCGACCCCGGGACGGGCACCACCGACCCGGGCACCGGCACCACCGACCCCGGTACCGGCACCGCCGACCCGGACACCACGGCTCCGACCGGCTCGTTCCGGATCAGCTGGACCTCGGTCTGGACCGGCCAGGCGGTCACCGTCGTCCAGGACGCCGGCGAGTTCAGCGACCCGGTCGACGCACAGAGCACCCTCTCGCGCGTGGTGAACTGGGGTGACGGCACCAGCACGGTTCTCAGCCCGACCACGTTCACCGCCACCAAGGCGTACAGCAAGGCCGGCAACTTCCAGGTCACCGTGACCGTCACGGACCCGGCCGGCAACAACTCGGCGATCCCGCCGCGGACCGTCGCGGTGACCGCGCCGGCCGGTGGGATCTCGCTGAACAAGAAGTCCGTCTACCAGGGCGCACCCTTCAACATCAAGATCACCAAGGTGCCCGCCGGTGCGAAGACGTACCGGATCGACTGGTCCGACGGCTCGGTCTCCACGCACTCCGTGGCGACGCGCGCGCTCAACGGTGCCTACCTCCACTACTACTGGAAGTGGGACGCGGCCAAGAAGAAGTGGGTCCGTAACGGCACCGGCCGGATCACCGGGGTCCGGGCGCTGAAGGTCGCGTGGGGCAACGACAAGGGCTACTCCACCTTCCAGACCGGCGCGTCCATCAACGTCGTGAAGGACGGCTGGAAGCCCACCGTCTCGATCAAGAAGCCGTCGCCGTCGAACAAGGCGAGCGCCTGGAAGACGATCCGCGGCACCGCCACCGACAAGGGCTCCGGCCTGCGTCACGTCGGCGTCACCGTCTTCCGGGTCACCTCGACCGGTAAGGCCTACTGCCTGACCCCGCAGAAGAAGTGGAAGCGTTACTACACCGACGCGGACGTCAACAAGTACTGCTACGCCACCGGTTACAAGGTCAAGGTCGTGAACGGCAAGTGGTCGCTCAAACTGCCGGCCGGCATCGCCCGCAACCAGTTCGTCGCGGCCGAGATCTGGGCGTACGACCGGGCGGACAACTACCGCACCACGTACCGCACCGGCAAGCTCACCCGTAGCTGAGCCGAAACGAGACGATGCCCGTCGAGCGAGAGCTCGGCGGGCATCGCCGTGTCAGAAGCCGGAACTCGGAAGCCGGAACTCGGAAGCCGGACTCAGAGGTCGTAGACGATCTCCGCGATGTGGTGGTCGGTGATCTCGCCGATCGGCGCCCACGCCTCGTAGATGCCCCGCTCGTAGCACCGCGCCCCGACCGCGTTGATCGTGTCCGCGTCCGGGCGCAGCAGCCGCAGCCGGGCCCACGTCTCGTCGCGCTGGAGCACCCAGCACGGCACACCCCGCCAGCGCGCCTGCTCGGCCCGCCGGGACAGGGTCTGCACCGGATAGCGCGCGGCCCGGGTCAGCGCCCGCACCCGGAACTCGCCGGGCGGGTCGGCGACTGCCTCGTACTCGTTGCTGTCGATCCGCCCGACCAGTCGCGACGACGCCGCCGCGGTGCACGGCACGTACTCCCGGTCCGGGCTGCCGCCGGGGATCTCGGACAGCAGGTCGCGCCAGCGCGGGCCGGCCAGCCGCAGCCATCCGTGCTGTTCCGGCTGGTACGTGTAGAGCACCACCTCGTCACCGCCCGGCAGGTACGCCAGCAACTGCGCGTTCGCCGGCAGCGGCAGGTCCGCGAACCCGGCCGTCACGTACTCCGGGATCAGGTCGTCGGTGCTCGGGCTGAACCCGGTGCCGAGCACCATGGCCCCGATCCGCGAGTGGCCCGGCAGTCCGGGCAGTCCCGGCTGCGCCGCACCGGCCGGCACCTCGTAGTCGATCGGGTCGACGGCCCGCCAGCGCAGCGCGAACGTGACGTGGTCGTCGGTCATCCCGTCGGTGCGCAGCAGGCCCAGATCACGGGGTTCGCGCAGGTGGGCGATGTCGCACGAGCGGTAGCAGAAGCCGTACGGCAGCCAGCCGCCGAGATGGCCCGCGACCTGGGCCGGGGAGAGCACCTTCGTCATCCGGGTGCCCCGGCGGATCGCGGCCGTCGCCCGGATCCGGCGCAATTCGGCGTCGTCCCGGTAGCCGACGGACTGGCTCATCGACTGCACCTGCTGCCAGTTGAGGTCCCGGCGGAGCGGTGCCATCAGGGGTGGGTCGAGCGGGTCGGCGCCCAGTTCGCTGTCCTCACCGGTCACGGTCACGGGCCGCAACCTAAGTGACCACGGTGGATATCGGATGAACTCCCGGTTACCGGAAAACTCGGCGTGCAGAATGTCTCACATGCCTTCAGCACCCTCCGGTCAGTCTCCTTCAGACCGCCGCCGCGCCAAGGAGTCCCGCCGAGCAGGCGAGTTCCCTCCGGCGCCGGAGCCGCTCGCGGTCCCGGTCTTCGACAGTCACACCCATCTCGACCTCACGATCCAGGAGGCCGGTGTCACCGGAGAGGGTGACCCCATCGATGTCCTGATCGCCGCCGCGGCCAAGAGCGGCATCGATCGGCTGATGCAGGTCGGGGTGGACGTCGACTCGTCCCGCTGGGGCGCCGACCTGGCCGACCGCAACGATGCGGTGCTGGCCGCGGTCGCCCTGCATCCGAACGAGGCGCCGCGTCTGTCCGACCTGGACGAGGCGCTGCGCCGGATCGAGGCGCTGGCCGCCCGCCCGCGGGTCCGTGGTGTCGGCGAGACCGGGCTCGACACGTTCCGGACCGGCGAGGAGGGCCGGGCCGCCCAGGAGGAGAGCTTCCGCGCACACATCGCGATCGCCAAGCGCCACGGCAAGGCCCTGATCATCCACGATCGGGACGCCCACGCCGATGTGCTCCGGGTGCTCGACTCCGAGGGCGCGCCGGACCGGGTCGTGCTGCACTGCTTCTCCGGCGACGCCGAGTTCGCAGCCGCTTGCGTCCGCCGCGGCTACTACCTCAGTTTCGCCGGCACCGTCACCTTCGCCAGCGCCGCGAACCTCCGCGAGGCGGCCGCGATCACCCCGCCCGAGCAGATGATGGTCGAGACCGACGCGCCCTACCTCACGCCGACGCCGTACCGGGGCCGTCCCAACGCCTCGTATCTGATCCCGATCACCATGCGGGCTCTCGCCGATGCCTCCGGCACCGATCTCGACACTCTCTGTGCCACGATCTCCGCGAACGGCGACGAGGTCTTCGGTCCCTGGTCCTGAGACCCCGATGTGGTACGGCCAGCCAGCACCGCCGAAAATCGGGACAGTCCCGGAACTACACCGCGACACCGCAACCATCCCGGCCGAAACGCGACCGCCGGGCTGGTTGCGTGGTCCCGCCTCAGTCGGTGATCACCCAGGCGGCCACCCCGAGGAGGCGACTGAGCTGCTCGAGCTGGGTGGCGAAGGTGGTGGGCGCCGCGTTCAGCGGACCGCGGGAGACCATCCGCACCGCCCACCGATGGCCGGGCGCCACGTTGTAGATGCGATGGACCAGCAGACAGCCCCGGGGATCGGGCTCCACCGAGGTGACACCCCGATACCACCACTCGCCCTGCAGGGACACCGAACGGGCGGCGCGGTCGACGGTCACCGTCATCCGGCTGCCCTCGAGGATCACCACGAACTCGTCGCCGTCGTCGTGGTCGATCGTGCCGGTGATCGCCAGCGGGGACCGGCCGCCGGGCCCGACGTCCAGCAGCACGGCGGCGACCGCGTCGGGGGAGGCCTCCACCACTCCACGCAGCTCCAGCAACTCCGTCATGAACCCTTCCTACCCGGCGGTGTCCAGTGGCCCGGGCCGGCCACCGTAGGCTCTGGCCATGGCGGAATCACTTCTCGGCCCGGCGGAGATCCGGGAGCTGGCCGCGCGCCTCGGCGTCGCGCCGACCAAGAAGCTCGGCCAGAACTTCCTGCACGACCCCAACACGATCCGGCGGATCGTCGCGGCGGCCGGGCTGCGCCCCGACGACGTGGCACTGGAGGTCGGGCCCGGGCTCGGCTCGCTGACGCTGGGCCTGGCCGCGGCGGCCCGGCACGTGCACGCCGTGGAGATCGACCCGGTCCTGGCCAAGGCGCTGCCCGAGACGGTGACCGTGCCCCACCTGACCGTGCATCTGGCGGACGCGCTCAGGATCAGCGGTGACGCCTTCGACCCGGCGCCGACCATGCTGGTGGCGAACCTGCCGTACAACGTGGCCGTGCCGGTCGTGCTGCACCTGCTGGCCGAGCTGCCGTCGCTGCGCGGCGGCCTGGTGATGGTGCAGAAGGAGGTCGCCGACCGGCTCGTCGCCGGCCCCGGCTCGAAGGTGTACGGCGTGCCCTCGGTCAAGCTGGCGTGGTATTCGGAGGCGAAAGCGGCCGGCAAGGTGCCGCCCGCGGTGTTCTGGCCGGTGCCCAACGTGGACTCCGGGCTGGTCGCCTTCACCAGGCGGGAGCCACCCGCCGGAGCGGCCCGGGCCGACGTGTTCGCCGTCGTGGACGCCGCGTTCGCCCAGCGCCGCAAGACGCTGCGGGCGGCCCTGGCCGGCTGGGCCGGTGGTCCCGCCCGGGCCGAGTCGGTGCTGCGTGCGGCCGGGGTGAGCCCGCAGGCTCGTGGTGAGTCACTGACCGTCGGCGAGTTCGCCGCGATCGCCGCGGCGGCGAAACTGTCGGTGCCCGGCGGTAAGCTCAGCCCGTCCGGCACCGAGCCTGAGGAGGTGGACTCATGACAGCCGAACCGGTCGGCCCTGTCGTGTGGGCCCCCGACCCTGTCAAGCAGAGGAATGCCGGTCACACGATCGAAGACGTTCTGGCATTGCCAGACGAGGCCCCGCGCGTGGAGTTGTCGGACGGAGTCCTGCTAGTGGTTCCTTCACCCTCCGCCCGCCACCAGAGACTCACCTGGCGACTGGCGAGTTGGCTGGAGCAGCACGTTCCCGAGGGTTTCGAGCCGCAGATGGCGGTGGGCGTGGTGGTCGACCACACCAGCACCCTCGAGCCCGACGTGCTGATTCTGCACAGCCCAGTCGACCCCGACCACCACTTCTTTCAACCCGAGCAGGTGGCTGTCGTTGTCGAGATCGTCTCCCCGGGGACGAGGAGGCGTGATCGGTTCGAGAAGCCGGGCATCTATGCCGCGGCCGGGATCCCACACTTCTGGCGCATCGAGTTGAACCCGGTGCATCTCCACGTCTACGACCTGGTCGACAGTCGATACGAGCTGGTCGCGGATTCGGCCGACGAGGTTTTGCTGACGAGGCCTTTCGAGGTCCGGCTCCCGATCCGGGAACTCGGTTCGTGACGGAGGCCTGGGGTCCGGACGATGACGAGCCTCGTCCGCATCGGGGCCCGGTCAAGGTGCGCGTGCCGGCCAAGATCAATCTGCATCTCGGCGTCGGTCCGCTGCGCCCGGACGGCTATCACGAGCTCAACACCGTCTATCACGCGATCAGCCTGTTCGACGAGCTGACCGCCCGCCGTGGGGACACCCTGACCCTGACCATGGAGGGCGAGGGCACCGGTGAGCTGGAGCTCGACGAGAGCAACCTGATCATCCGGGCGGCCCGCGCGCTGGCCGCCCGCGGGCGGGTCCCGGCCTATGCGCGGTTGCACCTGCGCAAGAGCATCCCGCTGGCCGGCGGCCTGGCCGGGGGCAGCGCCGACGCGGCCGCCACCCTGATCGCCTGTGACCTGCTCTGGGGCCTCGGCATGTCCCGTGACGAGCTGGCCGAGGTGGGTGCACAGCTCGGCTCGGACGTCCCGTTCCTGCTGCACGGCGGCACCGCCCTGGGCACCGGCCACGGCGAGGCGGTCAGCCCGATCCTGGCCCGGCCGACGACCTGGCACTGGGTGGTGGCGATCGCCGACGGCGGCCTGTCCACCCCGGCCGTCTATCGCGAGCTCGACCGGCTCCGGGCCACCGACCGGCCGGCCCCGCCGGTGCCGCTGGGCGGTCCCGATCAGTTGATGGCCGCGATGCGCCAGCGTGACCCCGAGGTGCTCGGCGCGGCCCTCGGCAACGATCTCCAGGCCGCCGCGCTGTCGCTGCGCCCTCAGCTCGCCGACGTGCTGAAAGCCGGCCAGGAGGCGGGCGCCATCACCGGGATCGTCTCCGGCTCCGGCCCCACCTGCGTCTTCCTGGCCGCCGACGCCGCACACGCGCAGGAGGTGGCCGCCGAGCTCACCGCGGCCAAGGTGTGCCGGGCGGCGGTCACCGCCCGCGGGCCGCAGCCGGGCGCGCGGGTAATCTAGGCGTCATCGTGGCCAACATCATCAACCTGGACCGGGTCAGCAAGGGTTATGGAGCTGCCGGTCAGCTGCTCACCGACGTGTCTCTGGGGCTGGACGACGACGCCCGCATCGGCATCGTCGGTCTCAACGGCGCAGGTAAATCGACCCTTCTCCGCATGCTCGCCAAATCCGAGGAGCCGGATTCCGGCCGGGTGACCCATCGCCGTGATCTGCGCGTCGCGTCGCTGCCGCAGTCCCTCACCCTCGCCGGCGAGGCGACCGTCCGTGACGTCGTGCTCGGCACCGCCTGGCTGCCGCAGAGCATGGGCGCCGAGCACGAGTGGGCCGGCGACGCCGGGGTCCGCACGATCCTCGACGGCCTCGGCATGGGCTACCTCGGCCTGGACACGCCGGTCGGCCCGATGTCCGGTGGCGAGCGCCGCCGTGTCGCGCTGGCCGCGCTCCTGGTCCGGGAGAGCGATCTGCTGATCCTCGACGAGCCCACCAACCACCTCGACGTCGCCGGTGTCGACTGGCTCGCGAAGCACCTGCTGACCCGCCGGGGCGCGCTGCTCGTGGTCACCCACGACCGCTGGTTCCTCGACGCCGTCTGCACCATGACCTGGGAGGTCGTGGACGAGCAGGTGCACACCTACGAGGGTGGCTACGCCGCCTGGATCCTGGCGCGCGCCGAGCGTCAGCGGGTGGCCGCGTCCATCGAGGCCCGCCGGCAAAATCTGCTGCGCAAAGAGATCGCCTGGCTGCGCCGAGGCCCGCCGGCACGGACGTCGAAGCCGAAATTCCGGATCGACGCGGCCAACGAGCTGATCGCCGACGTGCCACCGGTGCGCGACCAGGTCAGCCTGCAACGCCTGGCCACCACCCGGCTCGGCAAGCAGGTCTACGACCTGGAGACGATCGAGCTCAAGGCCGGCCCGAAACCGATCTTCCAGGATCTGACCTGGCAGGTCGGCCCGGGCGACCGGATCGCGATCCTGGGCGCCAACGGGGCCGGCAAGACCACCCTGCTGCGCCTGCTCGCCGGGATCACCGAGCCGGCCGGCGGCCGGCTGGTCACCGGTTCGACGGTGCGGCCGGCGTTCCTCTCCCAGGAGTTGAAGGAGCTGCCCGGCCACCTGCGCCTGCTGGAGGCGGTGGAGGAGGTGGCCAAGCGGGTCAAGCTGGGCGACCGCGAGCTTTCCGCGGGCCAGCTCGCCGAGGTGTTCGGGTTCACCGACAAGCGGATCTGGACACCGGTCAGCGATCTGTCCGGTGGCGAGCGGCGCCGTCTGCAGATGCTGCGCCTGCTCGCGACCGAGCCCAATGTGCTGTTGCTCGACGAGCCGACCAACGACCTGGACACCGACACCCTGGCCTCGCTGGAGGACCTGCTGGACTCGTGGCCCGGCACGATGGTGGTGGCCAGCCACGACCGCTATCTGGTCGAGCGGGTCACCGACAAGGTGTTCGGCATGTTCGGCGACGGACGGCTGGTGCATCTCCCCGGTGGGATCGACGAGTACCTTGCCCGCGTCACCACTCCGGGTGCTCCGGGCGTACCGGCGAAGGTCTCTGCCGGATCGTCGCCGGCCGCAAGCGGGCTCTCCACCGGTGAGCTCCGCCAGGCGAAGAAGGATCTGGCCCGGCTGGAGCGGCAGATGGAGAAACTGTCCGACCGCGAGGCCAGGATCAACGAGAGTCTGGCCGAGCACGGGAGCGACTACGACAAGCTCGTCGAGCTGGAAGCCCAGCTGAAAGCCGTTCAGCAGGAGAAAGCCGAAACCGAGGAGGCCTGGCTCGAACTCGCCGAGCAGGTGTCCGAAAGCTGATCCGGGGGGTGTGCCTGCGCCGCTTGTCGGGGATACGCGAGAATCTGCTCGAAGAACACCTGACCTTGGAGACGGAACCATGGCGCACACCCCGGTCAATCACCCGCTTCGGCCGATCTACCGGATCGTCGGCTTCGTCGTCGGCGCCTACCTGGTGGCGTTCGGGATCATCGGCTTCATCTCGACGTCGGGCGAGGCCTTCAGCGGCCCCGGCGTGCGGGCGCTCGGCCAGGGCAGCAACGTCCTGTGGTCGATCATCTCGCTGGCGCTCGGCGCGCTGGTGCTGCTCGGCACCGTGGTCGGCCGCAACATCGACGCCGCCGTCGATCAGTACCTGGGGTGGGGCCTGCTGGTGCTCGGCAGCTACTCGCTGTGTGTGCTGCGCACCGACGACGTGAACATCTTCGGGTTCACGATGTCCACCGTCGTCGTCACCTACCTGGCCGGTCTGCTGCTGATCACGGTCAGCCTCTACAGCAAGACCGCGCCGCAGTCGCAGGCCGGCGCGCCGCGTCAGGTGCGCGAGGGCCGTACGGCCTGATCGAGGGAATTCTCCGGCCGCGCCGGGTCCGCTCTCAGCGGACCCGGCGCGTCTGCAATCCGGGCCGGGGTTCCAGGTGGGACAACCCGTTCCAGGCGAGGTTCACCAGGTGCGCGGCGACCATCTCCTTCCGGGGCTTTCGTGCCTCCCGCCACCACTGCCCGACGAGGGCGACCATTCCGACCAGCGCCTGTGAGTAGAGCTCGGCGAATTTCGGGTCCAGCCCCCGGCTTTTGAACTCGGCGCCCAGAATGTGTTCCACCTGATGGGCGACATCGTTCATCACACTGGAGAAGTTTCCGGACGCGGAGAGCACCGGCGAATTGCGGACCAGCACCTGGAATCCGTGCGGCTCCTCGTCGATGTAGTCGAGCAGCGCCAGCGCCGCCTGCTCCAGCAACTCCCGGGGGTGACCGGCGGTGAGCGCGGTGGCGATCCGGTCCAGCAGTGCTCGCACCTCACGGTCGACGACCACCGCGTAGAGGCCTTCCTTACCGCCGAAGTGCTCGTAGACGACAGGTTTCGACACCTTGGCCCGGGCCGCGACCTCCTCGACGCTGGTGGCGTCGAACCCTCGCTCGGCGAACAGCTGCCGGCCGACGGTGATCAACTGCTCCCGGCGCTGGGCGGCCGGCATCCGGACCCGTCTCTGCCTGTCGTTCGCGTCGCCGTGCTCTGTCACCCGGCTCATCCTGCCAGCCCCGGCTTGTCGTCAAGGCGACAGGCTTCGTCCGCTTATCGCGATCGTGGAGCGGGACGCTAGTCTGTCCCCAGCAGCTTTCGGCCGTGGTGTAATTGGCAACACCTCTGGTTTTGGTCCAGATGTTCCGGGTTCGAGTCCTGGCGGCCGAGCAATTTCTGTGGTGAGCCCCGATGGCCTCGGGTGGAGATCACACCACCCACGCAAAGATTCCGATGCGATCGATGGAGAACCGCGTGAGCCAGGCCCCCAGCCGTACCGTCGTCGTCCTCGCCGCCGGTGAGGGCAAGCGGATGAAATCGGCGACGCCCAAGATGCTGCAGCCGCTGCTCGGGCGTACTCTGCTCGGTCACGTGCTGGCCGCGTCGGCGGCGATCAAGACCGACCGGACCCTGGTGGTCGTCGGGCACAAGGCCGACGAGATCACCGCGTTCCTGGCCGGGGCCGCGCCTGACGCGACCCCGGTCCTGCAGGCCGAGCAGAACGGTACGGGGCACGCCGTGCGTATCGCGCTGGACGCGGCACCCGACCTGGCCGGCACGGTGGTGGTGCTCAGCGGGGACGTTCCGCTGCTGCGCCCGGAGACGCTGGAGGCGCTGCTCGCCACCCACGAGCGGGCCGGTGCGGCGGCGACCGTGCTGAGCGCCGAGGTCGAGGTGCCGGGCGGGCTGGGGCGGATCGTGCGGGGGGCCGACGGCAACCTGGAGCGGATCGTCGAGGCCAAGGACGCCACCGAGCCCGAGCGCCGGATCCGTGAGATCAACTCGGGGATCTACGCGTTCGACGCGGCGCTGCTGCGGGAGGCGCTCGGCAAACTGTCCACCGACAACGCCCAGGGCGAGGAGTACCTGACCGACGTCTTCGGGATCATGGCCGCCCAGGGGCATCCGGTGGCGATCGAGGTGGCCGAGTTCGCGTGGGAGACGCTGGGCTGCAACGACCGGGCCGAGCTGGCGAAGCTTCGGGTGCTGATGCGCGATCGGGTGAACGGGGCGTGGATGCGGTCCGGTGTGCTGCTGCTGGACCCGGCGACCACCTGGATCGATGTGACGGCCACGCTGGAGCCCGATGCGGTCGTCGACCAGAATTCGCAGATCCTCGGCTCCAGCTCGGTGGCGACGGGTGCGGTGATCGGTCCGGACACCACGTTGATCGACACCACTGTGGCCGCCGGCGCGACGGTGCTGCGGACCCATTCGATCGGCGCGTCGGTGGGACCGGCCGCGACCGTCGGGCCGTTCTCGTTCCTGCGCCCCGGTACCCGCCTGGCGGCGAAGTCCAAGATCGGTGGCTTCGTCGAGGCGAAGAACGCCGAGCTCGGCGAGGGTGCGAAGGTGCCGCACCTGACCTATGTGGGCGACGCGACGATCGGCGCGAAGGCCAACATCGGGGCGGGGACGATCTTCGCCAACTACGACGGGGTGCGGAAGAGCCACACCACCGTCGGGGAGGCCGCGTTCGTCGGGTCGGATTCGGTGCTGATCGCGCCGGTGGAGATCGGCCCGGGGGCGTACGTGGCGGCGGGCAGTGCCGTCACCAAGGATGTTCCGGCCGGGAACCTGGGTGTCACGCGGGCGCAGCAGCGGAACATCGACGGGTGGACGGTGCGTAAGCGGCCGGGCACCGCGTCGGCGGCTGCCGCGGAGGCCGCGGATATCACCTCTGACCAGGAGTGATCCAGCCGGGGTGAGCCATCCCACCCGAGGGCCTCGAAACGTGGCGGTTACGTGGCCGCAAGGGATACTTCACTGCGAACCCAACCCCCTACCACGGGAGCAGCGAGTCGATGGGCAGCATCGTCGCCGAGAACCGTAAGAGTCTGATGCTTTTCTCCGGCCGGGGTTTCCCCGAGCTGGCGGAGGAGATCGGCCAGGTGCTCGGCGTGGCGCCGACGCCGTCTGATTCGTATGAGTTCGCCAACGGTGAGATCTTCGTCCGGTTCAAGGAGTCGGTGCGTGGCTCGGACGCGTTCGTCGTCCAGTCGGTGACCGAGGGTGTGAACCGGTGGGTCATGGAGACCCTCATCATGATCGACGCCTTGAAGCGCGGGTCGGCCAAGCGGATCACCGTGGTGCTGCCGTTCTATCCGTATTCGCGGCAGGACAAGAAGCATCGCGGCCGGGAGCCGATCTCCGCCCGTCTGGTGGCCGACCTGCTGAAGACGGCGGGCGCCAACCGGATCCTCACGGTGGACCTGCACACCGCGCAGATCCAGGGTTTCTTCGACGGCCCGGTGGACCACCTGTTCGCGATGGACACGCTCGCCGACTACGTGCAGAAGAAGTATGCGGGTCGCCCGATGACCGTCGTGGCGCCCGACTCGGGCCGGGTGCGGGTGGCCGAGCGCTGGACGGACCGGCTCGGCGGCTGCCCGCTGGCGTTCATCCACAAGACCCGTGACCCGCTGAAGCCGAACCAGGTGGTGGCGAACCGGGTGGTCGGTGAGGTCGAGGGCCGGGTGTGCCTGATCGTCGACGACATGATCGACACCGGCGGCACGATCGCGAAGGCGGCCGACATCCTCTACCAGGAGGGCGCGGCCGATGTGATCGTGGCCTCCACGCACGCGCTGCTCTCCGACCCGGCGACCGAGCGGCTGAAGAACAGCCGGATCAGCGAGCTGGTGGTGACGAACACGTTGCCGCTCTCCCCGGAGAAGCGACTCGACAAGATCACCGTGCTGTCGATCGCGCCGCTGCTCGCCCGGGCGATCCGCGAGGTGTTCGACGACGGCTCGGTGACCACTTTGTTCGGTGGTCTCAGCTAACAAGATTTACCGAAAGGCGCCCGCCGATCGGTGGGCGCCTTTCCCGTGTGGTGCAACTTGCATCACCAGAGGTGTTTTTTCGCAGGCGTCGCCAGCCGGGCGGACCCGCTGACCGATGCACGATCGTGGCAGGTAAGCTAGTGCGGTTGCCACGGCGAGGGTGCTTCGTGGGCTGTTGAGGTTCGCAGCCCGCTCGAGGCGCCGTCATCGACGCGGTGCTCCGGGCCTGTGCCCAGCGCGCCCCCTTGCCCGGCAGCGCCGAAACACCGTTACCTCTGACGGCCCGCACCGCCAGAGGTCGCCACCGCAGCACTGCCGGATACCGCAGCCGCAGACTTAGACGCAGCCCGCATCGAAGAGTTTCAGGAGTTTCCCCGTGTCCGAGGTAAAGATCAGCGCCGAGCCCCGCACCGAGTTCGGCAAGGGTGGTGCTCGCCGCACGCGCCGGGCCGGCCTCGTGCCTGCCGTGCTGTACGGCCACGGCGAGAAGCCGCAGCACATCGCCCTTCCGGCCCGTGAGTTCGCCGCCGCCATCCGCCACGGCGGCATCAACCAGATCTTCACGATCGACATCGCCGGCAACTCGGGTGCCACCCTGGCCCTGCCGAAGGCGATCCAGCGTGACCCGATCCGTGACACGTTCGAGCACGTGGACCTGCTCATCGTGAAGCGCGGCGAGAAGATCCAGGTCGACGTCCAGGTGACGCTGACCGGTGAGGCCGCCAAGAACACCCTGATCGTCCACGAGTCGAACACGGTCGCCGTGATCGCCGAGGCGCTGCACCTGCCGGCCGAGCTGGAGGCGTCGATCGACGGTCTCGAGGCCGGCTCGCACGTCACCGCCGGCGACGTGAAGCTGCCGAAGGGCGTCGAGCTGGCGGTCGACGCCGAGACGGTGCTCGCGGTCATCAACGCGGCCCAGTCGAACGAGGAGGCCCCGGCTGAGGGCGACGCCCCGGCGGAGGGCGAGAGCGCGGAGTAAGTCCGTCTCGCAGCAGCGGTAAGCCAGATATCAGGGAAAGTGCCGAGCGGCACTTTCCCTGATGTGCATGTGGAGGCAGGGGAAGTGAGCGACGAGGCGCCGTGGCTGGTGGTCGGTCTGGGGAACCCCGGCCGGGAGTACGCCGGTAACCGGCACAACGTGGGTTTCATGGTGGCCGATCTGCTGGCCTCGCGGACCGGCGCGAAGTTCGGCCGGGCGAAGCGGGCGCAGACCGAGGTCGCCGAAGGCCGTCTCGGGTTCGGGGGTCCGAAGGTGATCCTGCTGAAGCCGCTGACGTACATGAACCTGTCGGGTGCCCCGGTGGTGTCGCTGGCGCAGTTCTTCAAAGTCCCGGTGGCGAATGTGATCGCGGTGCATGATGAGCTGGATGTGCCGTTCGGGCAGGTAAGGGCGAAACGGGGCGGAGGCGAGGGCGGCCACAACGGGCTCCGCTCGATGTCGAAGTCACTCGCGAGCAAGGAGTACGCGCGGGTGCGGTTCGGTGTCGGCCGGCCACCCGGGCGTCAGGAACCGGCCGACTTCGTGCTCTCCGACTTCTCCGCTGCGGAGCGCAAGGAACTCGACTTCCTGATCGACCGGGCGGCCGACGTGGTGGAGGCGATCGTCGTCGAGGGCGTCGAGTGGGCGCAGAACAGGTATCACGGGATTTGATCTTCATTTGAGGATGCCGTGACGCTCTCGCGGCCCGTCCGTTGGTCACTCGGACGCACGAATTCAGTGCGTGGCCGGCGTGACGGGAGGGGTTCGAGGATGTCGCAGGACGTGTCCGAGGACCGGGCGGGCGCGTTGACCGAACCCGCGGCGACTCTGCCGGCGGTGGTCGGCGGGGTCGCGCGGAAGACCGCGAACCAGGGGTCGCAGCGTCCTGCCGAACGCCGTAGCGGGCGCAACACCCGGATCCCCGTCCCCGCGATGGGTGTGGAGAACGCTCCGCCGCAGGCGGTACAGGGTGAACCCGACCCCACCCGTAACCAGGCGGCCGAACGGCACGTGTCGCCCACCCCTAACCGGTCGATGGCGACGCGCCCGGTCACCCGGCCGTTCATCCGGACCCGGGGCCGGCACGCCGCCATGTCACGTCGGCAGGACTGGGAGCGCCGTTACGTGCGGACGCTCGTCCTCGCCGACCTGGCCGCGGGGGTCGCGGCCGGAGCGGGCACGTTCGTCGTCCGATTCGGCGAGCACGTCACCGCCTGGAACCGGATGTACCTGATCTGGTCGGCGCTGCTGCCGGTGGTCCTCCTGCTGGTGCTGGTGGCGGCACGGGCGTACGAGCGGCGGTATCTGTTCGTCGGCTCGGACGAGTACCAGCGGGTGCTGCGCGGCGGGGCGGGTCTGGTGGGCGGGGCGGCCGTCGTCTCGTACGCGCTGAATCTCGATCTCGCCCGGTCCTATGTCCTCGTGGCGTTCCCCCTGGCGATAGCCGTGATCGTGGTGCTGCGGTTCCTGCTGCGCAAGCGGCTGCACGTGTCCCGGGCGCGTGGCCAGAATCTCCGACGGGTGATCGTGGTCGGTCACGAGCTGTCGGTCATCGGTATCACCCGCCAGCTGCGGCGCGAGCGCTATCACGGGCTGGAGGTGGTCGGCGCGTGCCTGCCGCCGGGCGCCGACGGTATCGGGGTGGCGGACCTGCCGGTCTACGGCACCTTCGACGACGTGGCGACCGCGGTGGAGCGGGCCGACGCCGATACGGTGGTGGTGCTCAGCTGTCCGGAACTGGACGGCGCGTCCGTGCGCAGGCTGGCCTGGCGGCTGGAGCGCGACGAGGTGGATCTGGTGGTGGCCAGTGCCCTGGTCGACGTGGCCGGTGCGCGGACCACGATCCGCCCGTTCGACGGCCTGCCGATGCTGCACGTCGAACATCCCCGGCTGCACGGGGGATCGCGGCTGGTGAAAGAGCTGGTGGATCGGGTCGGTGCGCTGGTGCTTCTGATCCTTCTCGGCCCCGTGCTCCTGACCGTGGCGCTCTGTGTGGGCCTCGGGTCACGGGGCCCGGTACTCTTTCGCCAAGTGCGTGTGGGACGTGATGGCCGTTTGTTCCGGATCTTCAAGTTCCGCAGTATGTATGTCGACGCTGAAGCCCGGCTTGCCGAGCTGAGGCACCTCAACGAGCACGACGGTGTGCTCTTCAAAATCCGCGACGACCCGCGTGTCACCCCGGTCGGGCGTTGGCTGCGCAGGTTCTCGCTGGACGAGCTGCCGCAGCTGCTGAACGTCCTGTCCGGGCGGATGTCGCTGGTCGGGCCACGGCCGCCGCTGCCCACCGAGGTGGCCGCCTACGCCGACGATGTGCGACGCCGGCTGGCCGTCAAGCCGGGGATGACCGGTCTCTGGCAGGTGTCGGGGCGGTCGGACCTCTCCTGGGAGGAGGCGGTCCGGCTCGACCTGCGCTATGTCGAGAACTGGTCACTGAGTCTGGATCTGGTGATCCTGCTCAGGACGGTGACCGCCGTGGCGCGGTCGTCGGGAGCGTACTGACAGGCGCGTACAGGAGTGAGGGAGCGAGAGATGAGCGAGCAGACGAAGGCGTCGGCACGCATAACGGGTCCGCGGGACGCCGGCGAGGGCGGCACACCGCCGGTCAACGACTCCGCTTTCGCTCGCTGGCTCGCCGACCGGGCCGGGCAGATCCTGCTGCAGGTCCGGGCGGAGACCGGTCACGAGGACGGTAAGGCCCTCAAGGCCGCCGGTGACCTGGCCGCGCACGACCTGCTCCGGGCCGAGCTGGCCCGCTGGCGCCCGGCCGACGCGGTGCTCTCCGAGGAGGACGAGCACTCCCGCGTCGCGTGGACCGAGGGCAACCACCCGGACCGGCTCGGTGCCAACCGGGTCTGGATCGTGGACCCACTGGACGGCACCCGCGAGTTCTCCGAGGAGGGCCGCGACGACTGGGCCGTGCACGTGGCCCTGTGGACGGCCGACTCCTCGGCACCGGCCCGGCTGACCGCCGGTGCGGTGGCGATGCCGGCCCGGCACTGCACGCTCGCCACCGACCAGCCGCCCGCGTACCCGCCGATGCCGCTGGAGTCGGCGACCGGCGGGGCGATCCGGATCGCGGCCAGCCGTACCCGTCCGCCGGCGTTCGTCACCGCGCTGGCCGAGGACCTGGGCGCCGAGCTGGTGCCGATGGGCTCGGCCGGGGTGAAGATCGCCGCGGTGATCAACGGCGAGGCGGACGCGTACGTGCACGCCGGCGGCCAGTACGAGTGGGACTCGGCCGCCCCGGTCGCTGTGGCGTTGGCCACTGGTCTGCACGCGTCCCGTGTCGACGGCAGCCCGCTGGCCTATAACCAGGCCGATCCGAAGTTGCCTGACCTGGTCGTTTGTCGTAAAGATCTCGCTCCTCGGTTGCTTGCTGCGTTGCAGAGGCATCTTCCGTAACAATGACGTCTGCCCTGCCCGGCCGACACCGGAGAAAGGTCTGGGGACAGAACCCATGAGCCAGACGAAGCCCTATCGCGTATCGCATCTGGATGCACTCGAAGCGGAGAGCATCTTCATCATGCGTGAGGTGATGGCCGAGTTCGAGCGCCCCGCGCTGCTCTTCTCCGGCGGCAAGGACTCGATCGTCATGCTGCGCCTCGCGGAGAAGGCGTTCGCGCCGGCGCGCATCCCGTTCCCGGTCATGCACGTCGACACCGGCCACAACTTCAGCGAGGTGCTGGAGTACCGGGACCGCCGTGTCGCCGCCCTCGGCCTGAATCTGGTGGTCGCCAGCGTCCAGGAGGCGATCGACGCCGGCCAGGTGCGCGAGCTGCCGGACGGCACCCGCAACCGGATCCAGACGCCCGTGCTCCTCGCCGCCCAGGAGAAGTACCGCTTCGACGCCCTCTTCGGCGGCGCCCGCCGCGACGAGGAGAAGGCGCGCGCCAAGGAGCGGATGTTCAGCTTCCGCGACGACTTCGGCCAGTGGGACCCGAAGAACCAGCGGCCCGAGCTGTGGGCGCTCTACAACGGCCGGCACCACCCCGGCGAGTCGATCCGGGTGTTCCCGCTCTCCAACTGGACCGAGCTGGACGTCTGGCACTACATCGCCAAGGAGGAGATCCCGCTGCCGAGCATCTACTACGCCCACGACCGTGAGGTCGTCGAGCGCAACGGGATGTTCTACGCGGTCAACGAGTTCATCAAGCTGCGCGACGGTGAGACCTCCGAGATCCGCCGCGTGCGGTACCGGACGGTCGGCGACGCGTCGCAGACCGCGGCGGTGCTCTCCGAGGCGGACACCGTGGAGAAGGTGATCGACGAGGTCGCCGCGACCCGGATCACCGAGCGTGGCGCCACCCGCGGTGACGACAGGGTCAGCGAGGCCGCGATGGAAGACCGTAAGCGAGAGGGTTACTTCTGATGAGCCAGGCAGTTCTCGAGCCTGACGCCGCTTCCTCCCGGGGCATGGACCTGCTGCGGTTCGCCACCGCGGGCAGCGTCGACGACGGCAAGTCCACCCTCATCGGCCGACTGCTGTACGACACCAAGACGATCTTCGAGGACCAGCTCGAGGCCGTGGAGAGCGCCAGCGCGTCCCGCGGCGACGAGTACACGAACCTCGCGCTGCTCACCGACGGCCTGCGCGCCGAGCGGGAGCAGGGCATCACGATCGACGTGGCGTACCGCTACTTCGCCACGCCGCGGCGCAAGTTCATCATCGCCGACACCCCGGGCCACATTCAGTACACCCGGAACATGGTGACCGGCGCGTCCACCGCCGACCTGGCGCTGATCCTGGTCGACGCGCGCAAGGGCCTGGTCGAGCAGTCCCGCCGGCACGCCTTCCTGACCAGCCTGCTGCGGGTGCCGCACCTGGTCCTGTGCGTCAACAAGATGGACCTGGTCGACTGGGACCAGACGGTGTTCGAGCGGATCGCCGACGAGTTCACCTCGTTCGCCGCGAAACTCGACGCCCCGGACCTGACGATCATCCCGATCTCGGCGCTCAACGGCGACAACATCGCCAGCCGGTCGGAGAACACCCCGTGGTACGAGGGCCCGTCGCTCCTGCACCACCTGGAGCACGTGCACATCGCCAGCGACCGCAACCTGGTCGACGTGCGCTTCCCGGTGCAGTACGTGATCCGCCCGCAGTCCACCACGGTCACCGACTACCGCGGTTACGCCGGTCAGGTCGCCTCCGGCATCCTCAAGCCGGGCGACGACGTGATGGTCCTGCCCTCCGGCCTGACCAGCACGATCGCGGCGATCGAGACCGCTGACGGCCCGATCGACGAGGCGTTCCCGCCGATGTCGGTGACGGTCCGGCTGGCCGACGAGATCGACATCTCGCGTGGTGACATGATCTGCCGGCCGCAGAACAAGCCGGCCGTCGCCCAGGACATCGAGGCGATGGTCTGCTGGATGGACGAGACGGCCCCGCTGCGGGTCGGCGGCAAGTACGCGATCAAGCACACCACCCGGACCGCCCGGACCGTGGTGCGCGGCCTCCAGTACCGCCTCGACGTGAACACGCTGCACCGGGACGAGACCGCCGGCGAGCTGAGCCTCAACGAGATCGGCCGGGTCAAGCTGCGCACGACGGTGCCGCTGCTCGCCGACGAGTACCGGCGCAACCGCACCACCGGCGGCTTCATCCTGATCGACGAGAGCACCAACCGGACGGTCGGCGCCGGGATCATCATCGAGGCGCGCTGACCACTGTCGCCCAGACCACCTTGCCGGTCTCGGTCGGGACGGCGCCCCACTGCGCCGCCGTCTCGTCCACCGTCCGCAGCCCGCGGCCCCGCTCGTCGAGCGGCAGGTCCGGGCGCGGGCGGGAGACCGGCAGGATCCGGGGCAGGCGGGGATCACCGTCGGCCACGGACAGGTGCAGCCCGGCGCCGCGGCGGCTCGCCGTCACCCGTATCTCGGTGCGGGCGTGCTCGATCGCGTTCGTCACCAGCTCCGACATCACCAGCCGGCTCGGGTGCAGCAGATGGACCAGTCCCCAGCTCAGGCAGGCGTCACTGACCAGGTTGCGGGCCAGGCTCGGCGCCTCCGGGTCGGGACACAGTGTCAGGCTCAGCCGCTGGTCGCCGGGGATCCGGCCGGACAGGGCCACCCGGGCCTGGCGCACCTTGGCGTAGACCGGCAGGTACCGTCCCGCGCCCAGGGCCTGCATGTGCCCGGCGAGCGGCATGTCCGGGGGGACGCACAGGGCCAGATGGACCGGCGGGTCCAGGCTCGCCGCGAAGCTGCGGGCGGTCATCCAGGTCGAGGCGCTCTCGCTGTGCGGATCGCTCAGTCCGGAGAGATCGACGATCAGCCCGTCCGGGTGTTCGGTGAAGCATCGCCGCAGTGTCACCGACGCGTGGAGACTCAACTGGGCGTCCCACGCCCCGCGGACCGTGAGAACGGAGACGGCCGCGTCCTCGGCGGCTTCGACGCTGACGCTGACACCTCGCTCGGTGTCATCGTGAAGATACGGTGGGCTTACCCCCATGACCGTCACGATAGTCGGGCGCCGGTCGATGAGCCTCTGGTCTCGCTCCTGCGGGTGATCAGGTGAAAGGCTGACGGCCACCCCTGCTGAGGGGTGGCCGTTACGGCACTACAACCGGGCCGCGCCGGGGCCGGCGGTGGCCACCCAGCTCGTCGGTGCGGTGAATCCCCGCTGTTCGTAGGCGGCGGCGACAGCGGCCGCCGTCGCGTCCGCCCGGTCGGCGTCGATCAGGGCGAGCACGCAGCCGCCGAACCCGCCGCCGGTCATCCGGGCGCCGTACGCCCCCGCCTCCAGCGAGGCCTGCACGGCCACGTCGACCTGGTCCACAGTGATCTCGAAGTCGTCGCGCATGGACGCGTGCGAGGCGGTCAGCAGCGGGCCGATCTCCCGGACCCGGCCGGAGCGCAGCAGCGACACGGTGTCGAGCACCCGCTGGTTCTCGGTGATGATGTGCCGGGCGCGGCGGCGCAGCACGTCGTCGTCGAGACGCTCCATGGCCTGCGGCAGGCCGTCGGTGGAGACGTCGCGCAGAGCGAGCACGCCGAGGACGGCGGCGGCCGCCTCACAGCTCTTGCGGCGCTCGCCGTACTCGCCGTCGACGTGCTGGTGCGGCGCGTTGCTGTTGATCACCAGGATGGCCAGGCCCGCACCGGCGAGGTCGAACGGGATCTGCTCGACCTCGTAGGAACGGCAGTCCAGGAACAGCGCCCGGCCTTCCTGACACCTGATCGACGCCGACTGGTCGAGGATGCCGGTCGGCGCACCCACATACACGTTCTCGGCGCGCTGCGCGATCGCCGGCCGGCGTTCCGCCGGAACATCGAGGCCGCCGATGTCGATCAGCGCGGTGAGCACGGCCGACTCCAGCGCGGCCGACGAGGACAGACCGGATCCGAGGGGTACGTCCGACGCGATCGCGATCCGGGCCGGCGGAACCTCGAATCCCGCGTCCTGCAGAGCCCAGACGATACCGGCGACGTAGGCGCCCCAGCCCGTGACGTCACCCGGATCGGTGACCCCGAAGACGACCGGTTCCGGAGCCAGCGTCGAGCAGACCGACCAGCGGCCGTCCGTCGCGGGCCCGGCCGCCGCCACGGTGCGCTGCGGCAGCGCGAAGGGCAGCACGAACCCGTCGTTGTAGTCGGTGTGCTCGCCGATCAGGTTGACCCGTCCGGGAGCCGCCCACAGCCCGGCCGGCTCGGACCCGTACGCCTCGAGGAAGGCCGCCGTGGCGGCCTGCGCGACGGTGCTCATGCCACATGCTTCCGGTAGAAGGTCCAGGCGTCGCCGATCATGTCGTGCAGGGTGTTCTTCCGCGGCGTCCAGCCCAGGTCCTCGCGGGCCCGGTCGGACGAGGCGACCAGGGTGGCCGGGTCGCCGTCCCGCCGCGCGGCGATCTCCACCGGGATCTCGGCACCGGTGACCTCGCGGGCGGCCTCGACGACCTGCCGGTTGGAGAACCCGTTGCCGTTGCCCAGGTTGTAGATGCGGTGCTCGCCGGCGACCGTCGCGTCCAGCGCCAGCAGATGCGCCCGCGCCAGGTCCTCCACGTGGATGTAGTCGCGCACGCACGTGCCGTCCACGGTCGGGTAGTCGTCACCGAACAGCTGAAGTTTCTCCCGCTTGCCGGCGGCCACCTGCAGGGTGATCGGGATCAGGTGCGTTTCCGGGTCGTGGCGCTCGCCGATCTCGTGGCCCTCGGCGATGTAGGCGCCGGCCACGTTGAAGTACCGCAGCGAGACGGCGGCCAGGTTGTGCGCGAACGCCTCCGAGGTCAGCGCCAGGTCGAAGGTGAGCTTCGTCGACCCGTACGTGCTGGTCGGTGCCTTGATCGCGGACTCGGTGATGGGCAGCTCGACCGGGTTGCCGTAGACCGCGGCGGTGGAGGAGAAGATGACACGCGGTACCTTCGCGGCGCGGATCGCATCGAGAAGGGCCAGCGACTTGACCACGTTCTCGTGCCAGTAGAGCTCGGGTTTGGCCATCGACTCGCCGGCCGCGATCAGGCCGGCGAAATGCAGAACGGCGTCGAACCCGGCGTCCGGGGTCAGCACCTGCCCCGCGTCGGCGATGTCGGCCTGCACGAAGGTGGCGTCGGGGGCGACCGCCTCCCGGAACCCGGTGCGCAGGCTGTCGAGCACGACCACCTCGTGGCCTGCGTCCAGCAGTAGCCTGCTGGTGACGCTGCCGACGTAGCCGGCGCCGCCGGTGACGAGCAATTTCACGGGAGCGAACCTCTTCCGCGGAGATGGCTGATCAGGTCAGCCACGAGCGTACGCAGC
The DNA here is from genome assembly GCF_042650585.1 of Actinoplanes subglobosus. Lineage (NCBI taxonomy): Bacteria > Bacillati > Actinomycetota > Actinomycetes > Micromonosporales > Micromonosporaceae > Actinoplanes > Actinoplanes subglobosus. The sequence goes on from NZ_JBHSBL010000017.1 coordinate 649,321, forward strand.
ATGGCGCTACTCGTTGAGTGTCGCTCCAAATCACTCACGAGTCAACAATATTCAACACAAACGTTCACGCGCTCAGTCGATGAGCTTGTCCCCGCCGATCAGCGCCAGGGAGATCGAGTCTGTTCTGAGGGTCAGGTTCGCGGTGAAGCCGGCGAGCTTCCGCCCCTGGGTTCTCTCGTCGAGGTCAGCCTTCTTCAGCCAGGAGCGCACCTCGGTGAAGGTCTTCTCGTCGAAGGCCGGTTGCAGGCAGCCCTCGGCCAGCTCGGTGATCGCCGCGTGGTCAGCGGGTGCCTTCCGGCTGGGCTGGAAGCACATGATCGTCCAGACCTCCTCCGGTGCGGCTGGTTTCCCGGTCACCGTCATCTGCAGGGCGGACCTGCCGGCGGCGCTCGGAACCAGCAGCTTCCAGTTCAACTCGTCCACCGCGACGGCCTCGGTCTTCCATCGCTCGGACCATGCGGCAGTGACCTGGGTGACCCGCAGTTTCGGGATGGTCGCCGCGAAGGCCGGATTGCGGGTGTCCCCGCTGGAGTTGGAGGCGCCGGGATGGGCCGTCCCGTCCGCTGCGGAGGATGCCGAGCCGGACGCGGGAGGGGTGCCGGGTGTCGAGTCGTCCCGTGCGGACGGCGCGGTCGAGTCGCACGCGGCCGCCGACCCTGCCATTAGAGCCATTGCCAAAGCAATCGAAAGTGATCGATTTCTCATTCGGGGTCTTGCTCCTGTTGATGGGTGACCTCGCACGGTTTGATCATTTTACATATGACGATCTGAACAAGGCGTTTCGCGCTGCGTGACGGCGTCATCGTTCACGGGGAGGAACAGTTGTGAAAGGACCAAGATTGCTGGCGGCTCTGCTGCTGGCCATCCCGATCGTTCTGGTACCGGGTGCTCCGGCACTGGCCGCCACGCCCCGGTGCCCTTCGTCCGGGTGCGACGGAGCGTGGGTGTCGGAATCCAACTGTGGCGCGGCCGAGGCGGAGGCTTACCCGATCGCGTCGCTGTGGGTGATGCATCACAACCGGCCCCAGGTCATGCGGGAGTGGATGTTCTACAGCCCGCTCTGCGACACCTTCTGGGGCCAGGTCGAGCACCACTACGGCGGCTGGGACATCCCCCTGCAGATGTGGCGGCAGCCCGAGTACGGCGGTCGCAACGTCCTTGCGTACGGGGCCGTCCACGTGGGCTCGATCGAGGTGGAGGACACCCTGGAGACGCGCATGGTGTCGGCGAAGAAGGGCGCGGTCAAGTTCTGCGTCGGGGGCTTGGACCAGGACCCGGACACGGAACCGGAGAACCAGGAATACAGCGACTACCAGACCGAAGACTGCACGACGTTCCGCTGATCTCGTCATGGCCATCGAACTACAAACCGGGGGAACTGTGTCCGCAACCGCGGCGCGAATCAAAGCCGCCACCATAGGTGCGCTCGCCTTCACCACGACCCTTGCCGGCCTTCCGGCTGCCGCCCATGCCGCTCCCCGCCCGTCGTCACCGCCGCCCGCTCCGCAGGTGCAGGCCTCGGTCGCCGACCCGGACAAGGCGCTCGGCGCCGGCTGGCGGAAGTCCTCGGACATCACGGTCACCGGAACCGGTGACACCGACGGCTACCACCTGCACATCGCCCGGGAGAAGGACGCCTTCGCCTGGAGCACCCTGGCCACGCTCAAGTCTTCCGAGATGAACGGGGCCCCGTGGGGTGGCGCGGTCTGTGTGACCGGCTCCGGCCGCTACGCCGTCGCCGTCTTCGCGCCGAAGATCGCCGCCAACAAGCCGTCCGCCATGCAGGCCGGCGCGCTCGCCGCGGTGGTGGACACCACGACCGGAAAAGCGGTCCACGTCGCCACCGGTGTGCAGTACTCCTACTACAACCCGGCATGCGGCCCGGGCGACCGGGCGTTGCTCGTCCGCGGCATCGGCGGCGACCTCGACAAGCAGCGCACCGACCTGCTGACCGTGGACGCCGCGGCTGGGCGGGTGACCAGCACGAGGCGCATCGACGCCCAGCTCAGCAATCCGGTGCCGGCACCGGACGGTGACTACGGCATCGTCGGCGGCAACCTCGTCAAGGTGGCTGCCAACGGCAGGTTGACCACGGTCGCCAAGCCCAACGGCCGCACCTTCGACATCCGCGCCACCGCCGGCTCGGGGATCGACCTCATCTCTCTCAACGGAGAGACGGCCGTCGCTCAGCGCTTCCACGGCGGCAAGCTGACCACGACGGCCACCGGCCCGCGCACCAACCTGCAGCTTTTCGGTCTGCGTGGGGGTAGCAACGCGCTGGTCGGCCAGGTCACGCTGAAGGGCGGCAAGACGCCCGCCGGCCTGACCACCCTGCGCAGCGACAAGCCGGTCACCACCATCTCCACCGAGGGCCACCTCCTGGTGGAAGAGGCCTACTCCCAGCAGACCGCCGATTCCCTGGCCAAGCCACTGACCGCGGCGGACCCGACCCGGGTGGGCCAGTCCGCTGTCACGGTCAGACCGGCCGGAAGCGAGCAGCGGTCAACCGGCGTGATCACCACGACTGCGGCACCCGTCCTGGATGCGCAGGCGACCGCGGTCTCCGCGGCGCCGACCGTCGCCGCCGCGCCGAGTTACATCACCAACCCCAAGTGCGCGGTGCCGCGGAACGACCCGACGGTCCAGCCGTTGCAGCCGAGCCCGGACATGGTGGAGTGGGCGGTCGACCTGGCCGTTCACGAGGAGTTGTTCGTCAACCGCCCGGCCAACTACCTGAAGACGGGCCTGCCCGCCTACCAGCCGCAGTCGATGTTCCCGATGCACTCGCTGGTCGGTGGCGGCCGCGTTCCGGCGAACCTTCTGCTGGCCATCATCGCCCAGGAGACCAACCTCTCCCAGGCGTCGTGGCACGTGGTGCCGGGTGACACGGGCAACCCGCTGCTGCCGCTGTACTACGGCAGCCACTCGGTCGACACGATCTACTACCCGGACGCCGACTGTGGCTACGGCGTCGGCCAGGTGACGACCGGGATGAGCGTGGGAGACACGGTCTACACCGCGAATCAGCGTAAGGCCATCGCGGTGGACTACGCGGCCAATGTCGCGGCTTCGCTCAACATCCTGATCGACAAGTGGAATCAGATGAAGAACGAGCCGTCCGCGGCCAGGAGCCAGATCAACGACGGCGACGCGAAGCACATCGAGAACTGGTTCCTCGCTGTCTGGGCGTACAACTCCGGGTTCTACACCTACGCCGACCGTGCCAAGAACAACGGCCGTTACGGTGTCGGGTGGCTGAACAACCCGGCCAACTCGATCTACAAGCCGAACCGGCTGGGCTTCCTTCGCGACTCGCTGGCCGACGCGGAGACCCCCAACCTGTGGAGCTACCCCGAGCGGATCATGGGCTGGGTGGAGACGCCGCAGCTGAAGGGGAGCGGTACGGCGTACAGCGAGCCCACCTTCGGTGACAACGGCCCGACCTTCTGGCGCGTCTCCTGGCACAAGCCGGAGATCAGCTGGAACGACGGTGTCTCGCTGCCGGGCCTCTACACGTTCTGCAGTCCAGCGGTGAACAGCTGTTCCCAGGCACAGAACGGCTGCCCCGCGGTCTCCTCGGCCTGCTGGTGGAACGGCCTCGCGACCATCGGCAACTGCGAGAACCTGGAATGCACCACGGAGAAACGGGTCTACAGCGCGGGAGACTCCGAGCCCGGGGTCAAACGGATCTACGACCGGAACTGCTCGGAGCTCGATGACTACGGCGTCAACGACTACGACTCCAGCCGGCCGACCGCCATCGTCTACACGTTGAACGACACGGGGCAGTACAACCTCGGGTGTACCAACGTGAAGCCGCAGAACGGGCGATTCAACCTCCTGATGGGTGACCCCTCCGGAGCGACCGACGACAGCTACTACGCCGCAATCGACCTGCACCAGGTCGGCGCCGGCTTCCAGGGTCACGTCTGGTCGACCTACGGCTACAGCGGCGACCGGCTCAAGAAGCACAAGATCGTCGGGCAGTGGACGCCGGACCTGGGGCTCGGGCCGCAGAAGCGCGGGCGATACAGCGTTCTGGTGCACATCCCCAGTCACGGCGGCACCGGCAACGCCGAGTACCACCTGCAGCCGAGCACCAGGGACAACGACGAGTACGTCGACTTCAAGTGCACGATCAACCAGGACGAGGTCGGTGAGGGCAACTACAGCTACGACCATTGGATGATTCTCGGCAACTTCGACCTGGGCCGGGGTGCGCGCCTGTGGATGTCCAACGCCGGCGTCTCGAGTAGCGACTCGGTCGGCTGGGACGCGGTGGCCTTCGTGCCGACCACCGTTGACAACGGCGATTTCTGCGGTAAGTACCACTAGCCCTCGGTTCTGACGGGACACCCCCGGTCGACGGCTCTCCGGGAGCCGGGGCCGGGGGTGTTGGGCATCCTGCCCCCGGCACTGACACAATGGCGGCCATGTCCGACGTTGCCCGCCGCCCGCGAGTGCTTTCCGGCATCCAGCCGACCGCCGATTCCTTCCACCTCGGCAACTACCTGGGCGCGGTGCGCAACTGGGTGGCCATGCAGGACACGCACGACGCCTTCTACTGCGTCGTCGACCTGCACGCCATCACCATGGGACACGATCCGAAGGTCTTGCGTAACCGGAGCAGGATTTCCGCGGCCCAGCTGCTCGCGGTCGGGCTCGACCCGGAGCGGTGCACCCTCTTCGTCCAGTCCCACGTGCCCGAGCACGCGCAGCTCGGCTGGGTGCTCAGCTGCATCACCGGGTTCGGCGAGGCCGGCCGGATGGTCCAGTTCAAGGACAAGTCGGCCAAGGCCGGGCAGGACAGCACGACCGTCGGGCTGTTCTCCTACCCGATCCTGCAGGCCGCCGACATCCTGCTCTACCAGGCCGACCAGGTTCCGGTCGGCGAGGACCAGCGGCAGCATCTGGAGCTGACCCGCGACCTGGCGCAGCGGTTCAACACCCGGTTCGGCAGGACCTTCAACATGCCCTCGCCGTACATCGTCAAGGACACCGCGAAGATCTTCGACCTGCAGGATCCGACGATCAAGATGTCGAAGTCGGCCTCCTCGCCGAACGGCATCATCGAGCTGCTGGAGGACCCGGCCCGCTCGGCGAAGAAGATCAAGTCGGCGGTCACCGACACCGGGCGGGAGATCCTCTACGACGAGGAGAACAAGCCGGGTGTCAGCAACCTGCTGACCATCTACGCGGCGCTCACCAACCGGGCCATCGACGAGCTGCTGGAGGCCTACGAGGGCCGTGGCTACGGCGACCTGAAAAAGGACCTGGCCGAGGTGCTGGTGGAGTTCGTCAAGCCGTTCCAGGAGCGGACCAAGCTCTACCTCGACGACCCGGCCCAGCTCGACAAGGTGCTCGCGGTCGGCGCCGAGAAGGCTCGTGCCGTCTCCGCGGTGACGCTCGCCCGGGCGTACCAGAACGTGGGTTTCCTCAGCCCCGCCCGCGAAGCCTGAGCCGCATGTCCCAGCCCGGTATCACCCGCATCGGCGTGGCGATCGACATCCCCGAGCCGTGGGGCTCGGTGCTGACCCGCCGGCGCGCCGAGGCGGGTGACCCGCAGGCGGCGTGGACACCGGCGCACGTCACCCTCCTCGGGCCCACCGAGGTGGCCGCCGACGCGCTGCCGGCGATCGAGAAACATCTCGAGGCGATCGCGTCGGCCCAGCGGCCGTTCACCGTCCACCTGCGGGGGACCGGTACGTTCCGGCCGGTCACCGAGGTGGTGTTCGTGACGCTGGCCCAGGGGATCAGTGAGTGCGAGCTGCTGGCCGAGGCGATCACCCGCTCGGAGGACGTCAACCGGGACACGCGGTTTCCGTACCATCCGCATGTCACCGTGGCGCAGGATGTGCCGCCGGCGGCGCTGGACGCGGTCTTCGAGGATCTGGCCGGCTTCTCGGCTCTTTTCGAGGTCTCCTCGTTCACCCTGTTCTCCCATGGCGGCGAGGGACCCTGGCGGCCACGCCGGGACTTCCCACTCGGAAGCTGACGTGTCCGATACGGTCGGCCGGTGAATCCGATCGACCGGGCCTATGACGCGACCGCGGCCCGGATTCTGGCGGTGCGCTACCGCTCGCCGTACTTCGACCACTTCTGTCGCGCGATCCTGCGCTACGACAGTGTCCAGGGTGGCCGGTTGGCCGCGGCCATCGCCTACTACGGCTTCTTCGCGGTGTTCGCGCTGCTGCTGATCGGCTACTCCATCTTCGGCTGGTTGCTGACCGCCAACGTGGAGTTGCTCGACCTGGTCCGCGACTTCCTCCACCAGAACCTGCCGTTCCTCGACATCCAGGCCATCCTGGAGAGCAAGGGCAGCGTCGGCATCGTGGGCCTGATCGGGCTGACCTTCACCGGCATCGGCTGGGTCGAGGCGATCCGGTCGTCGCAGCGGCTGATCTGGCAGGTGCGGGAGCAGCCGGGTTACATCGGGATCCGCCAGGCGGTCGATCTGATGGTGCTGGTCGGGCTCCTGCTCCTGCTGGCCCTCTCCCAGCTGGCCGTCTACGGCCTGGAACGGTCCCTGCACTGGCTGGCCGGGGGCGGTTTCGCGACCACCCTGTCGGTGGTGAGCTGGGTGCTCACCCTGGCGGTCAACATGCTGCTGGCCGCGGCGCTGCTGGCGGCCGTGCCCCGGCTCCGGATGACGGCCCGCCGGATGGCCCCGCCGGTGCTCCAGGTCGGTATCGGGATCATGCTGCTCAACACGGTCGGCAAGTCGTTCGTCGGCCTGGTCGAGCGCAATCCGGCGTACGGCCTGGTCGGCTCGGCCGTCGGCGCGCTGGTCTACCTCTACGTCTTCAACCAGCTGTTGCTGTTCGGCGCGGCCTGGGCGGCGACCAGCCCGCACGGCCGGGTGGTCGATCTGTCGGCTGACGACAAGACCGCCCCCGTGGGGCAAAACACCTGGATTCGGCACGACCGCCCGCGATGATGGGCCGATGGGCACCCTCGTGACGTTGCACCTGCCACCCGGCTCGCCGATCGCCGAGCAGCCGTGGGTCATCACCTTCGGGTCACTCGACGAGTCGGAGGACTGGGAGCCCATCGTCTGCGGGCCGTACGAGCATCAGCACGCGCTCGCGCTGGCCCGGGCCGTGGTGATCGACGACGACCTGATGGCCGTGGTGGAGCCGATGCTGCCACTGGCCGGGGTGGAGGCGATCCGCAAGGAGATCGACCTGGCCCGGGACGCCGCCGAGGACCCGGGGGAGGATTTCGAGCCGCTGGTCGCCCAGGAGTACCCGGGTTCCCCGCCGGAGCCGGACGAGGTGCTGGCCGGCTGGCGGCGGATAGCCGGGAAGCTGACCGCCTGAGCGCACTGGGATACTGGCCCGGTGTTGATCAACAAGCGCTGGGCGGCGTTCCTGATCGCGGTGGGTGTGTGGACGTGGCTCATCTGGCCCCGCTTCGGGCTGGCCATCTGGAAAGACGACCGCTCCTTCGCCGGCGGCTCACCGACGGCGTTCCTCTGGGTGCACGCCCTGCTGATCGCCGCCTCCCTGGTGATCGGTACGACGGTCGGCGTCCTCGGTGTCAAGGCGTGGCGCCGCGCTGAACGTTAACTCAGTGTTTCCTGTCACGGGAGCAATTCCCTCCCGAACCAGCCGAAAGCGACGTGCCACCTCCGGGGTGATTGCGGCGGTATAACGGTGCGCCAACAGTCCGTACCGATGTCCGGTCTCGGTCCTGGCCCGGGGATACGCTCCCGACCTGAGATTCACCCGAGTAACAGGACCTCGGTGTGCAGCGGAAGGAGGGCGTCTTGCGCCCAGTACGTGGGAAGCGGATCGTGGCGATTCTCGCGGCAGGTGGGCTGACGCTCGCTGCCGCCGCTTGTGGTGAGGCGCCGTCGGAGACCACTCCCGGCTCCGGCTCCAGCGCGAGCGCTGCCGCCGCTTACAAGGCCTGCATGGTCACCGACCTCGGTGGCATCGACGACAAGTCGTTCAACGCGTCGGCCTGGGCCGGCCTGCAGGCCGCCCAGAAGGAAGCCAGCAACGTCGACCCGAAGTACGTCGCGTCCTCCTCCGAGGCCGACTACGAGCCCGGTCTGCGTGGCTACGTCTCGCAGGGCTGCAACTTCATCCTCGCGGTCGGCGGCCTGATGGGCGAGGTGACCACCAAGGTCGCCAAGGAGAGCGCGAGCTCCCAGTTCGCGATCGTGGACAGCAACAGCGGCAACAGCAACGTGTACCCGATGCAGTTCGCGACCCACCAGGCCGCGTTCCTCGCCGGTTACCTGGCCGCGGGCTACTCGAAGTCCGGCAAGGTCGCCACCTACGGTGGTCTGAAGATCGCCCCGGTGACCATCTTCATGGACGGTTTCGCCGACGGCGTCGCGCACTACAACTCGGTCAAGGGCACCAAGGTCGAGGTCCTCGGCTGGGACAAGGCCGCTCAGAACGGCAACTTCGCCGAGAGCTTCATCGACCAGAACAAGGGCAAGAGCATCACCCAGACCCTGGTCGGCCAGGGCGCTGACGTGATCATGCCGGTCGCCGGCGGCACCGGTCTGGGCACCGCCGCGGTGGCCAAGGAGTCCGGTGGCAAGGTCTCGGTCATCTGGGTCGACCAGGACGGCTGCAAGAGCGCCGCGCAGTACTGCGACGTGTTCCTGAGCACCGTGGTCAAGAACATCGAAGAGGCCGTCAAGGAGGCCGTGGTCAAGGGCGCCAAGGGCGAGGCCCTGGCCGCCGCACCCGGCTACGTCGGTGACCTCTCGAACGAGGGTGTCTCGCTGGCCCCTTTCAACCAGTTCGACAGCAAGGTCGACGCGGCCCTCAAGGCCGAGCTCGAGAAGCTGAAGGCCGACGTCATCGCCGGCACCGTCAAGGTCGAGTCGGCCAGCGCGCCGAAGTGACCCTCGGGTAGGTAACATCTGGCCGCCGCCCGGCCGCGGGTCACCACCCGCAGCCGAGCGGCGGCTCGCATTCCACCGTCCACCAGGCTTAGCACCCGACGTCGGGAGATTCCGCTGAAACTGGAACTGCGCGGCATCACCAAGCGCTTCGGCGACCTGGTGGCCAACGACCACATCGACATCACCGTCGAGCCCGGCGAGGTGCACGCCCTGCTGGGCGAGAACGGCGCCGGCAAGTCGACCCTGATGAACCAGCTCTACGGCCTCTTGCAGCCGGATGAGGGGCAGATTCTCGTCAACGACGAGCCCCTCGTCTTCAAGAGCCCCCGCGACGCCATCGCCGCCGGCATCGGCATGGTGCACCAGCACTTCATGCTGGTCCCGGTCTTCACCGTGGCGGAGAACATCGCGCTCGGCGCCGAGGAGGTGCGCGGCGGCCCGCTCGGCTGGCTCGACCGTCGCCGCTCCCGCAAGGACGTGATCGAGACCTCCCAGCGTTACGGCCTCCCGGTCGACCCGGACGCGCTGGTCGAGGACCTGCCGGTCGGCGCACAGCAGCGCGTCGAGATCGTGAAGGCGCTGACCCGTGAGGTCGACCTGCTGATCCTGGACGAGCCGACCGCCGTCCTCACCCCGCAGGAGACCGAGGAACTGCTCGCGGTGATGCGCTCGCTCACCGCGATGGGTAAGTCCATCGTCTTCATCACCCACAAGCTCAAAGAGGTCAAGGCGATCGCCGACCGGATCACCGTGGTCCGCCGCGGCAAGATCGTCGGCACCGCTAGCCCGGACACCAGCGAGGACGAGCTGGCCGCCCTGATGGTCGGCCGCGCGGTGAGCCTCGAGGTGGACAAGACCCCGGCCGAGCCCGGCCGGAGTGTCCTCAAGATCTCCGGGCTGGTGGCCGACGACGACCGGGGCATCCGCGCGGTCGACGGTGTCGACCTGGAGGTCCGGGCCGGCGAGGTGCTGGGTATCGCGGGTGTGCAGGGCAACGGCCAGACCGAGCTGGTCGAGGCCGTGATGGGCCTGCGCGAGGTCCGGGCCGGCTCGATCCACCTCGAGGACGACGACCTGGTCGGGATGAGTACCAAGAAGGTGCTGCGGGCCGGTGTCGGCTACATTCCCGAGGACCGCAGCCACGACGGTGTCGTCAAGGAGTTCTCGGTCGCGGAGAACCTCATCCTCGACATGTACGACCGGGCGCCGTACGGCAACGCGTTCAGCATCGACCTGAGCAAGGTGGGCGGCAACGCCAAGGAGCGGATCGAGCAGTTCGACATCCGCTGCCAGTCACCGGCCACTCCGGTCGGCACGCTGTCCGGCGGTAACCAGCAGAAGGTCGTGGTCGCCCGGGAGATGTCCCGGCCGCTGCGGCTGTTCATCGCGTCGCAGCCCACCCGTGGTGTGGACGTCGGCTCGATCGAGTTCATCCACAGCCGGATAATCCACGAGCGTGACCAGGGCACCGCGGTGCTGGTGGTCTCCAGTGAACTGGACGAGGTGGTCGGCCTCGCGGACCGGATCGCGGTGATGTACCGCGGCCGGATCCTGGCCATCGTCTCGCCGGACACGCCACGCGAGGAGATCGGTCTGCTCATGGCCGGCATCACCGGCGCAACGCCGGAGGGAGAGAAGTGACCGGGTTCCTGCGGAAACTCTGGTCCGCGAACAACGTCGTGCTCACGGTCCTGTCGATGTTCCTGGCCGTGCTCATCGGCGCGGTTCTGATCATCATCTCGGACGCGGACGTACTGGCGAAGTTCGGTTACTTCACCGCCCGTCCGGCCGACGCGATCGACGCCAGCTGGATTCTGGTCAGCACCGCGTACGGGGACCTGCTCAAGGGCGCCCTCGGTGACCCGCAGGTGTTCTCGGCCTGGTTCGCCAGCACCGCCACCTGGCAGCAGGCCTTCGCGCCGCTGTCCGAGACGCTCACCTACGCGGCGCCGCTGGTCTTCACCGGTCTGTCGGTCGCGCTGGCGTTCCGCGGCGGCCTGTTCAACATCGGCGCGCAGGGCCAGGCCGTGCTCGGCTGCATGGCGGCCGGTGTGGCGGGCTTCTCGTTCGGCCTGCCGATCGTGCTGAACCTGATCGTCGCGCTGATCGCCGGTGTCCTCGGCGGCGCGCTGTGGGGCTTCATCCCGGGCTTCCTCAAGGCTCGGACCGGTGCCCACGAGGTGATCACCACGATCATGCTCAACTACACGGCCGGCCTCTTCCTGTCCTGGCTGGTCATCCAGAAGGGCATCCAGGCGCCGGGCAAGACCGACGCGATCAGCAAGCTGGTCGACGAGTCCGCGATGCTGCCGTCACCCGGTGGCCAGATCCGGGTCAACCTCGGCATCATCCTCGCGGTGCTGGTCACGATCGGTGTCGCCTGGCTGCTGAACCGGTCGGCGTTCGGCTTCGAACTGCGGGCGGTCGGTTCCAACCCGCACGCCGCGAAGACCGCCGGCATCAGCGTCAGCAAGACGTACGTGCTGCTCATGGCGATCGCCGGTGGCCTCGCCGGTCTCGGTGGCGCCGTTCAGGTGCTGGGCACCGCACACCAGCTGACGCCCGCGGTGGCCGGCAACATCGGCTTCGACGGCCTGCTGGTCGCGCTGCTGGGCCGCAACCGGCCGTGGAGCACCTTCTTCGCCGCGCTGCTGTTCGGCGCCCTGCGGGCCGGCGGCAACCGGATGCAGTCCTACTCCGGCATCTCACTGGAGCTGGTCACCGTGCTCCAGGCGCTCATCGTCATCTTCATCGCCGCCCCCGCTCTGGTGAAGGCGATCTTCCGTCTGCGTGCCGCCCGTGCTGCCGGGCTCGGCGCCTCCCTGGCGAAGGGCTGAGGACATGTCGACCGCGACTGTGCAGGAGCCGACCGAGGTCGTCGCGCCGGAGCCGTTCTGGACCCGGCAGCGCCGCCTCGGCCTGGCTCTCATCCTGATCGGCGGCCTGGCCGCCGCGGTGTTCGGCGCGCTCGCGCCGAGTGAGACCGCCCGGTTCACGCTGAGCGAGGACGCCGAGGGCGCCGCCCTCGCCATCAACGGCCAGTTCGGTGCGGTGCTCTTCGGTCTGCTGACCGTGGCCGCCGGTGCCGTCCTCTTCGCCGGCCTGCTGAAGCGATGGTCGAACGCGCTGCTCGGCGTGGGCATCCTGACCTTCGTGCTCTCCTTCCTGTGCTGGCAGGTGGCGGGCGAGTTCATGCCGCTGGTGGACACCACCGACGGCACGCTCCAGCTGGCGCTGCCGCTGATCCTGGGGGCGCTCGCCGGTGTCCTCGGCGAGCGGTCCGGTGTGGTGAACGTGGCGATCGAGGGCCAGTTCCTGATGGGCGCCTTCGCCGGTGCCCTGGTCGGCACCATGGCCACCAGCATCTGGGCCGGCCTGATCAGCGCGGCGATCGGTGGCGTGATCATCGCCGCGATCCTGGCCGTGTTGTCGATCCGCTACCTGGTCGACCAGACCGTCGTCGGCATGGTGCTGAACCTGTTCGCGCTCGGCATCACCGGCTTCCTCTACGAGCGGCTGATGCAGCCCGACGCGCAGACCTACAACACCCCGCCGCAGCTGCCCGAGTGGCGGATCCCCGGCCTGGCCGACATCCCGGTCGTCGGTCCGGTGCTGTTCGAGGCGAACCTGCTGGTCTGGATCGCGCTCGCGCTCGTCGTGGTGATCCATTTCGGGCTCACCCGGACCCGGTGGGGCCTGCGGACCCGGGCGGTCGGCGAGCACCCGACCGCGGCCGACACGGTGGGCATCCGGGTACGCGGCCTGCGTTACCTGAACGTGCTGCTCGGTGGTGTGGTCGCGGGTATCGGTGGCGCCTACTTCACGCTGGTGGCGACCGGTAACTTCACCAAGAACATGACCGCGGGTGCCGGCTTCATCGCCCTGGCCGCGCTCATCTTCGGCCGGTACACCCCGTTCGGTGCGCTGGGGGCGGCGCTGTTCTTCGGCTTCGCCCAGAAACTGGCGATCTATCTCGGCGCGATCGACAGCCCGGTGCCGAGCCAGTTCCTGAACATGCTGCCCTACCTGGCGACGCTGATCGCCGTGGCGGGTCTGGTGGGCCGCGTCCGTGCTCCGGCGGCGGACGGTCTGCCGTACGTCAAGGGCTGACTTTCATGATCATCACCGCGGCGCCGGTAACGGTGCCGCGGTGAAAACCTTCCTATCGGTACGGCAGAATCGGCTTCATGGAGATCGACTGGGCGGCCCTTCGCGCTGCCGCCATCGAGACGATGCGGCGGGCCTACACGCCGGTTTCGGACTTCCCGGTCGGTGTGGCCGGTCTGGTCGATGACGGTCGCACGGTGGTCGGCTGCAACGTGGAGAACGCGTCGCTCGGCATGACCCTGTGCGCCGAGTGCGGTCTGGTCAGCTCGTTGCACGCGACCGGCGGCGGCCGGCTCGTGGCGATCTCGTGCGTGGACGCCACCGGCGCCCCGTTGATGCCGTGCGGGCGCTGCCGTCAACTGCTCTGGGAGCACGGTGGGCCCGAGCTGCTCGTCGAAGCGCTCCCCAGGCCGCTGCGGATGACCGAGCTGCTGCCGCACGCGTTCGGCTACGAGGACATGGAGCGGGTCACCGGCCCGGTCGGTGCCGCCGACGTGCCGGCCGAGCTCGCCCGCTGGCGGGGCCGGGGGACGGTCTTCGTGCATCCGGACATCTCCGGCGGCGCGACGATCTGGACGGGTTATTGGGAGCGGTCGTCGGGTGAGCCCGGTGCGGCCGAGGAGAAGGGCATCCTGGAGGAGGGGCCGAACCTGGCGACCGTGGCCGCCGCGGTGGCCTGGGGCCTGGCCCGCACTCCGCGGGTCGTGGTGGTGGATGCCGAGGGCGGCCTGTCCTGGGCCGGCGAGGGAGAAGCCCCGGAGGGCATCCCGCAGCGTTGGGAAGAGGAAAAACCGTGAGTGCTTTCGCAGCGGTGGACGTGATCCGGGCCAAACGGGACGGCCACGTGCTCACCGACGCCCAGATCGATTGGGTCGTCGACGCCTACACCAAGGGTGTCGTCGCCGACGAGCAGATGTCGGCGCTGGCCATGGCGATCCTGCTGCGCGGCATGACGCCCGCCGAGATCGCCCGCTGGACCGCCGCGATGATCGCCAGTGGTGAGCGGCTGGACCTCTCGTCGGTGACCCGGCCGACCGCCGACAAGCACTCCACCGGCGGCGTCGGCGACAAGATCACGCTGCCGCTCACCCCGCTGGTCGCCGCGTGCGGCGTGGCGGTGCCCCAGTTGTCCGGCCGTGGTCTCGGCCACACCGGCGGCACGCTGGACAAGCTGGAGTCGATCGCCGGCTGGCAGGCCCGCATCTCCAACGAGCAGTTCAAGAGCCAGCTGCAGGAGATCGGCGCGGTCATCTGTGCGGCCGGCGAGGGGCTGGCCCCGGCCGACCGCAAGCTGTACGCGTTGCGCGACGTCACCGGCACCGTCGAGGCCATCCCGCTGATCGCCAGTTCGATCATGAGCAAGAAGATCGCCGAGGGCACCGGCGCGCTGGTCCTGGATGTGAAGGTGGGTACCGGCGCGTTCATGAAGGACCTCGCGACCGCGCAGGAGCTGGCCCGCACGATGGTCCAGCTCGGCAAGGACAGCGGCGTCACCACCGTCGCTCTGCTCACCGACATGAGCACCCCGCTGGGTCTCGCGATCGGCAACGCCAACGAGGTCGCCGAGTCGGTCGAGGTGCTCGCCGGCGGCGGACCGTCCGATGTGGTGGATCTCACCCTGGCTCTGGCTCGCGAGATGCTGGCCGCCGCCGGGGTGGACGCCGACCCGGAGAAGGTCCTGGCGAGCGGGCAGGCGATGGACACCTGGCGCGCGATGATCCGGGCGCAGGGCGGCGACCCGGACGCGCCGCTGCCGACGGCCGCGCACACCGAGGTGCTGCGGGCCGCCGAGGACGGCGTCGTGACCTCGATCGATGCGTACGGGGTGGGCATCGCCGCCTGGCGCCTGGGTGCCGGACGGGCTCGAAAGGAGGACCCGGTGAGCTTCGGCGCCGGTGTCCAGCTGCGGGTCCGGCCGGGCGACCGGGTCAAGGCCGGTGACGTGCTCCTGGAGCTCCGCGCCGACGACGAGTCGCGTATCCCCGCCGCCCGGGACGACGCCGCCGGGGCGATCGTCGTCGGCACCGAGCGGCCCGCCCCTTCCCCGCTCCTGCTCGACCGCATAGCCTGAGCCGCCATGCAGAAGGCCGCCCCCGACCCCCGCGCGGTCCGCGAGGCAAGTCTCGACGAGCTGGCCCGTCTCGGCCTGCCCCTGCCGCCACTGGCGTTCCCGCTGGTCTGGGAGGCCGGTGACACGGTCGAGCTGCGCCAGACCGCGGAGCTGGAAGCCCGTGCCGCGGTGCTGCACGTCGTCGTCGCCCGCTGCTTCGGCATGCCCACCGAGGCTGCGATGAGCTGGCTGCTCGGCTCACACCTGGTCGAACAGGTCACCCCGCCGGAGTGGCAGTTCGTGATCGGGGCGAAAGGCGACCACCGTTCCTTCGTGCTGCACCACGACGCGGTCTTCGCGCTGGCCTGGCTGCTCGGCCTGAGCCGGCACCTGGACCCCACGGTGGCGCCGGACGACCGGATGATGCTCCAGATGCCGGACCTGCCGGCGGGGGAGACCTTCACCAGCTGGCGGTCCCGGTCGCTGGTCGCGGTCCGGGACCCGATCGAGGCCGCGGTTCTGCTGGACCTGTACTACTGCCTGGACTGGGCCTACCAGGAGGCGGAGCAGAGCGGGCGGTCGCTGCCCGGTGAGGTGGACAGCAACGCGATCGGCCAGCGCCGGTGGGCCCTGGAGTGGGCGGTGGTTTTCAAGGGGCCGTACCACGACGATCCCCCGGAATGGGAAGAGGTCGATCTGTCCGTCTAGGTGAGCGGCCGGTAGGCCGCCAGGTCGACGGCGGCCGTCACCGTGAGGTCGCGGGTGGGCAGGAGGTCCGCCGGCACGTGCCGGGCGCTGGGGGTCATCCCGATCAGTGTCCGGGCCTCGGCCGCGGTCAGCGTCAACTCACGGCGCAGGGTGATGCTCGACGTCTGGGCGAAGTGTGTGCCCAGACTGCTGTCGACCCGGGCAGCCTTGTCCGGGTCGACCTGGATCATCCCGTGTGCGGCGACCAGCTCGGACAGATGGTCGGCGGCCGGGGTCACCACCAGCAGCACGCCACCGGGCCGCAGCACCCGGCGGAACTCGGCACCGTTGCGCGGCGCGAAGACGTTCAGGATCACGCTCGCCACCGCGTCGGCGACCGGTAGAGGCCGCCACAGGTCGGTCAGCACGGCCGCGGCTCGGGGATGTGCCTTCGCGGCCCGCCGCAGCGCTGGCTTGGACACGTCCAGACCGAGACCGATCGCCTCCGGGGACCGCTCCAGGAAGGCCGCCAGGTAGTCGCCGGTCCCGGTGCCGGCGTCGATCACCAGCCCGTCCGCCCGGTGCCCGGCCAGCTCGTCCGCTATGAACCCGTAGTGCCCGGCGGCCAGGAAACCGGCGCGGTCGGCCACCATCTCGGCGCTGTCGCCGGTGTGCGGCAGGCGCCCGGCGCTCAGGTCGGCGTACCCCTGCCGGGCCATGTCGAAGCTGTGCCGCAGCGGGCAGCGCAGCGCCCGCTCCTGGCGGGCGAGTGGTTCCCGGCACACCGGGCATCGCAGATACGGAATTGCTCCGTCGATCATCGAGCGCTTCCCTCTAGGCTCTTGTGATGGCTGGCATCGAACACTCCGACATCATCAAGGCCCCGAAAGTCCTGCTGCACGACCACCTGGACGGTGGACTGCGGCCGGCCACCATCGTCGAGCTGGCCGAGAAGGTCGGACACCAACTGCCCTCCACTGATCCGGAACGGCTCGGCGAGTGGTTCGTCGCGGCCGCCGACTCCGGCTCGCTGGAACGGTACCTGGAGACCTTCGCGCACACCGTCGCGGTGATGCAGACCGAGGAGGGCCTGCACCGGGTCGCCAAGGAGTGCGCTCTCGACCTGGCCGCCGACGGCGTCGTCTACGCCGAGATCCGGTATGCCCCCGAGCAGCACCTGGAGCGTGGTCTCACGCTGGACCGGGTGGTCGAGGTGGTGCACGCCGGGTTCCGGGAGGGCTGCGCCGAGGCGGCCGCGAAGGGCACACCCATCCGGATCGGCACCCTTCTCACCGCGATGCGGCACGCGGCCCGTTCGCAGGAGATCGCCGAGCTGGCGGTCCGCTACCGGGACACCGGCGTGGTCGGCTTCGACATCGCCGGCGCCGAGGCGGGCTTCCCTCCCACCCGGCACCTGGACGCCTTCGAGTACCTCCAGCGGGAGAACTTCCACTTCACCATCCACGCCGGCGAGGCCTTCGGCCTGCCGTCGATCTGGCAGGCCATCCAGTGGTGCGGCGCCGACCGTCTGGGCCATGGGGTACGGCTGGTCGACGACATCACGGTCACCGCGGACGGCCCGAGCGCCCCGTCGGTGACCGGCGGCACCCAGGCGGCCCCGCCGGTGCTGGGGCGTCTCGCCGCCTATGTCCGGGACAAGCGGATCCCGCTCGAGATGTGCCCGTCGTCGAACGTGCAGACCGGTGCCGCGGCGTCGATCTCCGAGCACCCGATCAAGCTGCTGCACGATCTCCGGTTCCGGGTCACGGTCAACACCGACAACCGGCTGATGAGCGGTACGTCGATGTCACGGGAGATGACTCTGCTGGCGGAAGCGTTCGGCTGGGGCTGGATGGAGTTCCAGTGGCTGACCATCAACGCGATGAAGTCGGCGTTCATCCCGTATGACGAGCGCCTGGTCCTCATCAACGAGGTGATCAAGCCGGCGTACGCCAAACTGCTCGCCTGAGATCCCGCTATATCAGGTCAAATTCGGATGCGGTCGAACGTACGTCAAAAGAAATCGACCGTCTGCCTTGTGCTCCCCGCCGTTCGGCTAGACTGCCGCCTGCAAAGTCGGCATACTCTGGCACCTCGCCTTGCCGATCGCGGGGAACCGAGTCATCGTCACTTCTAACGCGATCGACTACGATCGGGACCCGGTCGGCCTGCACCCACCCCCCAACGCTGCGCCGATCGAGTAAGTGACCTTGAGAGATGTGCTGCTCCACAGGCTGTGATATTGAGACCGGCGATGTCCAACTACGAGGTTGCAACATCGCGTCACACAACCGGTCCGTGTCCGCCTGCTCTTTCTCTTTGACACTTGTCGTGATGGAATCTCGGGGGCCCGACGTCGGCGAGTCGGCCATGTGCGGTGCCTGGCGAGCCGAATGCCGGGCCCGAATCAGGAGGACGGTGACGTGAGCAAGCGCCCCAACAGCGCGAATGGCGTCATGTCGCGTCTCAGTCGACCTGCGGGTCGACTCCGAGACCTACCGATCTGGTCCAAACTTGGCCTGATCATGCTGGTGCCGACGGTGGCAACGATCGTCGTCGGCGTCAACGGCCTCGTGGACCACATCGACGAAGCCAGTAACGCGGAGCGCGCGCGCACCCTCTCGGTGCTCTCCGAGGCCGCCGGTGGTCTGGTCGACCACCTGCAGGCCGAGCGGACCTACGGCGTGATGATCGCCAACAGCCCGAAGAACAGCGACCCGATGAAGGCCGCTGCCAAGCTGTACAACGAGGAAGCCCCCGAGGTCGACGACGCCAAGGCGCCGTACGTTCAACAGAAGGGCGCTCTCGAGGACGTCCCGGAGAACGTGGGCACCCTCCTGCTGCGCCTGGACCGCAACCTCGAGGACCTGCCGGCCTTCCGCAGCCGGGTCGCGCTGGGCAACGAGGACGAGGACAACGTCCTCACCACCTACAACCGCCTCATCGACGACCTGCTCCAGGTGCGCGACATCTCCGCGCAGCTGGCCAACAACCAGGAGCTGAGCGACCACCTGCGGGTCGTCGCCGCGGTCGCGCGGGCCAAGGACTACATCTCCCAGCAGCGCTTCCTGGGCCAGGAGATGGTCGCCGACCAGCGCTTCGACAACACGCACCGCCGTGACCTGCTGGAGACCGTCACCGGTTACAAGCTGGCCGTGGAGACCCTCAACTCGGTGGGCACCACCGAGGAGGTCAACTACTTCGCCAACACCGTCACGGGTGAGAAGCGTCAGGCCGCGGAGAACTACACCAGTCCTCTCGACTTCCGCCCCACCCAGGGCGCCGGCCCGCTGCCGTTCAACGCCACCCAGTGGGAACAGGCTCTGGCCGGCTACAACGAGCTCTTCCGGCAGGTCGAGGTCGAGTTCGACAAGAAGATCGTCGCCGACGCCACCACGCTGCGCAACGAGACCAACCAGGACGTCTTCCTGGAGACCAGCCTCCTGCTCGGCATGCTGCTGCTGGCCATCCTCTTCGCGTGGTTGGTCGCCCGGTCGATGGCCCGTTCGTTGCGTGAGCTGCGTCAGGGTGCACTCGCGGTCGCCCAGTTCGGTCTGCCGCACGCGGTGTCCCGGCTGCGCGACCCGGCGCTCTCCGCGTCGCTCACCCCGGCACAGGTCGCCGACCAGATCGCCGAGCCCCTCCCGGTCCGTAGCCGGGACGAGTTCGGTCAGGTGACCGAGGCGTTCAACGCGGTTCACCTCGAGGCGGTCCGCACCGCGGCCGAGCAGGCCGCACTCCGTGCCTCCGTCGCGACGATGTTCGTCAACCTCGCCCGCCGTTCGCAGATCCTGGTCGACCGGCTCATCGGTCACCTGGACCGTCTGGAGCGCGGCGAGGAGGACCCGGACCGTCTGGCCGAGCTCTTCCAGCTCGACCACCTGGCCACCCGAATGCGGCGTAACGACGAGAACCTCCTGGTTCTCGCGGGTGCCGACTCGACCCGTGTCCAGCGTGAGCCGGCCGCCCTGATCGACGTGCTCCGTGCCGCGCAGTCCGAGGTCGAGCACTACACCCGCATCGAGTTCGGCATGATCGACCGGGACATCGAGGTCGCGGCACACGCCGTGAACGACATGGTCCACCTGGTCGCCGAGCTCTTCGACAACGCGACCGCGTTCTCCCCGCCGAACTCCAACGTTCTGGTCGAGGCCCGGCGCGTCGGTGAGCACGCCATCCTGACGGTCGAGGACCACGGCATCGGTATCAGCCGTGAGCAGCTCCGCGACCTCAACGAGCGTCTCGCCAACCCGCCGACGGTGGACGTGGCCGTCTCCCGCATGATGGGCCTGGTCGTGGTCGCCCGGCTGGCGAACCGGCACGCGGTCCGGGTCGAGCTCCGCCCGGCCGACCGCGAGCGCGGCACCGTCGCCGAGGTGGGCCTGCCTGTCTCCGTCCTGGCCGCGGCGGCTTCCGCCCAGGTCCAGGGTCGCGGCGGCGCGTTCGACGGTGGCCCCGGCTCCGGCCTTCCGGGCTTCGGCGAGCCGCTGGCCCTGGAGAGCGGCTACCCGGGCTCCAACGGGTCGAACGGCGGCAACGGGTTCAACGGCGCCGTCCCGGCGTGGTCGGACCTCACCGGTGCGGCCCCGGCCGGCTTCGGTGGGTTCAACGGCGGCGGCTTCAACGGCAACGGCAACGGCTCGGCCAACGGGTTCCACGGTCCGCGCAGCAACGAGGTCATCCCGCCGCTGCCGTCCGGCCCGCAGGGCTTCGCCGGCCTGGACGAGCTCGCTCAGCGCCGCAACGGCGGAGACTTCCGCCCGGACGGTGACATCAACGGCTTCGGTACGACGATCCCGCGCCAGCTCCCGGCCAACCCGGAGAGCCAGGGCCGGAACGCGTTCATGCCGCCCGTCTCGGCACCGCCGGTCCCGCCGATCTCGGCGCCTCCGGTGTCGCCGGCCCCACCCGTCTCGGCCTCGCCGTACTCGGGCCCGATCGAGCCGGTCTCGGCCTCCCCGGTCTCCGGGATGCCGCTGGACCAGCGCAACTCGTTCGCCTCGGCACCGCCGGCCTGGCCGCCGGTCGCCGCGGAGCGCGAGCCCGCCACCCCGCACGTGCCGGAGAGCCTGGCCGCCGCGCTCGACATGACTGCCGAGATCCCGCGGTTCCGCCCGGAGAACTTCGAGGCGCAGCCGCACGTGGCACGGCCGGCCAACCCGCAGACGGCTCCGGTTCCGGCGTCGCCCGCGCTGCCGGCCACACCGGACCCGGCGGAGGCCCAGGCCACCGCCGCGGCGCAGATGGCCTCGGCCCGGGAGGGCGCTACCCCGTTCGCGGACGAGACCATGGAACTGCCGATCTTCCGGGAGCTGGAGTCGGCGTGGTTCACCACGACGACGCCCGGAAACGAGGTTCCGGCCCGCCCCAAGGTCTCCGGTGTCGGCGACGAATCAGTCGTCTCGCAGCGGATCCCCACCGGCGAACCGACCCGCACCGCGGGTGTGCCGCAGCAGGCGGCGTCACCCGAATCCCGCACCCTTGACCCGGCTACTGTTGGTGCCCCGGCCGCGGCGGCGGCCGGATACAGCAACGGTGGCGCTCCGGCGGCCAACCCCTGGCGGACCGCCGCTGACGACGGCTGGCAGGCGGCCCGTGCGGCTGCCGAGACGCCGGTCGAGGTCACCACAACGGCGGGCTTGCCGAAGCGCACGCCGATGGCTCAACTCGTCCCCGGCGGTGTCGACCGGGGCGGTAACTCCGTCCAGCGCCGTACGCCTGAGGGGGTTCGCGGGCTACTCTCCGCGTACCACCGTGGCGTTCAGCGCGGTCGCACCAAGGAACAATCGACCAACCTGGAGGACACTCCGGGAGGGCAGCAGCCCTCGCAGGCTGGCAAGGAGCATGAGGCATGACATCCACGCAGGATCTGGGTTGGCTTCTGGCCAACTTCGCTGACCGCGTTCCCGGGGTCGCGCACGCGATCGCCGTCTCCGCCGACGGGCTGCTCCTGGCGTCCTCGCGGGACCTTCCCCGGGACCGCGCCGACCAGTTGGCGGCCATCGCGTCCGGCCTGGTAAGCCTGACGCAGGGCGCCGCACGATGCTTTGAGGGTGGCGCCGTCCTCCAGACGGTCGTCGAGATGGACAACGGTTTCCTGTTCCTGATGTCCATCTCCGACGGCTCGTCCTTCGCGGTGCTCGCGGCGCGCAGCTGCGACGTCGGGCAGGTCGGCTATGAGATGGCTCTCCTGGTCGACCGGGTCGGTGAGGCTCTGACTCCCGCGCCGCGCTCGGCGGCCGGGGTGCTGGGCTGAAGCGGTAGTGGGCCGGGGACATCCAGCGGTTTGTCTGGGGTTTTACGGCCCGAGTAAGCTCAGCCGGCTACTGGTAAAAGCTTTGATAACCAATACACTTCGAGGGGCCGAGGGAGGGGTTGACGGTGACGATGCCTGAACGCGATGAGCCGACCGGCGCGCTGGTCAGGCCGTATGCCGTGACCCGCGGTCGGACCCGGCCGAAGCTTGAGATAGCGCTGGAAGCGCTGGTCGAGACAACCGTGCGCGGGCGTTCCGGAATGGGCCGCGGGCAGGGTGGAAGCGAGCATCAGTACATCGCGGCGATGTGCGACGGCGGCCGAGTTCAGTCGCTGGCGGAAATCGCCGCACGCATGCAACTGCCGCTCGGTGTGGCACGTGTGATCGTCGCGGACATGGCCTCTGACGGCCTGGTCGCTGTGTACGAGCCCACCTCGCTCGAAGACGAGACCGACGCGGTAGGCACGGAACTGCTGGAAAGGGTGCTGAGTGGACTTCGCAGGCTCTGACATGTCGCACCGTCCCGCTGCGGGACGCGTGACATCGGCGAAGATTGTCATCGCCGGTGGCTTCGGCGTCGGTAAGACGACGCTGGTGGGGTCGGTCTCGGAGATCACCCCACTGACCACTGAGGCGATCATGACCTCGGCCGGTGTGGGTGTCGACGACAACCGGCAGGTGCCGGGCAAGATGACGACCACCGTCGCCATGGACTTCGGCCGGATCAGCATCGACCGTGACCTGATCCTTTACCTGTTCGGCACGCCTGGCCAGACGCGGTTCTGGTTCATGTGGGACGAGTTGGTCCGGGGTGCCATCGGTGCGGTGGTCATGGTGGACACGCGTCGGCTCGCCGACTGCTTCGCCGCCATCGACTTCTTCGAGCACAGGCGCTTGCCGTACCTGGTGGCGATCAACTGCTTCGACGGCATGCAGTACCACAACGCGCAGGACGTGCGGGACGCTCTGGCGATCTCGTCCGACGTGCCCGTGGTGAGCTGCGACGCCCGTAACCGTGAATCGACGAAGAACGTCCTCATCTCGCTCGTCGAGTATGTGCTGACGATGCGTCGGACGCGGGCCACGGCTCCGGCCTGATCGAGCAGTAACACCCACCCAGCAGGTGCTCCGCTCCTAACGAAGCGGTCGAAAGCCCCGCTCTGGTCCACCGGACACCGGTCGGCCGGAGCGGGGCTTTCGCGCGCTTTCCGGCCGACCGCCATCGTATAGGAGCGATCACCCGTTGTCATGACTCGATCCCAGTAGACGGATCAGGTCATCGATCTCGTCGATCCGGTGATCAGGCAGGTAGGTGTCCGGATCGGTGCGCAGGCCGCCCACTCCCGGGTAGGCAGCGTTCGTCACCAGCACCGGGCGCATGCCGACCCGCAGGGCACCGTCGTGCTCCCGGCTCCCGCCGTCACCGACGAACCAGCACTCGCCGGGCGTCACACCCAGGCGGGCGGCGGCAGTCGCGTACAGCCGGGGGTCGGGTTTGCGGTGCCCCTCCCGCCAGGAGAAGACCGGGGCGTCGATCCGGGGCGCGTAGGCGGTGCCGGACCACGCCTCGCACAACTCGCTGGAGCAGTCACTGATGAGCCCCAGGCGGTAGTTGTGGGTTCGGAGGTGGTCGAGTACCGCGAGGGCGCCGTTACGGGGTGTACGCACCTTCTCAGCGCCCGCGTGGTGGACCGCTACCGCCCGATCGAGCCGCTCGTCGCCCGGATCGGTGCCGCACTGGCGCGCGATCGTGCGGAGAGTGTCGCGGGTGCTGCCGTAGGCGCCGACGATCCGTTCCGGGAAGCTCGTGGTCATCGCGGTCCAGAACCGGTCCCGGTCCACGCCGAGGGCGTCCGCCGTGGCCTGGAACGCCCCCTTCCGGAGCAGTTCGGCGGAAGGGTCGGTCAGAGTCCCGAAGAAGTCGAAGATGATCGCGCGCATCCCGCCATCATCAACCCCGCCAGGCGCACCCATCAGTCCCGAGATCACCGCACCCCACCACGAAAGCCCTCCGCCGCGGGGTTGGGTGGCGGCACATCCGCGGTGCGGAGGACATCTGAACGCGGAAGGCCGCTCCCCCCGAGGGGTAGCGGCCTTCCGCGTCGGTGTACCGGGTGGTCAACGACCGCCGTAGCCCGCGTTGTTGTTGCGGTACTCGTCGGCGGGCTGGCCGTCTCGGCTGAAGTCCCAGCCGCCGGCGGCCTCGCGGCCCGGGCGGCCACCCATCGCGAAGCCGCCGATCTCCTGCCCGCGGCGCCAGCCACGGAAGTAGCCGGTGGTGTGCGCGGCGATGGATGCGGCGTCCCGGACGATCCGGAGCGGGCGCTCCTCACGCAGCGGGGAGCCGGGGACCAGGTTGGCCTGGGGCACCCGCTTCGGCAGACCGGCCGACGTCTCCGCGGCGACGGCCGGGGTGGCCGCTTTCTGTGCGGCGCGCCAGCCACTGTCGTTCGGGTTGGACCAGTTGACGTCGCCGGACTCGGGGGCGCCGCCGGTGAACCACGCCGACCGGGCCGCCGCGAAGATCAGCAGGTCGCCGTCGCTGCTGTCGGCCGCGACCGGCGGCGCGGCGCTGCGGTCCAGAGCGGTGATCCGGGGCGGGCGCTCGTCGTCGACGACCCGCAGCGGCGGGGTGCCGCCGATCTGGTCGAGGCCGGGAAGGCGGGCCCGGCCGCTGCTGTTGCGCGCCTGATCGACCAGGCGCAGCGCCGGCTCCTTGGGCATCTGGAGCGGGGCCGGCTCATCCGGCATGTCCTGCCACGGCGGGCGGACCCGGCCACCGGTCGGCGAACTGACCGAGGCGGCCGCCGGCGACGGCCGCGACGAGGTCGGCCGGCTCGGCAACTCCGACGACCGCGAGGGGAGGTCGGAACGCGAGGGGAAGTCGGACCGCGACGACAGGTCGGATCGCGACGACAGGTCGGATCGCGACGAGAGGTCGGATCGCGACGAGAGATCGGACCGGGACGGGAGGTCGGAACGCGACGGGAGGTCGGAACGGGAGGGCAGGTCGGAACGGGAGGGCAGGTCGGAACGGGAGGGCAGGTCGGGGCGCACGGCCTCGTCCTTCTCACTGTTCATCAACGGCCAGTTGGCCCGCGAGCCGGGCTCCGCGATCTCCTGCACCGGCCGCTGGTTCGGCATCGGGAGGCTGAAGTCGGTGGGGCCGGCCGCCGAACCGTTGGCGGCGGGCTGCCGGGTGGACGGGCGCGGCGGGATGACCGTGCGCTGGCGCTCGGCACGGGCCCGGGTGAGCTCTGCGTTGGACAGCGTCGCGCGGAACGGCTCGCCGGCGTCGGCGGGGCTGGAGCCGGCGGGTTGCACGGACGACGGCACGGCCGGGTTGCGCGAACCCGGGACCGGGCGGGAGCCGGGCGTGATCGGCGTCATCCCGGGCGGGGGCGGCGGCACCGAGACCGGGCGGTTGAGCGGGCTGCCGGCACGGCCGGGCAGTCCGTTGGCGGCGGCCGGGGCCATCGGCGGCGGGCCGATCGGGTCGGGCGCCACCGGCGGGGCGGTCATCGGGTTCGGGACGGCCGGGCCGCTGCCGATGGAGGACGGCTCGGGACGGCCACGGCGGCCGAACCGGGAGCCGTTGTCACCACTGGGAACCGGCTGCAGCGGGGCGGGCTCGGGGCCACGGCGGGTGCTGCGACGGCCGACACCGGTGCTCTGGGCCGGCGGGGTGGCCCGGGCGGCGAGCGTGCCGACCAGGGCGGTGCAGGCGGCGTCGCACGAGCGGACGGCCGCGATCGCCTGGCGGACCGCCTCGGCGGCGGCCGGGGCGAGAGACTTGTTGACGCCACCCCGGCGCGGCGACTCGCTGATCGCCACGTGCAGGGCGGTGACGGCGGCGATCAGCTCGCTCTCGCTGCCGGCGCCGGCACGGGCCAGCTCAGCGGCGATCTCCCGGAGGAGGTGTGTCGGGTCGCCGGCCCGGCCGGTCAGACGGCCGGGCTCGGGGACCGCGTCGAGAACGGCGAGCGCCAGGTGGTGCGCGGGATCCGGATAGGCGCGGAGGGCGGCCGGGTACAGCTCGCGGAGCACCTCGCGCAGGGCGACGGCCGCGGAGTTGCGCCCGACCAGCATGGCCACGTGCGCCGCGAGGACCGGCTTGTAGCTGACCAGCTCGCGCGGTGCCGGAAGGGTCACCGCGGCGATCGCGCCGGCCTGGAGGGCCCGGGCCAGGCCGACGGCCCGCCGGGCCGCCAGCGGCGCGGAGATCTCCTCGGGGGAGTCGTCGTCGGAGAAACGCTCGGCGAAGTCGTCGGCGTCGTCGTCGTCGACCACCACCAGCGGCCGGCCGGCCGCGGTGAGGAGTGAGGTGACGACGTGGTCATCGCTGTCGGCGGCGACCGCCGCGTCGCTGAAGCCCGTCGTCCGTTCCACGAGAAGCGTTCCCAGCAGGGAGTATCCGGCCGGGTCGTCGCTGATCTCATGGACGCCGAGCAGCCGGCCTGCGTCGTCCACCACGGCGATGGTCAGTGGCGCGGCCGTGGCCGAACGCACCGAATCATCAGCCGACGCCAGACCGCAGTACACGCGCACGAGCGCCACGGCGTCGTCCTCCTCCCCGGGGGTGCCTCTCAAGGGCCAAGGATTGATAGTCCCTGGTAATCGGTCAGTCACGCCAGTCCACAGCGGCAGAGATCTTTCCGATCACGGAGCGCCAGCCCAGACTCGCCTGCTGTGCCCCGATCTTCTTCAGGCGGCGACGCCCGAAGAATCCGCCCATGCCGCCCTGCTCAGCGGTCCGGAGGGATTCGTCGAGGTCGTCGAGCGGCGAGCCGGGCGCCAGTGCCAGGATCACCGGTTTGATGCGGAGCGCGTAACCGAGGTCACGGGCCACCTCGCCGGCGTTGATGAGCAGCGGCAGATCCCATGTGTCGTGACCGCCGCGCAGGTTTTCCACCACGAGGTCGAGCTCGTAGCGGTCCTCCGGCTGCGGGTCGATGTCGCTCGACTGTACCCGCTCGGCCAGGTCACCCCAGGTGTCCAATTGTGCGAGATCGTGCGGAGCACCCGAACGAAGGAAGGAGACGAGCGATTCGGCGCTCTTGAACGCGAGCAGTCGGCCCTTGTGGCTCAGGAACATGGGCACTTCTTCGTCGTCCGCCTGGGCGGCCGGCTCGTCCTCGAAGTCGGCCGGGTCGGGCTCCTCGGCGGATTCGCCCTTGCCGTCGGCGTCCTCACCCTCGGCGAGGAGCGCTTGGTACTCCTCGTCGACGATGACCTCTTC
The DNA here is from genome assembly GCF_042650585.1 of Actinoplanes subglobosus. Classification (NCBI taxonomy): domain Bacteria; kingdom Bacillati; phylum Actinomycetota; class Actinomycetes; order Micromonosporales; family Micromonosporaceae; genus Actinoplanes; species Actinoplanes subglobosus. The sequence goes on from NZ_JBHSBL010000017.1 coordinate 676,526, forward strand.
CTCGTCCTCCTCGGCACGGCGCTTGCGGGCCTCGAAGGGGTCGTCCTCATCGATCTGGATCTCGGTCGGCGTGAGCTCGGACGCCTTCCGGTACGCCCGGAGGGTCAGGCCCACCCCACCCGGCAGGGCGATCTCCACCGGCTCGATGCGGACTTGATCCCAAAGCTCCCGCCCGGAAGACCCCTCGGTCGAGGACTTCTCCGCCACCGGCGCGGACGCCTCGGGCTCGTCGGACTGGCTGGTCACGGTGACCTCCGGGTGATCTGGGGGTGGTGGGACGGGTGACTCTGGGCACACACCCTAGTCGGCAACGCTGTGTGACAGCGTCCCCGGTGGGTTCAGTAGCCCTTCGGATGCCATACCGTCTTCGTCTCCAGCAGTGCGGTCATCGGCCGCAGGCCCGGATCGGCGGTGAAGTCGGTCGCTGCCCGGGGCCGGATCACCCTCTTCAGGGTCCCGGCGGCGGCCCGCTCGAGCTCGGCTGCCAGGTCCGGATGATCGACGCCGGTCAGGTCGAGCGCGTTCACGTCGTCGTGCGAGGCGAGCCACGGCGCGGTCTCGGCGTAGCGCCCGGTGAGCAGATTCACCACGCCGCCCGGCACGTCGGAGGTGGCCAGCGCCTCGGCCAGGGTGATCGCCACCTGCGGGCCGGCGGCGAGGACCACCGTAGTGTTCCCGGTCACGATCGCCGGGGCGATCACGCTGACCAGGCCGAGCAGCGAGGCCGGGGCGACCACGGCGACGACACCGGTGGGCTCCGGCGCGGAGATGTTGAAGAACGGGCCGGCGACCGGGTTGGCGCCCCCGGCCACCTGGGCGATCTTGTCGGACCAGCCCGCATACCAGACCCAGCGGTCGACGGCCGCGTCCACCTCGTCGCCGGGCACGCCCAGCGCGGTGAACTCGGCACGGCGGGACTCGATCATCTCGGCGATCCGGTAGAGGACCTGACCCCGGTTGTACGCCGTGGCGCCGGCCCATCCGGGCTGGGCCGCGCGGGCCGCGAGCACGGCGTCCCGGGCGTCCTTGCGGGAGGCGAGAGCCACGTTGTCGCCGTCTGCCACGAACGTCCGTCCTGACTCGCTGCGCGGGAACTTGCCGCCGATGTAGAGCTTGTAGGTCTTGCGGACGGCGAGCCGGGTCGCCGTCTCCACAGCCTTGGATGCCTTAGGCAAGGTACGCCTCCAGTCCGTGCCGGCCACCCTCGCGGCCATAACCGGACTCCTTGTAGCCGCCGAACGGCGACGCCGGGTCGAACTTGTTGAACGTGTTGGCCCACACCACTCCGGCTCGGAGCTGGTCGGCCACGGCGAGGATCCGGGAGCCCTTCTCGGTCCAGATGCCGGCCGACAATCCGTACGGAGTGTTGTTGGCCTTGGCGACCGCCTCGTCCGGAGTGCGGAACGTGAGCACCGACAGCACCGGCCCGAAGATCTCCTCGCGGGCGATCCGGTGGGCCTGGGTCACTCCGGTGAAGATCGTCGGCGCGAACCAGAAGCCCCGGTCCGGCAGCGAACACGCCGGCGACCAGCGCTCCGCGCCCTCCGATTCCCCTATTTCCGACAATTCTTTAATGCGACTCAACTGGGCCGCCGAGTTGATCGCGCCGATGTCGGTGTTCTTGTCGAGCGGGTCGCCGACGCGCAGCGTGGACATCCGCCGCTTGAGTGAGGAGAGCAGCTCGTCGGCCACGGACTCCTGCACCAGCAGCCGCGACCCGGCGCAGCAGACATGCCCCTGGTTGAAGAAGATCCCGTTGACGATGCCCTCGACGGCCTGGTCGATCGGCGCGTCGTCGAACACGATGTTCGCCGCCTTGCCGCCGAGCTCCAGGGTGAGGCGCTTGCCGGTGCCCGCCACGGTACGGGCGATCTCCCGCCCCACGTCGGTCGAGCCGGTGAAGGCGACCTTGTCCACATCCGGGTGGGCCACCAGGTAGGCCCCGGTGTCGCCGGCCCCGGTGACGATGTTGACCACACCGGCCGGCAGCTCGGCCTGGCGGCACACGTCGGCGAAGAACAACGCGGACAGCGGGGTGGTCTCGGCCGGCTTGAGGACCACGGTGTTGCCGGTGGCCAGCGCGGGCGCGACCTTCCACGCGAGCATCAGCAGCGGAAAGTTCCACGGGATGACCTGGGCGGCCACGCCGAGCGGCCGCGGGTCGGGGCCGAACCCGGCGTAGGCCAGCTTGTCGGCCCAGCCCGCGTAGTAGAAGAAGTGCGCCGCGACCAGGGGCAGGTCGACGTCGCGGGACTCCTTGATCGGCTTGCCGTTGTCCAGCGACTCCAGGACGGCCAGCTCACGGGACCGCTCCTGGATGATCCGGGCGATCCGGAACAGGTATTTCGCCCGCTCCGACCCGGGCAGTGCCGACCAGGGGCCGGACGCGCGGCGGGCGGCGGCGACGGCCCGGTCCACATCCTCCGGGCCGGCCGAGGTGACCTCGGCGAGCACCTCCTCGGTGGCCGGGTTGACGGTCTTGAAGACGTTGCCGTCCTTGCCGCCGTCGAAGGAGCCGTCGATGAACAGCCCGTAGGAGGAAGCGATCTCGACGACCGAGCGGGACTCGGGCGCTGGTGCGTACTCGAACATCGGCCTCAGTCCAGGGTGAAGTAGTCAGGGCCGGCGTAGTGGCCGGTGGTGAGCTTGGTGCGCTGCATGAGCAGATCGTTGAGCAGTGAGGAGGCGCCGAAGCGGAACCGGTCCGGGTCGAGCCACTCGTCGCCGACGGTCTCGTTGATCAGCACCAGGTACTTGACGGCGTCCTTGGTGGTCTTGATGCCGCCGGCCGGCTTGACCCCGATGACCCGGCCGTGCCGCTCCCGGAAGTCGCGGACCGCCTCCAGCATCACCAGCGTGATCGGCAGCGTCGCGTTGACCGCCACCTTGCCGGTCGACGTCTTGATGAAGTCGGCGCCGGCCAGCATCGCCAGCCAGGACGCGCGCCGGATGTTGTCGTACGTACCGAGCTCACCGGTCTCCAGGATGACCTTGAGGTGGGCGCCGCCGCAGGCCTCCTTGACCGCCACGATCTCCTCGAAGACCCTGGTGTAGTCACCGGCCAGGAACGCGCCCCGGCTGATCACCATGTCGATCTCGTCGGCGCCGGCGGCCACCGCGTCACGCGTGTCGGCCAGCTTGACCTCCAGCGGCGCCTGGCCGGACGGGAAGGCGGTCGCGACGCTGGCCAGGTGGACCCCGGAGCCGGCCAGCGCCGCCGCGGCGACCTTGACCATCGCCGGGTAGACGCAGATCGCGGCGACCGGGGGGCAGGAGGGATCGGCCGGGTCCGGCCGTCTGGCCTTGGCGCACAGCGCCCGCACCTTGCCGGGCGTGTCGGCGCCCTCCAGCGTGGTCAGGTCGACCATGCGAATGGCCAGGTCGATGGCCTTGGCCTTGGAGCTGGTCTTGATCGACCGGGTGGCGAGCGCCGCCGCCCGCGCCTCGACGCCGACCTTGTCGACCCCGGGCAGGCCGTGCAGGAACGAGCGGAGATCAGACAGACCGGCGGACACTGTCACAGTCATGAAAGGGATTCTACGCAACCCTGTGACAGTTGATCTTGATTGAACGATAGGTTGTCAGCCGTGGACGTCCTTGTCGTAGATCATCCCCTGGCCCAGACCCGGCTCACCGCGATGCGCCGCACCGATACCGACTCCGGTGTCTTCCGCGCGTCGCTGCACGAGCTGACCACCATGGTGGTCTACGAGGCGGCGCGCCTCTTCGCCGTCGAGAAGTACCCCATCGAGACCCCGGTGGCGCCCACCGAGGGCACCCGGCTGGCCAACCCGCCGCTGATCGTCCCGGTGCTCCGGGCCGGTCTGGGCATGGCCGACGCCGCGCTCGCGCTGCTGCCCGAGTCGTCGATGGGCTTCGTCGGCCTGGCCCGTGACGAGGAGACGCACGAGCCGCGCGCCTACATGGAGTCGCTGCCGGCCGACCTCACCGACCAGCCGGTGCTGGTCCTCGACCCGATGCTGGCCACCGGCGGCTCGCTGCTGCACTGCTGCCGCCTGCTCGCCGACCGCGGCTGCACCGACATCATCATCTGCTGTGTGCTGGCCGCCCCGGAGGGTGTCGAGCGCCTGGCGAGCTCGGGCCTGCCGCTGCGCCTGATCACCGCGTCGATCGACGAGGGGCTCAACGACAAGGCCTACATCGTGCCCGGCCTGGGTGACGCCGGCGACCGCCAGTTCGGCGGCATGCGCCGCTTCTGACCCCTTCATGTGGTACGGCCACCGCTCCGGCAACCGCACCAGCCACCTCCCGTGACCACCCCGCGAGGTGGCTGCGTGGTCCGGACCGGCGTGGCACTGGCGGGACTGTCCCGATTCGGCGGGGCCGGGTGGCCGTACCGCTAAAGGGTTGTGAAGTCCCAGCTCGTCGCCTTGCCGGAAGCGAACGGCATGACGCCGTGGAACACCCGGGGTTCCGGCGCGAAGACCAGGGGCAGGAAGTGGCGGTCGGACTCCCACATCGGGAGCTCGCCGGAGAGCACCCGGTCGATGCCGATCCAGTGCAGGCTGCCCTCGTCGTTCGACTCGTGCGGTGTGCCGGTCCAGGCGGTGACGCGGAAGAGGAAACCGAACCAGTTCTCGCCGTCGCGGCCGAAGCCGGGCCACGAGATCGTCCCGGCCGTCTCGATGCCGGTGCAGTCGATGCCGGCCTCCTCGTGGATCTCCCGCCGCAGACCGGCCACCACGTCCTCGCCGGGCTCCAGCTTGCCGCCGAGGCCGTTGTAGTAGCCGTAGTGGATGTCGTCGGGCCGTGCGTCGCGCCGGACCATCAGGATGCGACTGCGGTCGGGTGAGAAGACGTATCCGAGGGTTGCCAGGACTGCTCGCACCGATGCACCCTAGCCTGACAAGGGGATACGGACGATTCGGCATCAGCCGACAGGCGGAGGAAACGAGACTGTTCGTCCACTCGTGGTCGCCGCCGTGGCCGAGGTGGCTCCATCGGGCCCGAAACCCCAGCCCGCACAGCCTATCGCCGTCGCTGCGAGGTCGAAGTTAGATGGTCATCTTAATGACGGTCGCAGTTTGCGTCGATGATACTGTGGGCGCTTCCTCGACGACGTCACACGGATGGTCTGCGTCCACCTATGCCGAACTTGACCAGTTTAGTCGTGCCTGCGTGGCAAGTGCAGGGTTATCTGAACGAATGTCTGGATTCCATTCTGCGCCAGCGCAGCGTCGAAGGCGTCGAGGTCGTAGCGGTCGACGACGCCTCGACTGACCACACCGGCGAGGTCATCGACGAGCGCGCCGCCGCTGACCCCCGGATCGTCGCCGTCCACCTCGACAGCAACGTCGGCCCGGGCGCCGCGCGCAACGCCGGCCTGGACCGCGCGACCGGTGAGTACGTGTGGTTCGTCGACGGCGACGACCGGATCGCCCCGGGCGCCCTGGCGGCCGTCGAGGCCCGGCTGCTGGAGGAGAAGCCCGACGTCCTGCTGATCGGTGTGGCGCGCGAGCGCTGGAACCGCAAGGTGTCGCGGGCCGTCACGCCGAAGAAGGCACGCACCGGCGTGGACGCGCTCACCGCCGCGCCGCCGCCGCTGGGTGGCCTGGTGGTGCGCCGGCAGTTCCTGATCGACGCCGGCATCCGTTTCGAGACCGAGTGGTATGAGGACCTGGCCTTCGGTTACGCGGTCCTCGCCGCGACCGACAACGTCGCCACGCTCGAGCCGCCCTGCTACATCCGCCGGCTGGACCGGGCCGGGTCGCTGCGTGGCCGGTCGAAGCGGCACGTCGAGGCGGTCCGGCAGTGGGACCGCTCGCTGAGTCTGTCCGTTGTGGAGCAGGCCGACCCGAAGACCCGCCGCAAGGTGCTGAACCGGGCGGTCGGCGAGCTGCTCGACATCATGGAGAACGGCTCGCGCCTGCCCGCCAAGGCGCGGCGCGCGATGTTCACCGAGATCTCCCAGCTGCTGCGCAAGCACGAGACCCGGACGTCCCCGCGGCCCGGTGGCGTCGGCGGCCTGCGGCTGAAACTGCTCGCGTCCGACTCGTTCTCCGCCTACCGCCTGCTGCGCGGCGGCCGGGACGCGGTCGGCGGGGTGGCCGGCAAGGCGCGTGGCGCGTCGGGCAAGGCCAGGACGACGCTGCGCAAGGCCAACCTGCTGCGGTACTACAAGCAGCAGCTGCGGCTCCCGGTCGACGAGAACCTGGCGGTGTACGGGGCGTACTGGTTCCGTGGCTACGCCTGCAACCCGGCCGCCATCTACGAGAAGGCCAAGGAGCTGGCACCGCAGGTCCGCGGTGTCTGGGTGGTCAAGCCCGGCGCCCGCGAGGTGCCCGAGGGCGTTCCGGTGGTGCACCCGGGGACCAAGGAGTACTACCGGACGATCGCCCGGGCCAAATACATGATCAACAACGCCACGTTCCCGCCGGACGTGGTGAAGCGGCCGGACCAGATCCAGGTGCAGACCCACCACGGCACGCCGCTCAAGACGATGGGCCTGGACCAGCCGCGCTTCCCCGCCTCGCTGGGCAACTTCAATCCGGAGCGGATGCGGCTGAACCTCGCGAAGTGGGACTTCAGCATCACCGCGAACCGGCACACCACGCTGCTCTGGGACCGTCAGTTCCCGATCAAGGGCGAGACCCTGGAGACCGGCTACCCGCGCAACGACCGGCTGGCCCTGGCCGGCCCGGCCGACCGTGCCGCCGCCCGTGCCGAGCTCGGCCTCGGTGAGGACGAGCAGGTGGTGCTCTACGCGCCGACGCACCGCGAGTGGCACTCCGTCTTCACCCCGCCGCTGGACGCCGACGAACTGGCCGAGGCGCTCGGCCCGAACGTCCGGGTCCTGCTGCGCGGCCACTACTTCTACGACTCGATCGGCTTCCCGCCGCGGCACCCCCGGGTGCTCGACGTGTCCAGCTTCCCGTCGGTCGAGACCCTCGCCATCGCGTCCGACGCGATGATCACCGACTTCTCCTCGGTCATGTTCGACTACGCGGTGCTCGACCGGCCGCTGGTCATCTTCGCGCCGGACTGGGAGGTCTACAAGGCCGTGCGTGGCGTCTCGTTCGACCTGGAAGCCGACCACCCCGGCACGTTCGCCCGCACCTTCGACGAGCTCGTCGAGGCCTTCCGTACCGGCGCGATCGACGACGATGCCGCCCGGCAGGCCCGCGGCCGTTTCCGGGAGCGGTTCTGCTCCCTGGAGGACGGTCACGCCGCCGAGCGGGTCGTCCGGCGCGTCTTCCTGGGGGAACCCCTTGTCTGAGCTGGTACCCGGCCTGGTCAGTGTGATCGTGCCGATCTACAACGTCGAACCGTTCCTGCGGGACTGCCTGGACTCGCTGCGGGCACAGACCTACACCGATCTCCAGGTGATCCTGGTCGACGACGGCTCCACCGACGGCTCGCCGGCCATCGCCGAGGAGTACGTCGCCGCCGACCCGCGGTTCCAGCTGATCCGGCAGGCCAACGCCGGTCTCAGCGCGGCCCGCAACGCCGGTGTGCCGTCCGCGACCGGTGAGTTCCTGGCCTTCGTGGACAGTGACGACCTGCTCGCCGCCCACGCGTACGAGGTGCTGGTCGGCGCCTTGGAGGGTGGCGCCGACTTCGCCACCGGCGGCGTCGTGCGGCTCACCTCCCGGGGTACGCACCGCGGCGCCCCGCACAAGACCGCCATCACCAAGACCAAACTGGACGCCCACGTCTCGGTCCGGCGTGCCCTGCTCGCCGACCGCACGATCTGGAACAAGCTGTTCCGCCGGAGCTTCTACGACCAGCACGGTTTCGAGTTCCCGGTCGGCCGGCTCTACGAGGACGCCCCGGTCACCGTCCCGGCGCACGCTCTGGCGAACAAGGTCGCGGTGGTTGCCGGCACCGTCTACTTCTGGCGGTTGCGTGAGGGCGCCGTGCGGTCCATCACCCAGTCCGGCAACGACCTGCGCAACCTGGTGGACCGGTTCCACTCGATCGACCTGGCGGCCGCGGCTCTGGCCGCGGCGGGCAAGGACGAGCTGCGCCAGACCTTCCTGCGTCTGTCCATCCAGGACCAGCTCAGCAATTACTTCAAGTTCCTGCCGTCGGCCACCCCCGAGTTCCAGTCGACGTTCATGAAGCTGTCCCAGGCCTACCTCAAGCAGGTGGACCCGGCGGCGATCAGCGAGCTGCCGGTGGAGATCCGGCCGCACTGGAAACTGATCAACCAGGGCCGTTTCGACGACCTGATCGAGCTCATCGACCACGGCTACCGGCTCAACGCCAAGCCGGTCAAGGCGTCCCCGGTGGAGGCGGTCGTCCGCTCGGTCACCTGGGAGAACGGCAAGCTCGTCCTGGCCGGCTCGATCGGCTCGCCGGCGGCGCAGTCGACCCGTCCCGGCCGGCTGAAAGTGTTCTGGGCCAGCAACCCGGCCGAGGGCCGCCGGATCCCGATCTGGTCGCGTTCGCAGACCGGCGGGTTCGTGCTGCGGCTCAAGCCCGAGTCGCTGCGCTCCGGCAGTTCCTGGCAGGCCGGTCAGTGGACCATCGCGGCCGCCGTCAACCAGGGCCTCCAGCTGCGCAAGACCGTCGTGCGCGTGCCCACCGACTGGACCGAGCCGATGCCCCGGATCCCGGTGGCACCCGGCGTGTGGGTGATGCCGTACGCGGCCAAGGGCGATCTGCGGATCTCCGTGGTCAAGGCGGACGGCTGGCTCACCGGCACCCACCGGGAGGGCGACGACCTGATCCTCTCCGGCCGGCTGCGCCAGCGGCGTGACAGCGCCCAGATCCGGCTGTGCCGGGCCGCGGGCATCGTCACGCACACCGTGGACGCCGAGATCGCCGCGGACGGGCGCGAGTTCACCGCCCGTGTCCCGCTGGCGTGGATCGCCCTGGACGTCCGCGACGACAACCACGCCGAGGGCCACTACGGGCAGCGGTTCCTGCTGGAGCTGGTGACCGGTGAGACGGTCCGGCTGATGGCGGGGGACGAATTCCGGGGGCTGCGGACGGCGTACGGCAGCGACGAGGTCTTCACCACCGTCGCCGAGAGCAACCGCGCCGTCTCCATCGCGACCCGCCCGCAGGGCCCGGTCGTCACCGCCGTCCGCTGGCAGCCGAACGGCGCGCTGGTGCTCAGCGGCGACAGCCCGATCCCGGCCGAGGGCCAGCTGCTGCTCCGCATGCGGGGACGGCGCAAGGACCTCGGCCTGCCGCTGAAGGTCGTGGACGGGCACTGGGAGGTGACCGTCGACCCGGCTGGTGTCCCGACTCTCGCCGGCCGGCTGCCACTGGTCGCCGGCACCTGGGACCTGACGTTCCGGGCGCCCGGCCACCGTCACGAGACGACCACGCCGCTCGCTTTCGACACCGGCGTGCTGGAGTCCCTGCCCCTCGACGGTCCGGACAACGACGGCGTGCGGGGCCGCATGCGTGGTGGTACGAACGACCGCGCGGTTCTCGACCTGATCGTCCCGGAGACCGGCCCGGAGGAGCACGCCCGGCTGCTGAAGCGTTACTTCCCGGCGTCCGGCCGCCCCGCCCTGCGTGACGTGGTCCTGCTCGACGCCGCCCCGGGCCGCCGGTTCTTCGACGACCCGGCCGCCCTGCTCGCCGAGCTCCGGTCCCGGCCGGACGCGCCCGAGGTGCTCTGGACCGTGGACCGCGGCCAGCCGCTGCCGGACGGCGTGGAGGCGGTCTCGCTCGGCTCCCCGGCGTGGTATTCCGCGCTGGCCACCAGCCGCTGGGTGGTGACCAACGACAACCTGCCGCTCTGGTTCCGGCCCGCGACCGGCCAGGTGGTGCTCCGGCTCGCCGGCGGCTGGCCGGTGGCCCGGTCGGGCGCCCTCGCCAGCGCACACCCGCTGGGCCAGACCCTGATCGACCAGTTGCGCTCGGACGCGGCGTCGTGGACCGCGGTGGCCTCGCCGAGCCCCACCGCCACACCGGTGCTGCGTGAGGAGTTCGGCTTCGACGGGACGGTGCTGGAGTACGGCCGGCCCGCCAACGACCTGCTCTCCGCGATCGACCGGGACGCCGCGAAGGCGCACGTGCTCCAGCTGCTCGGGCTGCCGGAGAAGACCAGCCTGGTCCTGTACGCGCCCACCCGCCGCCCCTCGGACCTGCGCCGGCGTGGCGCCAGCGACCCGGGCCGGCTGCTGGATCTGCTCGGTGTGGCCAGCGCCCTCCCGGCCGACCACCGGCTCCTGGTGCGGCGTCATCCCGGTGTGCCGGACGACGTCATGGGTCAGGTCGACGGTGTCCTCGACGTGACCGCGTACCCCCAGGTGAGTGAACTGCTGCTCGCGACCGACATGCTGGTCACCGACTACTCGGCCCTGCTCGCCGACTACGCGAGCACCGGCCGGCCGGCGCTGCTCTACGTGCCGGACCTGGAGGAGTTCGAGGGCTCCCCGGGTCTCAACGTCGACCTGGAGCGGGAGGCACCAGGGCCGTTGCTGCGGGAGTCGTCCGAGGTGGCGGCCGCGTTGCAGGACATTCCGGCGATCGTCGCCGAACACCGGCATCGTGCGGAGGCCTTCGCGGCGACGCACGGTGCCGGAGGAGAGGGCGGCGCGGCGGCAAAGCTCGTCGACTGGATGATGGCGGCCGGGCGTTGAGCAACTATCGTTCGGACATGACGTCCATCCCCCTCGCCGAGGAACTGCTACTCCTCGCGTATGACGACCAGAGCGGAAAAGCGACCGGATCCCGCATCGGGCTCGATCTCGGTATGGCCGCGGCCGTCCTGATCGATCTCGCTCTGGCGAATCGAGTTGCCTACGCGGCCGACGGCTACCTCAAGGTCGTGGACGCCACGCCGCTCGGCGACCCGGTGGCCGACGCCGTGCTGGAGAAGATCACGACCGAGGAGCCGCACACGCCGGCTCAATGGCTGCAGCGCCTACGGCACCGCCTGCGCACGCGGGTGCTGGAGGACCTGTGCGCCCGCGGCGTGGTGCAGGACGTGGACGAGACCCAGCTGGGTGTCATCCACGTGCACCGCTACCCGACCACCGACCCGGCCTACGAGGCCGAGATCCGTAGCCGGCTGGCCGCCGCCCTGATCGGCAACACCCTGCCCGACGAGCGGACGGCCGCGCTGGCCACGCTTCTCGTCGCGGCGCGGATGGAGCCGGCGCTGAAGCTGCCGGCCGACGAGGCCGACCGGGCGCACGAGCGGCTCGCTGAGATCGCCAGCAACGCCGGCTTCGTCGGCGACGTCACCCTGGAGGACTCCATCGTGCGGCCCAGCGTCGCTCTGGTGGTCGCCACCCTGGGCCGGGCGATCCAGGCCGCCCTCGGGGCTCCCAAGCCGATCTGACGCCGTCTCCCGGGGCTTCGTGAAGCCCCGGGACGGCTTGTCTACACGCCGAGCGTTGCCGCGATCTCGGTGCGGAGTGCGGCGAGAGCGGTCGCCGCACGGTCGCGGGCTTCCGCATGGCCGCCTTCGGCGACCGGTTCGACCACTTCGAGGTACGCCTTGAGCTTCGGCTCCGTACCCGACGGGCGGATCACGACCCGGACCGTTGCGGTGCGGAACGTCAGCACGTCGTTCTCCGGCAGCAGGTCCACCACCTCGGTCACGGCGGCGCCGAGCAGAGTGGCCGGCGGGTTCTGCCGGGCGCGGCCCATCGCCCGCCCGATCTCGGCGAGGTCGTCCACCCGGACCGACAGCTGATCGGTGGCGTGCAGCCCGAACTCGGCGGCCAGCTCGTCCAGCCGGTCGGCCAGAGTGCGGCCCTCGGTCTTCAGCGCGGCGGCCAGCTCGGCGACGGTCAGCGCGGCGGTGATGCCGTCCTTGTCGCGGACCAGTGCCGGGGCGACGCAGTAACCGAGCGCCTCCTCGTAGCCGAACGCCAGGTCCTCGGCGGCCCGCACGATCCACTTGAAGCCGGTCAGCGTCTCCGCGTACGGCACACCCCGAGCCGCGCACAGGCGGCCCACCAGCGACGACGAGACGATCGTGGTCGCGTACAGGCCGGGGACACCACGACGGATCAGATGGTCGGCGAGCAGCGCGCCCAGCTCGTCACCGCGCAGCGGACGCCACCCGTCACCGGCCGGGATCGCCACGGCACAGCGGTCGGCGTCCGGGTCGTTGGCGATCGCCAGGTCCGCCCCGGTACGGGCGGCCAGCGCCAGCAGCAGGTCCATGGCGCCGGGCTCCTCCGGGTTGGGGAACGCCACGGTCGGGAACTCGGGATCGGGCTCGGCCTGCTCGGCGACGATCGCGGGGGCCGGGAAACCGGCGGCGGCGAACGCGGCGGCCGCGGTGGACGCGCCGACGCCGTGCATCGGGGTGTACGCGATGCCCAGGTCACGCGGGCCGTCCTCGGACAGGACCGCGGCGGCGCTCTGTACGTACCCCTGAAGGGTCTCCGCACCGAGGACCGTGCCCGGATCGCCGAGCGGAACCGACGCGGCGCTCCGCACCGCCCGGATGGCCGCCTCGATGCCGGCGTCGGCCGGCGGCACGATCTGCGCCCCGGATCCGGCCGGGCCGCCCAGGCTGGCGCCCAGATAGACCTTGTAGCCGTTGTCCTGCGGCGGGTTGTGACTGGCGGTGACCATCACGCCGGCGACCGCGTCCAGCGCGCGCACCGCGTAGGCCAGCACCGGCGTCGGCAGCGGGCCCGGCAGCAGCAGCGCGGCCCGGCCGGCCCCGGTGGCGACCCGTGCGGTCCGCTCGGCGAACTCGCGGGAGCCGTGCCGGGCGTCGTACCCGATGACCAGCGGACCGACGCCGCCCTGTGCGGCCAGCCAGCCGACCAGACCGGCCGCCGCGCGGGTCACGACCGCGAGGTTCATCCCGTTCGGCCCGGCGCGCAGCCGTCCGCGCAACCCGGCGGTGCCGAAGGTGAGCGGCCCGGAGAACCGGTCGCCCAGCTCCACCATCGTCCCCGGTAAGCCGTCCAGGACAGCGCGTAACTCGGCCCGGCCGGCCGGATCGGGATCGTCGGCGAGCCAGGCCTCGGCCCGGGCGATCAGGTCAACATCAACTTCTGGTGCCATCAGGGATTGATAGCACAGAGCCGTCACAGGTTGAGCTGGAACGTCTCCGTCATGACGTCGTAGTACTTCCGGTAGTCGGCGAACTTCGCATCCGTCGTGGTCAGGTAGAAGCTGTACATCTTGCCGCCGACCGTGGTCATCCGCCAGATGCCGTGGCGCATGTCGGCGCCCTCACCACATGTGTACTCGAACTCGGCGCCCGGATTGCCGGCGATCGTCACCTCTTGCGTGGCCAGCGACTCGAACGGGTCGGGGCAGGTCTTGCCCTTCTTCAACCCGGTCGGGGCGGTCGACGTGACGAACTTGATCGGCGTGACCTTGCCGGGCTCCACCAGGATCCGGACCTTGGTGCTCTTGTCCTCGGGATCGATGTACTCCACGTAGACGCCACCGGCCGCCCGGGTCCACCCGGCCGGCACCTGCACGCTGACCGCGGCGTTGCCCTTGTAGGCCTGCGTCTCGAAATCGGCGACGGCGGCGTTGCTCGGCTGCGGCCCGGCCTGCGGCGTGGTCGGCGCGGGATCGCCCGACCCGCTCATGGCGAAGACCAGCACCAGCACCAGGACCACGGCGGCGGCCGCGCCACCGGAGATCAGCTGCTTGTTGCGCGGCCACGACTTGAACGTGGTGACAGCCCTCTCGGAGGTCTCCTTGGCGGTGCCGACCACCTTGTCGATGACGGCGCGCCGTTTCGCCGCCGGGCTCATCACCACGGTGCCGGGGCGGGCGCCGCCGGGCTGCTGACCCCACGCCCCCTGCGGCGGGATGACGCTCGTCGTGTCCCCGCCGGGGCGGCCACTGTTGTTGGGCAGCTTGTGGGCCGGCATGGCGCCGGTCGGCACGCTCGCGCCCGGACCGGCCGGGACCGGCGGCTCGGGGGCACGGCGGCGGCCACCCTGGTTCTGCTGCTCCAGCTTGGCCAGGTGGTCGGTGAGCGACTCGCCGGGCGTCAGCATCGCGCGGCCGCCGATCTGACCGGACGGCTGCGGCGGGATCTGCTGGGTCTCGGCCGGCGCCGGGCTGACCGGACGCGGCGCGGGGACCACGGAGTAGGGGTCGGTCATCATGTGCGGCGGGTTCTTGCTGGCCAGCGGGCCGGCCAGCTGCTGCCGCAGGAGGGTGCGGGCGGTCTGCACATCCATCCGCTGCGCCGGGTTCTTCTCCAGCAGGCCCATCAGCACCGGGGTCAGCGAGCCGGCCCGCACCACGGGGGCGGGCGGGTCCTCGACGACCGAGTGCATGGTCTCGATCGGGTCGCCCTTGTCGAACGGCGGACGCCCCTCGATCGCGGTGTAGAGCGTCACGCCCAGCGAGAACAGGTCGCTCGGGGGGCCGAAGTCGTGGCCCATGGCCCGCTCCGGCGAGATGAAGTGCGGGGAGCCGAGCACCATGCCCGGCGTGGTCAGCTGCACGTCGGTCGGCATCCGTGCGACACCGAAGTCGGTGAGCACGCAGCGCCCGTCACCGCAGATCAGCACGTTGGCCGGCTTGACGTCGCGGTGCAGCACGCCGTGCGCGTGCGCCACCTCCAGCGCGCCCAGCAGCGCGATGCCGATCTTCGCCACCACGCGGGGGGAGATCGGCCCGTCCTCGATCACCATGTCGGCGAGGCTGCGCGCGTCCAGCAGCTCCATCACGATCCACGGCCGGCCGTTCTCGTGCACGACGTCGTAGACCTGCACCACCGCCGGGTGCTGGAGCGCTGCCGCGGCCCGGGCCTCGCGCATGGTCCGCTCATACATCGCGTCCCGGTCGCTCGGCGCGAGGCCGGGCGGCAGGATGACCTCCTTGATGGCCACGTCGCGACGCAACAGCGTGTCCGCCGCCCGCCACACCGTTCCCATGCCGCCGTGACCCACCGCGGCGCGCAGCGTGTACCGCCCGCCGATGAGCGTGCCCGGGGCGGCGCGTCCGCTGGGGGGAGCCGCGTTACCGCCGCTCCACGTCGGAGATTGAGTCACTGAGGATGCCACCGAGGGGGTATAGGGGCTGTCGACCAACCCCGCTATCTTGCCTGCCGTCACCCCCCGAATGAAAGTCACGACATCACTGTTCACGACACTTCGACCGTGTGTAGTGGCCGGGTGGCCGAGGGTGGGCGGGTGAGGGACGCAGGGTGGCAAATTCCTCACGGTCGGACGCCTTAACGAGCCTTAGGATCGGCCCTGTGAATGCAGAGTCAGGGTTTCCCATCAAGCCGGTGTACGGCCCTGCCGACGTGCCCGCGGGCGCCGGAGCCGAAGAGCCCGGTCAATATCCGTACACCCGTGGCGTCTATCCCACGATGTACACGAAACGGCCGTGGACGATGCGGCAGTACGCCGGTTTCGGGACCGCCGCCGAGTCGAACGCCCGCTATCACCAGCTGCTGGCGGCCGGGACGATGGGCCTCTCCGTCGCCTTCGACCTGCCCACCCAGATGGGTTACGACTCCGACGACCCGATCGCGCACGGCGAGGTCGGCAAGGTCGGCGTGGCGATCGACTCGATCGACGACATGCGGCTGCTCTTCAAGGACATCCCGCTGGACCAGGTGTCCACCTCGATGACGATCAACGCCCCCGGCTCGGTCCTCCTGCTGCTCTACCAGCTGGTCGCCGAGGAGCAGGGCGTTCCCGGGTCGGCTCTGCAGGGCACGATCCAGAACGACATCCTGAAGGAGTACATCGCGCGCGGGACGTACATCTTCCCGCCGAAGCCGTCGCTGCGCCTGGTCGCCGACACCTTCGCCTACTGCAAGGCCGAGATCCCGAAGTGGAACACCATCTCGATCTCCGGCTACCACATGGCCGAGGCCGGTGCCTCGCCCGCGCAGGAGATCGCGTTCACCCTGGCCAACGGCATCGAGTACGTGCGTGCCGCGATCGCCGCCGGTCTGGCCGTCGACGACTTCGCGCCCCGGCTGTCGTTCTTCTTCGTCGCCCGGACCACGCTGCTGGAGGAGATCGCCAAGTTCCGGGCGGCCCGGCGGATGTGGGCGCGGATCATGCGTGACGAGTTCGGCGCGAAGGACCCGAAGTCGCTGATGCTGCGGTTCCACACCCAGACGGCCGGTGTGCAGCTCACCGCCCAGCAGCCCGAGGTCAACCTGATCCGGGTGGCTATCCAGGCGCTCGGCGCGATCGCCGGTGGCACCCAGTCGCTGCACACCAACTCGTACGACGAGGCGATCGCCCTGCCCACCGAGAAGTCGGCCCGGCTGGCGCTGCGCACCCAGCAGGTGCTCGCCTACGAGAGCGGGCTGACCGGCACCGTCGACCCGTTCGCCGGCTCCTACGCGGTGGAGGCCCTCACCGACGCCGTCGAGGCCGAGGCGACCACGCTGATCGACCGGGTCTTCGAGTACGGCTCCGCCGTCGACGCCATCGAGCAGGGCTTCCAGAAGGGTGAGATCGAGACGTCCGCGTACCGGATCGCCACCGAGATCGACAGTGGCGAGCGTGTGGTGGTCGGGGTCAACCGGTTCGCCGCCGAGGCCGAGGAGAAGTACGAGCCGCTGCGTGTCGATCCGGCCATCGAGGTCGCCCAGGTGGCCCGTCTCGCGAGCCTTCGGGCGGAGCGGAACGACCCGGCCGTCCAGGATGCATTGAAAGATCTGGCGAAGGCCGCCGCGGGAAGTGTGAACGTCCTACCGTTGATGAAAGAGGCCTTGCGCCTCCGTGCCACGGTGGGGGAGGTGTGTCACACCCTCCGCGGGGTATGGGGCGTGCACCGCCCCGTCGAACGGTTCTGAGCTGCTCGACGTACTCGTAGTGTGTCGCGTCACCTCCGCGATCCACTACCCGTTGAGGGGTTGGCGGGCCGGGACGATCTCCCTGAGAGCCAGCCGGACCTCGGTCGGGGCGTGAGCACCTCTTTACGCGACCGTTACACAGCGTTACCACAAACGGGACTAAGCTGTCGCGCGTTGCGTAAACCGACGAATTTTCGAGAGTGATACGGAAGCCGACGTGACTACTGCTCTGGAGGCGCCGGAAGGCGCCGATACGTCGTGGCCCGGGCAACTGCCCGGCACCGACCCGCTCCCCGGCCGGCTGGACCGCTGGCTCGCATCGAGGGGCGCCGAGCTCGTAGCCATTCGACGGCACATCCACGCTCACCCCGAACCGTCACACTCCGAGTTCGAGACCGCCGCCCTGATCGCCCGTGAGCTGGCCGTCGCGGGTCTCTCCCCGCGGATGCTGCCGCGCGGCAACGGGGTGATCTGCGACATCGGTGAGGGACCGCGCACCATCGCGTTCCGGGCCGACATCGACTCGCTGCCGCTGCGGGACCTCAAGGACGTGCCCTACCGCAGCACCGTCGACGGTCAGGCGCACGCCTGCGGTCACGACGTGCACACCACCATCGTGCTCGGCCTCGGCATGGCCCTGGCCCAGCTCAATGAGCAGGGCCTGCTGCCCGGCCGGATCCGGCTGATCTTCCAGCCGGCCGAGGAGGCGATGCCGTCCGGTGCGCCCGAGGTGATCGCCGCCGGTGCGCTCAAGGACGTCGACGCGATCTACGCGCTGCACTGCTACCCGCAGCTGCCGGCCGGCCTGGTCGGTGTCCGCTCCGGCCCGTTCACCGCGGCCGCCGACGCGGTCGAGGTCAAGCTCACCGGGCCGGGCGGGCACACCGCGCGGCCGCACCTCACCGCCGATCTGGTGCACGCGCTCGGCAAGGTCATCGTCGATGTCCCGGCGCTGCTCAGCCGCCGGATGGACCCGCGTGCCGGGCTGTCCCTGGTGTGGGGGGCGGTGCACGCCGGGCAGGCGTTCAACGCGATCCCCGGCGCCGGCGACGTCCGCGGCACCGTGCGGGTGCTCAGCCGGGAGGCCTGGCGGGACGCGCCCGATCTGATCACCAAACTGATCCGTGAGGTGGTCGCGCCCACCGGCGCCGAGGTCGACATCAACTACATCCGCGGGGTGCCGCCGGTGATCAACGACCGGATGGCGTCGGCGGTCATCGCGGGCGCCGCCGGGGCCGCGCTCGGCGCCGACCGGGTGGTCGAGGCCGAGCTCAGCATGGGCGGCGAGGACTTCTCGTTCTACCTGGAGCACGTGCCGGGCGCGATGATCCGGCTCGGCACCGGCCGGCCGGGTTCAGACGTCCGTCACGACCTGCACCAGGGTGACTTCGACGTGGACGAGAGCTGCATCGGTTACGGCGTCCGCGTGATGGCCCACACCGCTCTGGCCGCTCTGTCCACCGGAGCCTTCTAGATCGAAACCGGCTGGGCGCCACCGCTGTCCGACGTGTGGTGAGACAGCGGTGGAACCAGCCGGTGACCGCCGCTACGCCCCGGCGGCCGCGTTGCGGCCTTGCGCCGGGCGGACCTCGCGGTGGTGCCACGGGACGGTCTGGCTTGCGGTCGAGAGCCTTCTGTCCCGTACGAGATCAAGGGGTCGAAGTGGGAGCCTCGGCAACCGGGGTGACCACCGGAGTGGTGTCGCGGCGCCGGTAGCGGCGGGTCAGGTGGATGATCGCCCACGCCGGGAGGCCGAGGGCGACGATCCAGGGCAGGAGTGCGCCGAGCACGGTGAGCAGCACGCCGAGCGAGGCCACCAGGGCGTTCCAGCCGTTGGAGAGACCGCCCAGGAAGCCGGCCGGGTCGTCATCGTCGTCGGTTACCGTCGCGTTCGGGCCGAGCAGGACCACCGTGATCGTGGAGAGCGACGTGAGATCGCCGAGCCGGCGCTTCTTCGCCTCCAGTGAGGCCAGGTCGGACTCCCGGGTGGCGACCTCACGCTCCAGCATCACCAGGTCGTCCAGGGACTTCGCCTCGGCGAGCAGGCGCTTGCCGCTCTCCACCCGCGCCTTCTGCACGTCGATCCGCGCGTCCAGATCGACGACCGCCTCGGTGACGTCCTCGGTGTTGATTCCCCGGTTCTCCTCGTCGCCGAGACCGGCGACCTGGTCGACCACGGCGGTGAACTTGTCGGCCGGGATGCGCAGTTTGATCGTCGCCGTGGACGAGCCGTCACCGCTGTGCCGCTCGTCGCCGCCGATGAACCCACCGGCGCCCGCGGCGATGCCGGTGATCTTGGCGGCCTCGTCGTTGACGTTCTGGACCCGGATCGTGATCGACCCGGTGTAGATGATTGATCGCTGATCTATCCGCAGGTCAGGAGCCTGCGCCGCGGTGTCCTTGCCCGCGGGCGGTGCGGCCGCTCCGGCCTCGGCCGGTGCCCGGTCGGCGGCGGCCCCGCCTTCCGCGCCACCCATCGCGGGCTGGGCCGCGCTGTTCCCACTGCTATCCGATGAATCGGCGCCACAACCCGCGAGCAGAAGGCCCGCCAGCAACGCCGCGATGATTCCCCGTTTTCTCATGGCAGCTCCGATCTGAGTCTTCACTGACCGTGGGACGTGCGGCGCGCACATCCCGGTTCCGGCAGACTGCGAGGTGAGCGGTCACGAAACAGCAGCGGAGGGGTCCCGTGCGGGTCACGAAGTTCACGCATTCCTGCCTACGCATCGAAGGCGCCGGTGTTCTCGTCGTCGATCCCGGCGAATTCTCCGAAGCGTCCGCTTTGGATGGTGCCGACGCGCTCCTCATCACCCACGAGCACTTCGACCACCTCGACGTCGCGGCGGTGACGAGGGCCGTCGCCCGGCGGCCCGATCTGCGGATCTTCGCGCACGAGGCGGTGCTGCCACTGCTCGCCGACGTCGCGGGGGCCACCACCGCGGTCACGGCCGGGCAGGAGTTCGAGGCGGCCGGCTACCGGGTGCGGGCCTTCGGCGGCAGGCACGCGATCATCCATCCGTACGTGCCGGTCTTCGCCAACCTCGGGTTCGTGATCGACGACGGTGCCGGCAACCTCTACCACCCCGGTGACTCGTTCGTGGTGCCGGAGGTCGCGGTGGAGACGCTGTTCGTGCCGCTGAACGCGCCGTGGGCGACGATCGCCGAGTCGCTGGAGTTCGTCCGGACGGTCCGGCCGGAGCGCGCGTTCGCCCTGCACGACGGGCTGGTCAACGAGCGTGGGGCGGCCGTCTACGGCGCGCACCTGGAGGGCTTCTCCGAGACGAGGTTCCGGCACGTGGCGCCGGGCAGCGTGCTGGACTGACGTGCTCGCCATCGATGTCGTGGTCCGGCGGCTCTACGAGGCACCGCCGGAGGGGTTCGTCGCCGCCCGCGCGGCCGCGATCGAGGAGGCCCGGCGAGCCGGCGAGCGCGAGGCCGCCAAGAGGCTGGCCGCTCTGAAGAAGCCGACGGTGGCGGCCTGGGTGGTCAACCTGGTGGCGCTGCGACGGCCGGAGCTGATCGAGGAACTGGTCGAGCTGTCGACGGCGCTGCGCGCCGCACAGCGGGAGTTGCGCGGTGACGAGTTGCGGGAGCTGTCGACCCAGCGGCGGCAGTTCGTCTCTTCGCTGGTCGAGGCGGCCCGCCGGCTGGCCGCCGAGGAGATCGGGGCCGGCGCCGGCAAGCTGCCGCTCGGGGACGTGGAGGCGACGTTCACGGCGGCGCTGGCCGACCCGGAGATCGCCGGGCAGGTGCGCTCGGGGCGGCTGATCCGGGCCGTCTCCTACGCCGGGTTCGGTGAGGTGCCGCGGCCGCGGTTGCGCCTGGTGACCGACACCGATGACGACACGGACGAGGACGCGCCCGTCGTGGCGGCGCCCGCACCGCCGGAACCCCCGAGACGCAGCCGGGAGGACGAGCGGCGACGGCGGGAGCTCGAACGCGAGCTCAACGCCGCCCGGGCCGACGAACGACGGGCCGACGGACGGCTGGAACGGGCCGAGGACGCCGAGCGGGAGGCCGGCCACGTGGTCGAGGACCTCGACGCCGAACTCGCCGAGCTGGAACGACGGCGCACCGAGGCGATCGCCGACGTGGCCCGGCGCAAACTGGCCCGCCGTGCCGCCGAACGTGAGGCGGCGGCCGCCCGCCGCCGGGTGGGCGATGTGCAGGCGGCCCTCGACGAGCTGGCGGCGACCTGAAACAGGGGAGCGTTCTCTTCGGACGATCGACGGAGATTTTCTTTAGACGGTCAAGGGGAGCAGAATCGGGCAGGTGACCCCCGAACAGGCTGCCGCCCACGCTCGCACGGGACTCGCCACTATCCTCCGGGCCTTCTCGGAGTCCCCGCGGACGCTCCAGGGCGCCCGGCTGCTCGGGTTGTCCGGCTGGGCGTATCACGTGTCGGCCCGGGCCGGGGCGCTCGGCGAGGTGCGGTCCGAGACGGTGGCCGCCGTGCTGGCGTTCATCGCGCCGGAGGCGGTCACCGACGGCTGGGAGGCGGCGGTCAAGGCGTCGGCCCCGAGCGAGGTCGCCACATGGCACCTGGGTGAGCTCTGCAAGTGGGGCGCCGACCAGCTCGGTGGCTTCCCCCGGCTGACCCGGCTGCTCGACCTGGCCGGCCGGATCACCGACCATGTGGACACCGCGGGGCTGCCGCTCTTCGCGGCGTGGCGGGCCATGCCGGCGCCGGACGGCGCACCCGGTGCCCGGGCCGCGGTGCTGCTGCACCTGCTGCACGAGCACCGGCTGGGTGTGCACGTCCTCGCCGTCCGGGCCAGCGGTCTCACCCCTCTGGAGGCGATCATCGCCGGGCCCGAGGGTGAGACCGGCGCGGTCGCCCTCGGCTGGCAGGGGCCCTATCCTCCGGCCGGGCCGCTGATCCGCCGCCTGATGTGGTCCGAGGCGGTGGCCGACTCACTGGCCGGGCAGGCCTACGCCGCCCTCGACCAATCCGAGCGCATCGAGTTCACCGGTCTGCTCGAGTCCCTGGGGCACCGGCTGGCCCGCTGATCCGGGGGAACACCGGCTCCGGGCGGCTCACCCGGTCTCCGGAGAGCAGCCGGTCGCGCAGCCGGGCCGCACCGGACGGTAGGAACGGGGACAGTTCGGCGGCGACCAGGCGACAGGCCGCTGTCAGGGCGCCCAGCACCGCGTCGCGCCGGTCGGCGGCGGCCGGTTCCCACGGTCGTTCCGTCTCGGCGTACCGGTTGCCCTCGTCGACCACGTCCCACAGGGCGCCGGTCGCGGCCCGGAAGTCGAAGTCGTGCAGCGCCCGGTCGATCCGGCCGGGCAGCCGGTCGCAGGCCTCGCCGAGCGGCCCGGGCGGCGCCGTCCCGGGCACCCGGCCGGCACAGTGCCGCCAGGCGAGCGTCAGGGTGCGGTTGACCAGGTTGCCGAGCCCGTTGGCGAGGTCGCCGTCGGCTCGCCGGATCAGCCGCTCGACGGTGAAGTCGGTGTCGCCGACCCGGGCCGGTTCCCGCAGCAGCCACCAGCGGAGGGCATCGGTGCCGTACCGGCCGGCCAGCGCGACCGGATCGATGGTGTTGCCGGCGCTCTTGGACAGTTTCGCCCCGTCCACCGACAGGTAGTCGTGGACCAGGATCGACGTGGGCAGCGGCAGCCCGGCCGAGAGCAGCAGGGCCGGCCAGTAGACGGCGTGGAACCGGACGATGCCCTTGCCGATCACGTGCGTACGCTCGCCCGGCCCCGCCCACCAGCACTGATAGGCCGGATCACCGTTACCGTAGCCGAGTGCGGTCACGTAGTTGGCCAGGGCGTCCCACCACACGTAGACGACCTGATCCGGGTCGCCGGGTACCGGGATGCCCCAGCCGGCGGCCCGGGACGCCGGACGCGAGACGCTGAAGTCGGTGAGACCGGCTCGGACGAACGCGAGCACCTCGTTGCGCCGGGCGGCCGGCTCGATCCGCAGCCGCCCGGATTCGAGGATCTCCAGGAGCCGGCCGGAGTAGCGGGAGAGCCGGAAGAACCAGTTCTCCTCGGCGACCCGCTCGGGGGCCACCCCGTGCTCGGGACAGAGCCCGCCGGGCAGCTCGCCGGCCGTCCAGAACTGCTCGCAGCCGGGACAGTAGAGCCCCTCGTAGGTGCGCCGGTAGAGGTCCCCGGCCGCCGCGCACTCCCGCCACAGACGCTCCACCCCGGTCGCGTGCCGGGCGTCGGCGCTGGTCCGGATGAAGTCGTCGAAGGAGAGCCCGAGCGGCTCGCGGAGCGCGGCGAACCGGGCGGCGTTGGCGTCGACGAAGGTGCGCACGTCCACACCGGCGGCCCGGGCGGCGGTGACGTTCTTCAGGGCGTTGTCGTCGGTCCCGGTCAGGAACCGCACCGGGTGCCCGCGCAGCCGGGCGTGCCGGGCCAGCACGTCGGCCTGCACCAGTTCCAGCGCGTGCCCGAGGTGCGGTGCCGCGTTGACGTAGGGGACGGCGGTCGTCACGTAGAAGGTGTTCATGATCGTCTCTTTCCGCCCGGTCCCGGACGGGGAGACGGCGAGCAGCGCCCCGACGGGACGGGGCCTGCTCGTGGGAGATGGTCAGCGCACGGCGAGGAGCCCCGGGAAGGGGCGCATCATCGACTCACGGCGCGGCTGCATGCGGTCATGGTAGGCGTACCGGCCGGACCGCGAAACTCGTTTGGCAGAGCCGTGCGCGCCGTGGTCCGATTCCCACATGACGGAACTTCCCCAGGGCTGGACCACCCGCCGGCCCACTCTCGACGACGTGCCCGCGATCCTCGAGCTGGTGCACGCCAGTGACATCGCCGCGGTGGGGGAGCCCGACTACAGCGCCGACGAGGTCCGCGAGGACCTCACCACGCCGAACACCGACATGGCCCGCGACTGCCTGCTCGCCCTCGACGACACCGGCAGGATCGTCGGCTGGTCGTTCCCCGGTAACTCCACCGGCCGGGCCCGCGACATGGCCAACGTCTACTTCTGGCCCGGCAGCGGCCTGCCCGCTCTGAAACCGCTGCTCGACCTGCTGATGGTCCGGATGACCGAGCGGGCCGCCGAGTTGGGCCACGACGTCTACGAGGTCCGGGCCGGCGCGATCCCCGGCGAGACCGAGCTGATCGAGGCGCTGACCGAGGCCGGTTTCGTCTTCCTCAAGCAGTTCGCCCGCATGCAGATGTCGCTCGACGGGGTCTCCCCGGTCGCGCCCGAGCCGCCGGCCGGCATCACCGTCCGCCCGGTCCGCCACGAGGACGAGGCCGAGATGCGGGCCTTCCACGCGGTCATCGAGGACGCCTTCGTCGACTCCGACCACCTGGCGATCCCGTTCGACGGCTGGCTCGAGCAGGTCACCAAGCCCGGTGTGCCGTTCGGCGAGTGGTTCGTCGCCGAGGCGGACGGCCGGATCGTCGGTGCCCTTCAGTCCAGCGACGGCGGTGAGGACACCGACGAGGGCTGGGTGAAGCACCTGGCGACGCTCCGGGCGTACCGCAAGCGAGGTGTCGGTGAGGCCCTGCTGCGCCGCGCGTTCGCGACCTACGCCGCGAACGGGCGGCCCAGGGCCGGTCTCGGTGTCGACCTGGCCAACCCGACCGATGCCGCGAGCCTCTACTTCAAGGTCGGCATGGACGCGCTGTACCGGGCCAACATCTACCGCACCACGGTCAAGGCGGCGAGCTAGATCTCCGGCGACGCCGTTCCGGTGGGCCGGCCGCGCAGATCGGCGACGTAGTCGTCGGGCGCGCCGGCCTTCTCGGCCGCGTTGGCGATCTCCGAGAGGTACCACGCGGTCGGCAGGCCGCCCTCGTAGCCGGCGAAGACGTAGACCCACGCCGGTACGTCACCGTCGAGCGTCGATACACGCACGGTTACCTTCTGGTACGCCCCCGCGGTCACCCCCTCGACCTCGTCGAGCTGTGACGCGTCCCACGGATGCACGTCGTAGACCGAGACGAAGACCCGGTCGCCGGGCGACTCGACGATCGTCGTCACCGCCCCCTCCCAGCCTATTTCGCCCTCACCGGCGAAGGTGAGGCGCCATCCTTCGACCCACCCCACGCCGACCATCGGCGAGTGCGGACAGTAGGCCCGCATGCGGGCGGGATCCAGGTTCGAGCCATACGCGGCGTAGTGACGCACGGCGACGACGATAGTCGTAGCGAGCGGTGGTGAGAATATGAGGAGTGCGTGTCGGCACGTCTAATGGTTTTTGGAGGTCGGTTTGTCGTGAGTCGGATCGTGATCATCGGTGGGGGACCGGGCGGATACGAGGCGGCTCTGGTCGCCGCTCAGCTCGGGGCGGACGTCACGCTCGTCGAGGCGGAGGGTCCGGGCGGCGCATGTGTGCTCACCGACTGCGTGCCGTCCAAGACCTTCATCGCGAGTTCCGAGGTGATGACCGGTTACCGCCACGAGGAGCGGTTCGGCATCCGGTCCTCCGGGCTGGCCGGGGTCAGCGTCGACGCGAAGGCGGTGAACGACCGGGTCAAGAAGCTCGCCCTCGCCCAGTCCGGTGACATCCAGACCAAGCTGATCAAGGCCGGGGTCGACGTGGTGCACGGCCGGGCCCGGCTCGGCGAGGACCGGCTCGGCCACACCCACCAGGTGCTGATCACCCCGCACGGCGGGGAGACCTACGCCGTCGAGGCGAGCACCGTGCTGCTGGCCACCGGTGCCACCCCGCGGGTCCTGCCCACGGCCCGGCCGGACGGGGAGCGGATCCTCGACTGGCGCCAGGTGTGGGACCTCGAGGAGCTGCCCAGCCATCTCGTGGTGATCGGCTCCGGCGTGACCGGTGCCGAGTTCGCCAGTGCCTACCTGGCGATGGGTGTGAAGGTGACGCTCATCTCCAGCCGCGAGCGGGTCATGCCGCACGAGGATGCCGACGCCGCCATGGCGATCGAGCGGGTCTTCCGTGAGCGGGGCATGACCATTCTCAGCCAGTCCCGCGGCGACGCCGTGGAGAACACCGGCGACGGCGTGCGGGTGACGCTGTCCGACGGGCGGATCGTCGAGGGCTCGCACTGTCTGATGGCGGTCGGTGCCATCCCCAACACGTCCGAGCTGGGCCTGCGGGAGTACGGGGTGGACATCGCCGACGGCGGCTACGTGACGGTGGACCGGGTGTCGCGTACCAACGTCCCCGGGATCTATGCGGCCGGCGACTGCACCGGCGTCCTGCCGCTCGCCAGCGTCGCGGCCATGCAGGGCCGGATCGCGATCTGGCACGCGATGGGCGAGGCCGTCGCCCCGCTGCGGCTGCGGACCGTGTCGGCGAACGTGTTCACCGACCCGGAGCTGGCCACCGTCGGTGTGTCGCAGAACGAGGTGGACTCCGGCCGCTTCCCGGCGCGCCAGGTGATGCTGCCGCTGACCGGCAACGCGCGGGCCAAGATGTCCGGGCTGCAGGACGGTTTCGTCAAGCTGTTCTGCCGGCCGGCGACCGGGCAGATCGTCGGTGGTGTCGTGGTGTCACCGAAGGCCAGTGAGCTGATCCTGCCGATCACCATGGCCATCGAGAACAATCTGACCGTCGATCAGCTCGCGCACACCATCACGATCTACCCCTCGCTCTCCGGGTCGATCGCGGAGGCGGCGCGTCAGCTCATGCTGCACGAGATTCAGTAGCGGTCCGCCCGTCCTTCTGACCGCCGAAGAGGGCCAGTGCCCAACCGGCTGTGCCGAACACCACAGCGGCGACGGCGGCCAGGGCGAACAGCCGCCAGGCGGACTGGGTGATCGCGGTGCCCCCGAGGTGCCCGACCAGTCCGCCGTAGGCGGCCCAGGTCAGCGCGGCCGCGCCGTCATATCCGACGAAACTGCGGATCGGGTAGCCGGTGCGGCCCGCGTTGTAGCCGGAGGCCATCCGCCCGCCTGGCACGAACCGGCACAGGAGCACCACGAGCGGGCCCGGCCGGCGCAGCCCGCGGGTGAACCGCTCGGCCGCCCGCCTGGTCCGGGACTCGGTGACCTCGTTGCGGGGCGTGAACCGGGTGACCAGTGCGCCCAGCCGGGAGCCGGTCGAGCGGCCCAGCACGAACGCGATGCTGTCGCCGGTGAACATCCCGGCCGCGCCGACCGCGATCACCAGGGCGAGCTCGAGATTGCCGTACACCGTCAGGGCCCCTGAGGTGATCATGATGGCCTGGATCGGCACCACCGGGACCAGAGCGTCGACCGCCAGGAACGCGAACAGGGCGAGATAGGCCCACGCCGGTGTCGCCAACAGGGGCAGCAGGTCGGTCATCGATGCGGTCACCTCACGGCATAGGGACTCCCGGCATTCTGCGCGAGACGTGCTGAGAGAGTGCTGTGTTCACAGCATGCGCTCGGCCCTTAACTTTCTGCGGTGATGCGGGACACGCTACGGGCAGGCAATCGGGGACGTGCCCGGTTCACGCCGGTCGCCGGGGAGCGGCGTACGGTTGACGTGCCCGCGTCGCAGCGTCGGCGCGCAGCCGCGGGCCGTCGGTAGGTCCCGTATCGGCGGCCCGCCCCTGATCACCACGGGGGCGGCCGGCGCAGGAGACGAACTTGTGACGGCCGAAACGCCCGCGCAACGAACCGCCCCTAGATTCCAGCCATGGCGGATCTTTTCGAGGAGTACCGCCTCGGCCCCGGCTGGGACGAGATGTTCGCCGAGCTGGGCGTGCCCCGGGAGAGCTACGAGGCGCTGCACGCGACACTGCAGCCACTGTCGAGCGCGGAACTGGGCGTGCGCGCCGAGGTACTGGCCCGGGCCTTCCTGGACCAGGGCATCACCTTCGCGCTCAAGGGCGTGGAACGGCCGTTTCCCCTGGACATCGTGCCGAGGATCATCGCGGCGCAGGAGTGGCGCTCGGTCGAGCTGGGTGTGGCTCAGCGGATCCGGGCCCTGGAGGCGTTCCTGGCCGACGTCTACGGCACCGGCCAGGTCCTCGCCGACGGCGTGGTGCCGCGGCGCATCATCGCGACCTCGGCCCACTTCCTGCGCGCGGCGGCCGGCATCAACCCACCCAACGGGGTCCGCGTCCACGTCGCCGGCGTCGACCTGATCCGTGACGAGCAGGGCACCTTCCGGGTGCTCGAGGACAACGTGCGGATCCCGTCCGGGGTCAGCTACGTGATGGAGAACCGCCGGGCCATGGCCCAGGTGCTGCCCGAGGTGTTCGCCGCCAGCCGGATCCTGCCCGTCGAGTCGTACCCGGCGATGCTGCTGCGGGCCCTGCGTGCCGCCGCGCCGGCCGGTGTCAACGACCCGACCGTCGTGGTGCTCAGCCCCGGCGTTTTCAACTCCGCCTACTTCGAGCACTCGCTGATCGCCCGGGAGATGGGCGTCGAACTCGTCGAGGGCCGCGACCTGATCTGCGTCGGCAACGGGGTGGCCATGCGCACCACCGCCGGCGAGCAGCGGGTCGACGTCATCTACCGGCGCATCGACGACGACTTCCTCGACCCCGTGCACTTCCGGGCCGACTCGGTGATCGGGGTCGCCGGCCTGCTCAACGCGGCCCGCGCCGGCCGGGTCACGATCGCCAACGCGGTCGGCAACGGCGTCGCCGACGACAAACTCCTCTACACGTACGTGCCGGAGCTGATCCGGTACTACCTGAACGAGGAACCGCTGATCCCCAACGTCGACACGTACCGCCTCGACGAGCCGGGAGTCATGGAACACGTCCTCGACCACATCGGCGAGCTCGTCCTGAAACCCGTCGACGGGGCCGGCGGTGCGGGCATCGTCATCGGATCCCAGGCGATGAACCACGAGCTCGACGCGGTACGCGAGAAGATGCTCGCCAACCCGCGCGGCTGGATCGCCCAGCGCGAGGTGAAGCTGTCCATGGTCCCGACACTGGTCGGTGACCGGCTCCGCGGCCGGCACGTCGATCTGCGGCCGTTCGCGGTGAACGACGGCGAGAAGATCTGGGTGCTGCCCGGTGGCCTCACCCGGGTCGCGCTGCCCGAGGGCGCGCTCGTCGTCAACTCCAGTCAGGGCGGCGGCTCCAAGGACACCTGGGTGCTGGCCTCGCCCGACGACACCATCCCGTTCGAGGTGCCGCACCTGCCCGCCGACCCGGCGCCGCTCGCCGCGGCCGGCCGGCCGGACCCGGGTCCCGGTGGCGCCGACATGGCCGAGCAACAGCAGCAATAAGGGGGTACGGGCATGCTGAGCCGGATCGCGGAGTCCCTCTACTGGATCGGGCGGTACGTCGAGCGGGCCGAGGACACCTCGCGCATCCTCGACGTCCACCTCCAGCGGATCCTCGCCGACCCGTGGACCAACGAGGAGACCGCTGTCCGGTCGCTGCTCGGGGTCATGGGGATGGCGGTGCACGAGGGGCCGTACACCTCGGGCCGGGTCGTTGATCTTCTCGGCCTGGACCAACGGAACCCCAGCTCGGTGGTGGGCGCCCTGGCCGCCGCCCGGGAGAACGCCCGCGGCTGCCGGGAGATCATCTCCTCGGAGATGTGGGAGTGCCTCAACGCGACCTTCCACGGGCTGCCCAGCGTCCGCCGGACCGTCGAGCAGCAGGGCGTGCACGCGTTCTTCCGCTGGGTGCGCGACCGGTGCGCGGTCATGGCCGGCCTCACCGACGCCACCATGAGCCGCGACGAGGGCTGGAAGTTCCTGGTCCTCGGCCGCAACGTGGAACGCGTCGACATGACGGCACGGCTGCTGCGCACCCACGAGCGCGCCGGCGGCAGCATCCCCAGCTGGCTGACGCTGTTGCGGTCCAGCGGGGCCTGGGAGACCTTCCTGCGTACCTACCGCGGGGCGCTCGACGACCGGCACGCGGCCGAGTTCCTCCTGCTGGACCGGCTGTTCCCGCGGTCGGTCTTCGCGGCCCTGTCGGCGGCCGAGAGCTGCCTCGCCGACCTCGAACCCGACCCGGGCCGGGCCGGCGTGGCCACCGACGCGCAGCGCATCGTCGGCCGCGCCCGGACCGGACTCGAATTCCGCGGCGCCGACGAGCTGATCAACGACCTGGGGCCGGTGCTGGCCAGCCTGGAACGCACCTGTTCCCAGGTCAACGAGGCGGTCTCACGCCGCTACTTCCGGCAGACGTCGGCCGTTCTCTGGACCAGTGGAGCCGTGGCATGAGTTCACCCACCGTCGACAGCTGGCGGCTCAAGATCAAACACAAGAGCGGTTTCGCGTACGCCGGACCGGTCTCGTCGTCCTACAACGAGGCCCGGATGTGGCCCCGCAACGAGGCCCGGCAGGCCGTCCTCGACGCGAAGGTCGAGGTGTGGCCGCCCGCACGCACCTACAAGTACGAGGACTACTGGGGTTCGATCGTCACCGCATTCGACGTGCACGCCGCCCACGAGTCCCTGACCGTCACCGCCTCGTCCACGGTGGAGACCCTGCCTCCCGGCGACCGGATCCCGGCCGGCGCCAGCGCGTCCTGGGACGACGTGGCCCGGCACGCCGACCGGTGGTACGAGCTGATCCTGCCGACCCGGCGCACCGGCCTCGACGACGAACTCGACGCCGTCGTCGCCGACCTGCGCGGACGCCACGGCAGCCCGCAGGAGGCGGCGATGGCCGTCTGCGAGTTCGTGCGGTCCGAGGTCGCCTACGTGCCCGGATCCACCGGCGTGCAGAGCGACGCCCTGCACGCCTGGGCCCAGCGCTCCGGCGTCTGCCAGGACATCAGCCACCTGACCGTCGGGATGCTCCGGAAGATGGGGCTGCCCGCCCGGTACGTCTCCGGCTACCTCCACCCGAAACCGGCAGCGGCCATCGGGGAGAGCGTCGTCGGGCAGAGCCACGCCTGGGTGGAGTGGTGGGCCGGGCGGTGGACCTCCTACGACCCGACGAACGGGGTACCCGTCGGCGAACGGCACGTCGTCGTCGGCCGGGGCCGCGAATACGACGACGTGCCGCCGCTCAAAGGCATCTACTCCGGGCCGCAGAGCACCGGGCAGGGCATCGAGGTGACGATCACCCGGCTGCGGTAGCCGGTCTCACCGGTAGCTAGTTGATCTCGCAGATCGCGGTGCCGGCCGTCACCGTGGTGCCCGCCTCGACGGACAGGCCCGCTACGGTGCCCGCCTTCGGGGCCTGCAACGGCTGCTCCATCTTCATCGCCTCGATCACCACGATCGTGTCACCCTCGGCGACCTCGTCACCGTTCTGCACGGCGACTTTCACGATCGTGCCCTGCATCGGGGCGGTCAGGGCGCCCGTGGCCACCTTCGCCTGCGCTTTACCCTGGGCGCGAGCCGGTGTCCTTCTGGGTGTGGCAGCGGTAGCCGTACCGCCGCTGAGGTTTTTGGGAAGACGGACCTCGATGCGCCGCCCGCCGACCTCGACCACGACGGTCTCGCGTTCGTCCTTCTCGCCGTCCGGCGCCGGCGGCGCCGCGAACGGCGGGACCTCGTTGACCCACTCCGTCTCGATCCAGCGGGTGTGCACGGTGAACGGCTCGCCGGTGAACGCCTCGTCGCGGATCACCGCCCGGTGGAACGGCAGAACCGTGGCGATACCCTCGATCACCGTCTCGTCCAGCACACGCCGCGACCGCTCCAGCGCCTCCGCCCGCGTCGCCCCGGTCACGATGATCTTCGCCAGCATCGAGTCGAAGTTGCCGCCGATCACATCCTTCTCGACGACACCCGAGTCGACGCGCACACCCGGCCCGGATGGCCAGACGAGCCGCTCGACGGTGCCAGGTGCCGGCAGGAAGCCACGCCCCGCGTCCTCCCCGTTGATCCGGAACTCGATCGCGTGACCACGCGGCTCCGGATCCTCGGTGAACCGCAGCGCCTCGCCCGCCGCGATCCGGAACTGCTCCCGCACCAGATCGATGCCGGCCGTCTCCTCGCTCACCGGGTGCTCGACCTGCAGACGTGTGTTGACCTCCAGGAACGAGAT
This sequence comes from Actinoplanes subglobosus, assembly GCF_042650585.1. NCBI lineage: Bacteria > Bacillati > Actinomycetota > Actinomycetes > Micromonosporales > Micromonosporaceae > Actinoplanes > Actinoplanes subglobosus. The sequence goes on from NZ_JBHSBL010000017.1 coordinate 708,047, forward strand.
CGTCCCGTCCTGGCCGACCAGATACTCCACCGTGCCCGCGCCGTGATAGCCGGCCTCGCGGCAGATCGACTTCGCGCTCTCGTGGATCTTCCGGCGCTGCTCGCCGGAGAGGAACGGCGCCGGAGCCTCCTCCACCAGCTTCTGATGGCGGCGCTGCAACGAGCAGTCACGGGTGCCGACCACCACCACCGTGCCGTGCGTGTCGGCCAGAACCTGCGCCTCCACATGCCGCGGCCGGTCCAGGTAGCGCTCCACGAAACACTCGCCACGCCCGAACGCGGCCACCGCCTCCCGCGTCGCGCTCTCGAACAGCGCCGGGATCTCCTCGATCGTCCGCGCCACCTTCAGCCCGCGGCCACCACCGCCGAACGCCGCCTTGATCGCCACCGGCAGGCCGTGCTCCTCGGCGAACGCCACGATCTCCGACGCGTCCACGACCGGATCAGGGGTGCCCGGAACCAGCGGCGCGCCGGCCCGCTGCGCGATGTGCCGCGCGGTGACCTTGTCACCCAGATCGCGGATCGCCTGCGGCGTCGGCCCGATCCAGGTCAGATCCGCATCGAGTACGGCCTGCGCGAACTCAGCGTTCTCCGACAGGAAGCCGTAGCCCGGATGCACGGCGTCGGCACCGCTTCGCTTCGCCACGTCGAGCAGCTTGTCGATGCGGAGATAGGTCTCGGCGGCGGTCTCACCGTCCAGCGCGAAGGCCTCGTCGGCCAGGCGCGCGTGTGGCGCGTCCCGGTCGCTGTCGGCGTAGACGGCGACGCTCGTGAGGCCGGCGTCCTTGCAGGCCCGGATGACCCGGAGGGCGATCTCGCCACGATTGGCGATCAGAATCTTCCGCACGGCTATGAGCCTAACGGTTACTCAGGTCGTTCCGGACCGATGAATACTCCCGAATCCGGATCTCCGCCCCTCAGCCGCCAAGTTAATCCCGGTTCGCCGATTTTGGCCGCCCAGCGCGGTGCATGATCTCACTCGGCACCGCTGTGTGCCGCACCTTCGCCCCGCCGATCAGGCTAGTCGCCGACCGAACCGTTCCTCCGGCCCCATCGTCCGAACCGTGATTCCCAACACCCGTCACTGCCCCCCGGGCTACCTATGGCGGCTGGCTTACCGTGCTTGGTTGATTGGGTGGCGGTCTTGGCCATCGTGCCTGGTTGGTGGCTCGGTTACCGCACTCCGGCTGTTCGGGCGGGGGTCGGTCGCCGTGTCCGGTTGTTACCTGGGTGGTCAGCGCGCCCGAACGCCGGGTGGCCGGTCGCCGAGCCCGCGTCGGCCTCCGCGTCCGGCCGTGTGGGCGCGGTGGGACAGCCCAGAGTGCGATCTGGGTGCGCTCGCTGCCCTCATGGCGGCGGCGAGGCCACCCGGATCCTGTTGTGGGTGCTGTAGCCGCCCGAGGAGGCGGAGTCAGCGCCGCCAGAGGGAGGTGATCGGAACGCTCATGTCAGCTAGAAGACGACGCAGCAACGGCAGCGACAGCCCGATCACGTTGCCCGGGTCACCCTCGATCCGTTCGACGAATGCCCCACCGCGCCCGTCCAGCGTAAACGCCCCCGCCACCTGAAGCGGTTCGCCAGACGTCACATAGGCCTCGATCTCAGCATCGGTGACATCAGCGAAATGCACGGTGGTGGTGCCGACGGCCTCGGCCTGAAGCCCACTGACCAGCCCGGTCAGATGATGCCCCGTGTGCAGCACCCCCGACTTGCCGCGCATCGCCATCCACCGCTTGACCGCTTCGTCAGCGTTGGCAGGCTTCCCGAACACCTCACCCTCGAACGCCAGCACCGAATCACACCCGAGCACCAGAGCGGCCGGATCCGCCGGAAGATTGGCGGCCACCGTCCGTGCCTTCATCCGGGCAAGGGCAAGACTGGTCGTGTAGGCGTCATCAGCCTCCACGACACTCTCGTCCACGCCACTGACGATCACCTCAGCATCGATCCCGGCCCCGGTGAGCAGAGCCCGCCGCGCAGGGCTGGCCGAGGCGAGAATCAGGCGATAAGCGATGTCGGTCTGCACGACAAACGAGCCTACAAGCCCCAGCGATGTAAAACCGCGAGCAACCGGCGTGTTTCAGCCACGTTCTCCACCGAACCCCTGCTCCGAGGCTCATCGCCTCTAAGTAGGCATTCCCGCCGTGGCCTCCACACTTCCGCCGCTGTGATCTCCCGAGCATCCGGCGAGTTCCCGCCGCTGTATTCCCGCGTGCGCTGCTTGCTCGTGGCCCAGCCAGGGAGATTGCCGGCGGGTCCGTACACGGTGAGGGACAGAACTCAGGAGGCGTCCCGTCGCCGCCGCCGAACAAGAACGGCGAGAACTACTCCGACGGCGATGACCACCGCCCCGATCCCAGCAATGAGTGAAAGATTGGAGCCAGAGTGTTTCGGCAAGGCCGCATCCGTTGAGGCGCCGCCCCCCGAAGGTGCAGAAACCCCAGCCGTAGAAGTTCCGGTAGTAGCCGGCGCCGCCGTTCCGGAAGGATCGAGTGGGGGCACGTCAGCAGTCAAAGCCTTGACGATGTTGAGAACCCCATACCCACACTCGTCATCCCGCCCCGGTGGCCCGTTGTCATCGGCAGTCGAGGTAAGTCGATGAATAACTTCAGGCGCAGAAAGGCTAGGAAACTTAGCCCGAACCAGCGCAGCCGCCCCCGAAACAATCGCCGTTGCCTGGGATGTGCCTCGGCCTTTAGCGTACTTATTTTCGAGGTCGGTTGTAACCATATCAACGCCTGGGGCGCAGATTTCCACCTTTGGATCTGTAACTGAAAAATCGGCTACATTTCCGTCTCGCCCCACTGCGCCGACGGCAAGTACATCCGTCATCTCTGCGGGGTTGGCTATTGATGGGTCTTCAGACTTGTTTCCAGATGCTGCTACGACAACGGCGTCTGATCGGACCGCCTCGGCTACGGCCTCGTTAAGTTCGCGAGAGCGGGCGACGGATCCGGAAACATTAATTACATCTGCATCGTGCGTGGCGGCCCATTTAATTCCGGCAGGTATACCCAAGCCATTTGGCTTCTTTCCGGCCGCTCGGACGGGAATAAGCGAGGCTTTGGGTGCAATTCCGATTGCGCCGTTACCTGCTTCGTGTCCGTGTGCGGCGATGAGTCCAGCCATCCTTGTTCCGTGACCATTTTCATCGTTCCTCCCTGTGCCGTCGCCGCCTGGGCTAGTATCGGTTCCCCTCCGTAGATTTTGTGAAAGGTCACGGTGTGGCGAAATGCCGGTGTCGACAACTGCAACGGATACGCCGGATCCTTGGGTTATACGATGCGCTTGCGCTAGATCTAGATAATCGACGAACCATTGCTCATCTCGAACCTTATCTGCAAATGCAGGGGTTGATGGACAAAGCGTTACAGCGACTGCGATGATAACGAGCGTCGCTGACTTTCTGGAGATGGTCACCTATCGGCCGCCAATGGTGGGGCCGGGGTCAATGCGCTGTTCTGCAGATGGGAGTAGGATGGGTTCCATCCCTACTCCTGTCTCCCACGGGTTGTCCGGATCCCAGCGTTTGGAGCGTTGATCTTCGTCGGTTTTCGATGTTAGGCGTTGCGTCGGCCTGGTAATTGACTCCTGCCCAATAAGGCCGCCAATCGGATTTGTTCGCAGGCTGCCGCGCGCCGATCCTCCCAGTTGTCCGGCGCGTCCCGATGGCGTTCCGCTAATTGGGGGGGAGCCGCCAATCACTCCTCCATTAAGGGGTGATATTCCTCTACTTCCTGATGAGGGCGGGGCCGTGCCTATGGGGGGATTAGCCGTTGTCGGGGTTCGTGGAGTTGTTGTAGGAGACGTGTTTTGGGTAGGCGTGAAATTCGTTGAGTCAGGTGAGCCGGGAGCTGGCGTAAAAGTAGACGGTGTTTGCGGGGTGCTCCCGAGGCTCGGCGAAGGCTTCAGCGGCTGCTTAGTTCCGCCCAGAATAGGCCCGCTTGACGGCTTTTTCTCCGGCGAGGGCTGCTCGGGCTTGCCAGTCCCTTGGCCGGGAGTGGTACCGGGCGTGCTGACAGTGGTGCTTCTCGCCCTACCTGTATTGGCGGATGCAGTTGATCGCCCAGGGGATCCCAAGCCAGTGGGAACTATAGGACTGGCGCCGCCTGGGCCTAAAATTTCATTGGCGTCGTCGCGAATTATGTTCGGGTTGTATGGCCTTGGGGTGGTGAGGGATGTCTGAGCGGTTGCGAGTTCGGCGGTCAACCCAGTCATGAGCTTCGCCGCCTGTATCTGCAACTCCTCCTGCCGACCTGCCGCAATCGGAGACGGCGGGGGTGGAGGCGCGACAGCCTTTCCGTAGGCTCGGGGCCGATCGCGCATCTCTTGTTCGTAGGCCGCAAGTTTCTGCGTGTTGGCAGCGTGTTCCTGATGGATTGCTTCCATCTTTCGCTTGGCGTCGTCCACGGCGGCGATGGCCGCTGTATAAGCCGTGTGATTGGCAATCGCAGCCTCGTACGTCTCAGTAAGACTCTCTATGAGATTGTCAAGACGATCGACGTAGTTGCGGGATGCTTTGTTGCGTTCAGGCGGCCAAGCTGTGATCAACTTCTCCTTATACTTCTCTACCTGCGTTCGATGCATCAGGACAAGCTCGTAGGACTGACGCCATCCCTGCATGGCTTGCTGATGCGGCAGGTTGTCGTGGTACTGGAGCATGCCCCACAGGTCTGGGACCTGCATGTAGGAGAACCTCGCCGAACGGTCGCCGCCCCCGCCGCCATCCCACTGCACCATCAGAGCGTCCCGTTCCCCTCGAAGGCGGCCTGAACGTCGGAAAGTTTGGCCCGGGAGAAGGCGTCGGCGCCGCGATACTTCGCGCTGATCTCTTCTGCTGATGTGGCGAACTGGTAGGTCCCAGCGATGTAGGAGTCGACGTTCCGGAAGGTCGCGTCTTGGACCTGTCGGTGTGCCCCGAGGAACAGGTACAGCTCGTAGAACTCGCCGTTGGTCGGGAGTTCAGCGAGCATGTTGGCAGCGGCGCGGTCGGCGTGGGGCATGTAGTTCTGTTCGAGGTCGGCCCGAAGGCCTGCGGCGAACTCCTCCATGGCCGCGATGTCCGCCTCGATCCCATCGATGTCGGTGAGGTCGTAGTTGTCGACCGAGCTCCGGTACACAGGCTCGTTGTCTATAGGCATCGGCGAGCCTCCCATCGACAGACGGCGAATGACTCTTGGAGGTTATCGAATCCTCGCGTCGGCTACCGCCCCCTGTGGATGGCCGTTCAGCGCGGCAACCCCGCCGTTCGCCAGGTGCGGGGGTGGGCTCCGGGCCGGGAGGAGAGGAGCCAGTCTGAGGGGGCTTGGGGCGGCGTGGGGTAATTGACCGAAGTGGATCGAGATGCCAGGATGGCGGCCAGCGCCGCCACCTCATGATCGTCTAGGCTTCCCCGTACGACGCTGACCAGCGGTTCCTCATTCATCAACCGAGCGTACGACGTAGGGCCGGAGATCCGGTGACACGTGTCCCACACTCGGCTGATCAATTCGCGGCCGCTCGACAGAACCAGGTATTTTCTGCGTGATGTCTTCTTCTCCCCCTCTCGTTGTCGCTGATCGGTACCGGCTCATCGCGCCGCTCGGTCAGGGCGGGATGGGACGTGTCTGGCGGGCGACCGATGTCGTCCTGCACCGAGAAGTGGCGATCAAGGAACTCGTGCCGCCCCCGGGGCTGACCCCAGGCGAGCGGCAGGAGATGCGTGAGCGCTCCCTTCGCGAGGCGCGCGCCATCGCCCGTCTTAACAACATCAACGTGGTGCGCGTCTTCGACGTGCTCTCCACCGACGCCGACCCGTGGATCGTCATGGAGTACGTGGCCTCGCGTTCTCTCCAGGACACCCTGGCCGCGGACGGGCCGTTCAACGCGCTGCGCACCGCCGAGATCGGCCTGGGTGTGCTCAACGCCCTGCGTGCCGCGCACCGCAACGGTGTGATGCACCGTGACGTCAAGCCGGGCAACGTCCTGCTCGGTGCCGACGGGCGCGTGGTGCTCACCGACTTCGGCCTGGCCACCGTCCCGGGTGATCCGAATGTGACACGGACGGGTCTGGTGCTCGGCTCGCCGGCCTACATCGCGCCGGAGCGTGCGCGGGACGGCACGGCCGGTCCGGCCGCCGATCTGTGGTCGCTGGGTGCCACCCTCTACGCCGCTGTGGAGGGTGCGTCGCCGTTCGCGCGCCCGTCGGCGATCGCCACGCTGGCCGCGCTGGCGACCGAGAACGTGCCGGTCGCACGTAATGCGGGGCCGTTGAAACCGGTGCTCAACGGCCTGTTGCGCAAGGATCCGGCGCACCGCATCAACGCGGAGGAGGCGGAGCGGCTGCTGTCGCGGGCCGCCGGCCGCCGCGGCAAGATCACGTTCCCGATGAGCCCGACGATGCGCCGGCCGGGCGTGGGCCGGGAGCGGCCCTCGCTGCCGAGCGGTCCGGGTGGCCCGCCGGTTCTGCCCGGTTCCGGGTGGGCGACCGCGACGGGTTCGGCCCCGGTCGTACCGAATCCGCGCCCACCGGTGGCGAAACCCGCCGAGGGCCGCCCTCCGCATTTCGCCGCGGGCAAGGCCCAGGTCGGCGGCACACCGCCGGAGGCACCGCGACGCGGCGGCCAGCCCCTCGACCCGACGCGCCTCGACACACCCCCGGTCAAGGACGATCTTTCTGGTACGGGTGACGCGCCCCCATCCGGCGAGGCGCGATCCTCGCGTCCCAGCGGGCTGCAGAGCTCCCGTCCGGGTGTGGTTCCCGCAGGTCAGCCGTCCACGTCGAAGCCCGCCCCCGAGGAGGCCGCCGGCAGCAACGCGCCCACCAACGCGTTGCGTACCGGGTTCACCGCCGCCGACGTGGCCGCCAATCGGCGTAAGCAGGCCGCCCCCGAGCACGAGCGTTCCCTCGCGCAGGCGACGTCCGGGTTCCCCGTGGTGACCCCGCGCAACGCCCCGGCCGAGGCCGACAAGGACGGCGAGGCCCAGGCCACCACCGTGATGCCGGCGGAGAAGCCGGTCACTGAGGAGAAGCCGGCCGACGCGGAAGCCGTCGAGGTGACGAAGACCACAGAGGCCGACGAGCCGGAGACGGCCACCGCCGAGCCCGAGACGGTCGACGAGCCGGTGGAGCAGCCCGCACCGGACGCCGCCGAGGAGAAGGCGGAGACGCCGGAGGAGGCCGGGGCGGCGGAAGCGGCCGACAAGGCGGACGAGGTGGAGGAGGTGGCCGACGACAGGACGTCGGTGGTCGCCGCGCCCGCCGAGAAGACGTCACTGCTCCTGCCGGCGGCACGACCACGGCCGGCCGCAACCGACGACGACAAGACGTCGGTGGTCGCCATGCCGCCGCGCCGACGGATCGTCACCGCCACCGAGCCCGCCACGCAGGTGGTCGGCGACCTCACCACGGAGCCCGGGTTCTCCCGGCCGAGCCGTCCGGCGTGGACGCCCATGCAGATGCGGCCGGTCGCTCGCCGTACCGGTGGGATAACGATTCTCGGCACGACGCTGACCCGCCGCCAGGCCGCCATCGGCTTGGGCATCGTCCTGACGTTCCTGCTGCTCGTCGGCATCATCGTGGTGCAGGCGTTCGGCGATGACGACACGCCCGGCAAGGACGTGACGCAGGCCGGCCCCGGCGCGTCGGCCCCGGTGGTGCCGGGCGGAGGCAAGTCGGAGGCCCCGAAGCCGAGCGACGTTTCGTCTCCGAGCCCGGTCAAGCCGACTTCGGCGCCGCCGTCACCCAGTTCGGAGATTCCGGCGGGCTGGCGTGTCTACAACGGCAGCGGCTACAGCTTCTGGGTTCCGGAGAGTGTGTCGGGCGGTGGCGGCGGTACCGGGACGACCCTCGACTGGGGCAATGGCCGGCAGATCCGTATCGACCTCGTGCCCGGTAAGAACGACCCGGTCGAGTATCTGAGGAGTGACGGCAACACCGGCTACCGGAAGGTCGGCCCCACGCAGGTCGACTTCAACGGCGTGCCGGCGGCCGACCTGGAGTATTACCGCAGCGCGAGCGGCGGCACCCAGCAGCGCGTGCTGCGCCGGGTCTTCGTCGTGAAGAACCAGACCTACGTGCTGACCTGGTACACGGTGGCCGACGACTGGGAGGCCGCGAAGGCCGACCGGGAGAAGGTCTTCCAGGGATTCAAGGCGAAGTGAGTGGGATCCGTGATGTTGGGTAGTTATCCAGCATCACGGATGGAGGTACACCATGAGCTGCCGACGGCACGGCAGTAAGCCGACGATCGCACTGTGGATGCTGGTGGCCGCGGCTGATGTCGCGATCATCGTGGCGTCCACCGGTCTGCTCGCTCTGATGCTGGTCCTGACCGTTCTGGCGGTGACCGCCACGGCCGGTGTGTACGCCGCCAGGTCACTGGCGAACCGCGAACCCGAGCCGGTGAAGGCCGTGGCCAGGCGACGCGCATAGCGGGATCGGCTACAGTCCCCGGCGTGTTGTCGATCGACGGTGTGACTGATCTCTGGGACCAGTTGTTGGGCGCCCAGCCCGACCCGCCCGGGATGCTGGTGCTGCTCACAGCGGTGGCCGGTTTCTTCGCGGTGGCGGTCCGGCCGGTGTGGCGGGTGGCCCGCAACGCCGTCACGATCGCCCATGAGGGTGGTCACGCGCTGATCGCTCTGCTGACCGGGCGCAAGCTGAAAGGCATCCGCCTCGAGTTCGACACGTCCGGCCTGACCCTGTCGGCCGGCCGTCCGACCGGCATCGGCATGATCCTGACCCTGCTCGGCGGCTACATCGCGCCGTCGCTGGTGGGTGTGCTGGGTGCGTGGCTGCTCGGCGGCAACCGGATCACGCTGCTGTTGTGGCTGGCGGTGGCGCTGCTGCTCCTGATGCTGATCAACATCAGGAACCTGTTCGGGGTGATCTCGCTGCTGGTCACGGGCGCGATCGTGTTCGCCGTGTCCTGGTATGCCGAGCCCGAGACGCAGGCGGCTTTCGCGTACGCCGGCGTCTGGTTCCTGCTCTTCGGGGGTGTCCGCCCGGTCTTCGAGCTGCAGAGTCTGCGCGGCCGGGGCCGGATGCGCGATTCGGACGCCGACCAGTTGGCCCGGCTGACCCACCTGCCGGCGCTGTTCTGGGTCGGCGTCTTCCTCGTCGTGAACCTGATCGCCCTTGTCTCCGGCGCGTTCCTGCTGGCCGGTCAGTGGCTGCCCGAGGGCGGACTGAGCCTCTAGAGCGGGATGTTGCCGTGCTTCTTCGGGGGCAGGGTCTCCCGCTTGGTGCGTAGCATCCGCAGGGCCCGGGTCACCTGGATGCGGGTCTGTGACGGCTGGATGACCGCGTCGACGTAACCGCGCTCGGCCGCGATGTACGGGTTGGCCAGCGTGTCCTCGTACTCCTGGATGAGTTCGGTGCGCCGCTGGGCCGGGTCCTCCGCGGCGGCCAGGTCGCCCCGGTACAGGATGTTGACCGCACCCTGCGCGCCCATCACGGCGATCTGCGCGGTCGGCCAGGCGAAGTTGACGTCGGCGCCGAGGTGCTTGGAGCCCATCACGTCGTAGGCGCCGCCGTACGCCTTGCGGGTGATGACGGTGACCTTCGGGACGGTTGCCTCCGCGTACGCGTAGATCAGTTTCGCCCCGCGCCGGATGATGCCGTCCCATTCCTGGCCGGTGCCGGGCAGGAAGCCGGGCACGTCCACGAAGGTCAGCACCGGGATGTTGAACGCGTCACAGGTGCGCACGAAGCGGGCGGCCTTCTCGGACGCGGCGATGTCGAGGGTGCCGGCGAGGCTCATCGGCTGGTTGGCGACGATCCCGACCGGCCGGCCCTCGACACGGCCGAAGCCGACCACGATGTTCTGCGCGTAGAGCGCCTGGACCTCGAGGAACTCGTCGACGACGGTCTCCACGACCTTCTTGATGTCGTACGGCTGGTTCGGCGAGTCCGGGATCAGGGTGTCGAGCGCGTGATCGTCGGCGCCTTCCTCGAGCGCGGAGAACACGATCGGCTCGTCGAGGTTGTTGCTGGGCAGATAGGAGAGCAGCGCGCGAACGTACTCCATCGCGTCGTCCTCGTCGCTGGCCAGGTAGTGCGCGTTGCCGCTGCGGGTGTTGTGGGTACGCGCCCCGCCGAGCTCCTCCATCCCGACCTCTTCACCGGTGACCGTCTTGATCACGTCCGGCCCGGTGATGAACATGTGCGACGTCTGGTCGACCATGACGGTGAAGTCGGTGATCGCGGGGGAGTAGACGGCACCGCCCGCACACGGGCCCATGATCAGCGAGATCTGCGGGATGACGCCGCTGGCCCGGACGTTGCGGAAGAAGATGTCGGCGTAGAGGCCGAGCGCGACCACGCCCTCCTGGATGCGGGCGCCGCCGGAGTCGTTGATCCCGATGATCGGGCAGCCGATCTTCATGGCCAGGTCGAGGACCTTGACGATCTTCTCGCCGAAGACCTCGCCGAGGGACCCGCCGAAGACCGTGAAGTCCTGGGAGAAGACGCAGACCTGGCGCCCGTCGATGGTGCCGTGGCCGGTGACGACGCCGTCGCCGTACGGCCGGTTCTTCTCCAGGCCGAAGGCGGTGGACCGGTGCCGGGCCAGCTCGTCGAGCTCGACGAAGGAGTCCTTGTCGAGGAGCATCTCGATGCGTTCGCGGGCCGTCTTCTTGCCGCGGGCGTGCTGTTTCTCGATGGCGCGTGCTGATCCGGCGTGCACGGCCTCGTCGGTGCGGCGGGCGAGTTCGGCCAGCTTGCCGGCGGTGGTGTGGATGTCGGGCTCTGTCGTCACGAAGGTCTCCACCCTCTGAGCGATCGTTAAGGCAACGATCAGCATCGTAACCGGGCCACGTCGCACACGGAGGGCGTCGCTACGCGTGCGTTTCATACCCAATGCCCCATTCGTTACTACCGGCGTGACGAACTGGATGACCGCGGCTGGGCTCGCCTTCATCGCAGGCGGCCTCGCCACACTGATCAGCTTCCGCACCGTGATCTTCAGTGGCGGTGCTCGCCGGGCGAACTCCCCTCGCCGACGGCGCCCGGAAGCCACCGCGAGGTCCCTGCCCGGACCGCAGGTGACGGTGGAGGCGGCCGCGCGCGGTGACGGAGAGCCCCGGCCCGAGCGCAGGCGCAGGCTGGCAGCCGCCTTCAGCGGCCGGCCGGCGGACGGCGAGGCGAGCCCCAGCGGGCTGGCCTCGATCGGGCTGGCCGACGACGAGGACCTGGCCGACGACGAGTATCTGGGCGAGCCGCCGTACGACGACGACGAGCGACTCGGCTACGAGAACGGCTACCCGGAGGACGAGCTGTGGCCGCCGCGCCGGCGCCGCAGGGACCCGGAACCGGACGGGCCGGCATGGGCGCGGCGCGACATCGAGAGCCCGGGTGGCTACGGCGGCCGTTTCACCGACCCGCCGCAGCCCGGTGACTACTGGACCCCCCTGCCCGACGACCTCTTCGACCCGCCGGAGATCGCCGCGCTGCCGCCGGTGCCCGACTACGAGCCCGCGACCGGCTTCGACCTGCCGGTGGTGCCGCCGATCGGCCCGGCGCCGGAATGGCCGCCGCGGGAACCACGGGTGAACCTGCCGCAGTCGTGGGCCGAGCGCGACGCCCAGCCCCGGCCGGTCCAGGACGAGCCCGAGGAGCGGCCGAGCCCGCGCCCGCGGCCCTATGTCAGCAGGCACAGCGCGGGGCCGCACTGATTCACCCGGCTAGGCTGCCGGGATGGCTTACACCGAGCTCGACCGGCCGCCGTTGTCCACACGGGCACTGAACCGTGCTCTGGTCGTACCCGGTGGATTCTGGTCGAGGATCGACGTGCGGGAGGAGACCGGCTCGACGAACGCCGACGTCGCGGCGGCGGCCGCGTCCGGCGAGCCGGAGGGTCTCGTGGTGGTGGCCGAGAGTCAGGTCGCCGGACGCGGCCGGCGAGACCGCCAGTGGGTGTCGCCGCCGCGGGCCGGGCTCACGGTCAGCATGCTGCTGCGGCCCGGTCCCGGTGTGCCGGCGTCGGCGTTCGGCTGGCTGCCGCTGCTCGCGGGGGTGGCGCTGGTCGAGGCGGTGGCCCGGGTGGCCGAGGTGGACGCTGCTCTGAAATGGCCCAACGACCTGCTCGTCGGCGAGCGCAAGTGCGCCGGGATCCTGGCCGAGGTGTCCGGTGACGCCGTGGTGATCGGCGTCGGTCTCAACGTCAGCACCCGCGCCGACGAGCTGCCCGAGACGACCGGTGTGCCGGCCACCTCGCTGCTCGTGGCCGGCGCCGACAAGCCGGATCGCAGCCCCTTGCTCAAGGCGCTGCTGCGGAGCACCGCCCGGTGGTACGAGGGGTGGCGAGAGGCCGGCGGCGACGCCGAGATGTGCGGCCTGCTCGCCGCCTACCAGCGGCATTGCGCGACGATCGGCCGCCGGGTGCGGGTGCTGCTGCCCGGTGGCGGTGAGCGTTCCGGCGAGGCACTGGCCGTGGACCGGGACGGCCAATTGGTGATCCGTACGGAGGAAGGCGCCGATTTCCGCGTCTCGGCGGGGGATGTCCTGCACGTACGCTGACGGCGTGGCGTTCCCGGAGGATGTTCTGGCGGACGAGGAGGAGATCGTTCTCCATCTGCGTCCGCACTGGAAGGCAGTGGTGCTGCCGGCCGTCGTACTGCTGCTGGCCGTGGCCGGTCTGATCATGGGCCTGGTGCTTCTCCCGCCGACCGACGGCGGCCGGATCGGCCTGCTGCTGGTCGCCGCGATCATGCTCTACTACGGCGGCCGGTACGGGATGTATCCGCTGCTCGACTGGCGCTGCACCGAGTACGTGCTGACCGGCGAGCGGCTGCTCATGCAACGGGGAATCGTCGACCGGGAGCGCCGTGACCTGCCGCTCAACCGGGTCAACGACCACACGATGGCCCAGTCCCTGCTGGACCGTCTGCTCGGCAGCGGCACGCTGACCATCGACTCGATCGGGGACCAGCGGGCCGTGCTGGCCGGGGTGCCCGCCGCCCAGCTGGTGCAGAGCACCCTCTACGAGCTGATCGAGCTGGCCCCGGCTCCTGTCGAGGACGAGGAGGAAGAGGAGGAGCCTCAGCGGGGGTCGAGCTCCGGCCGCAGATCCAGGTGAGCCACGCTGCCCGGCTCGTCGATCGCGCTCAGCTCGGCGAACCCGGCGGTCGCGTCCATGTCGGTGATGGCGCCCTCGTGACCGTCGACCGGCGGCTTCAGGAAGACGAACGTCCGGTACGCCCAGAAGCGGAAGATCGTGGCGATGCCGATACCGAGGGTCGTCATGCCGAGCAGCAGGAACTTGTCGTCGTGCTCGGAGAGGCCGAACCCGTACTTGCCGAGGTAGGTCATGCCCGACTGGATGACCATGCCGACCAGATTGAAGCCGAAGAACAGCGTGTACTCCCGGCGGAGGGCGGTCCGGGTGTGGTGGCGGTAGGTCCAGTAGCGGTTCGCCACGTACGCCAGGGTGGTGGTGATGACCGTGGCGAGGACACTCGCCTTCACCGGCCCGATCGGCATCGCCACCCAGTAGATCGCGAGATAGAGCAGGGTGTTGCCGGCGCCGATGATGCCGAAGGCGAAGGCTTCGGGGGCGAGCCGGCGGAGGCGTTCCGTCAGCATGCTGGCTGAGGGCATTGGGCAACCTTACGGGAACGGGGGCGATTACGCCGAGTCACTGTGAAACTGGCGCCGGGGCGGCGGTGACCCGGAAGACGAATCGGCGGTAGGACCAGAAGCGGAACATGGTACCGAGGACTGTCCCGACGCCGACGCCCGCGATGTTGTCGGCGAGTGGGCTCTGCAGCTGCGGCCAGATCTGCCCGAGGCCGTAGTGGCTGATCGCGAGGCATGCCAGAGCGATACCCAGGCCGATCAGGTTCAGTACGAAGAACGTCGTGTACTGCCGCGCCATGTTGGTGTGCTCACCGTCACGCCACGTCCAGAAACGGTTGCCGAAGAACGCGATCGTGGTGGCCACGATGGTGGAGACGGCCTTGGCGGTCAGCGTCTCCAGCCCGCTCGACAGCAGGATGTTGAAGAGCACGAAGTCAACGGTGAAGGCGATGCCGCCGACCACTCCGAATTTGCCCAACTCGCGGACGAGTCCCGTGATCCGGGTGCGCAGGGTGTTCGCCTGCGGATGTTTGGGGGGCACGGATCCGAGGGTACCGGCGCGGGTCACCCAGCGCCGTCCTCGTTGCCGGGTCTTAACCGGACGTCTCGGCATGGTGACGCTGGCGATACGGGGCGTGACGGAATCCGTCGACCTCGCGGATCTCGGCCAGCCTGTTCCGGCATTCCGAGCACCATCCCAGGTGGCCGCGCATGCGATGTGCGTCACGCGGGGCGAGCCGTCCGCGGAGCTGGCCGCCGAGCCGCTCGCCGGCCCAGCGGCATTCCGGATGGTCGGCCACGGCCACGTGCTGCTGCAGATAGAGGCTGCGCAGTCCCTCGCGTGCGCGATGGGCGAGGACGGCCACCGCGTTCGGGGTGAGGCCCATCCGTGGCGCCAGCTCGGCCGGTGTGCTGCCCTCCACCTCGGTCTGCCACAGCACGTCACGCCAGCGCTCGGGCAACTGCCGGAAGGCGGCCGCCGCGAACGTACGCTCCAGCCGGTCCAGTGCCGGGTCGGTGAACGGTTCGCCCGCGTCGTACCGGGTCAGGTCGTCGGTGAACTCCAGGCGCCGGTCCCGTCGCGCCCGCTGATATCTGAGGTGGCGCATGGTCGTGTGCAGATAGGCGCGGAACGCCACCAGCGGCCCCCGGCCGGCGCGCAGCGTCGCGAACACCTTGGCGAACGTCTCGGCCACCAGGTCGTCGACGTCGGCGCGATCGTGGACCAGTCCGAAGGCGAACTTGCGGGCTGCCACGTGGTGGCGCTCGTAGAGCGTCCCGAACGCGGCGGTGTCGCCGGCCCGGACCGCGGCCAGCAGGCCGGTGTCCGAGTCCGCGTCGGTGCCCGGGATCGTCATTCCGCCTCCTGTGGCAGGAACTGCGAGGAAAGCCCGATTAGGCGAAAGTCTAAGCCGATAAGTCCTATTTGTGAAAGTTGTCGAGAGTGACGGTGTGGCTCGGCCGGATCGGGCCGGCTTGCGCACAGTTGCGCTTTGCGGCGAAGAATCGCTCGTCTGCGAGCAAAGCAACCAAAGATTGTGCGGTTGTCCACAGATGCAACCGATGAACTCAATGCTCAGTCGGGCTTACGCTGACGTGACTCCCCCATGACAGAGCCGGTTTATCCGGTTGATCAGTCATAGGTCAGTGCCGACCGAAGGAGCTTCACCTTGACTCAGCCCCCTACCTCGCACCCGCGGTTGCTCGCGTGGATCGACGAGGTCGCCGCCCTGACCACACCCGACCGCATCGTCTGGTGCGACGGTTCCGAGGCCGAGTGGACCCGTCTCACCGACGAGCTCGTCGAGTCCGGCGCCCTGGTGCGCCTCGACGACGAGAAGAAACCGAACTCGTTCTGGGCGCGCACCGACCCGTCCGATGTGGCGCGCGTCGAGGAGCGCACCTACATCTGCTCGGTCGACGAGGCCGACGCCGGTCCCACCAACAACTGGATGGACCCGGCCGAGATGAAGCAACTGATGACCGGGCTGTACCGGGGATGTATGACCGGCCGGACGATGTACGTCGTCCCGTTCTGCATGGGCCCGCTCGACGCGGCCGAGCCGATGTTCGGCGTCGAGCTGACCGACAGCCCCTACGTGGTGGCCAGCATGCGGATCATGACCCGGATGGGCGCCGAGGTCCTCAAGGTGATGGGCGACGACGCCGACTTCGTCCCGGCACTGCACTCGATCGGCGCGCCCCTGACCGAGGGGCAGCAGGACGTCGCCTGGCCGTGCAACGAGACGAAGTACATCTCGCACTTCCCGGAGACCCGGGAGATCTGGTCGTTCGGCTCGGGTTACGGGGGCAACTCGCTGCTGGGCAAGAAGTGCTTCGCGCTGCGGATCGCCAGCGTGGCCGCCCGCGACGAGGGCTGGCTCGCCGAGCACATGCTGATCATGAAGCTGACCTCGCCGGAAGGTGTCGTCCGGTACATCGCCGGCGCGTTCCCGTCGGCGTGCGGCAAGACCAACCTCGCGATGCTGGAGCCGACTCTCGACGGGTGGAAGGTCGAGACCGTCGGTGACGACATCGCCTGGATGCGGTTCGGCGAGGACGGCCGGCTGTGGGCCACGAACCCCGAGTTCGGCCTGTTCGGCGTCGCGCCCGGCACCGACTTCCACACCAACCCGAACGCGATGCGCACCCTGGCCAAGGGCAACTCGGTCTTCACCAACGTGGCGCTCACCGACGACGGCGACATCTGGTGGGAGGGCATGGGCGAGCCGCCCGCGCACCTGACCGACTGGAAGGGCAAGGACTGGACGCCCGAGTCGGACGCCGTCTCCAGCCACCCGAACAGCCGGTTCTGCACGCCGATCGAGCAGTGCCCGATCCTCGCCGACGAATACCATGACCCGCGGGGCGTACCGATCGACGCGATCCTCTTCGGCGGCCGCCGCAAGACCACGATCCCGCTGGTCAGCGAGGCCCGCGACTGGGTGCACGGGGTCTACCTGGGCGCCACCCTGTCGTCGGAGACCACCGCGGCCGCGGTCGGCCAGGTCGGTGTGGTCCGGCGCGACCCGATGGCGATGCTGCCGTTCATCGGCTACCACGCCGGCGACTACTTCCAGCACTGGATCGACATGGCCAAGGGCGCGTCCGGCGACGCCGCCAAGCTGCCGAAGGTCTTCTACGTCAACTGGTTCCGGCGCGGCGACGAGGGCCAGTTCCTGTGGCCCGGATTCGGTGAGAACAGCCGTGTCCTCAAGTGGGTCGTCGAGCGCCTCGACGGCAAGGCCGACGCCGTCGAGACCCCGATCGGGCACGTGCCCACCCCGGAGGCGCTCGACCTGACCGGCCTGGACATCGACCCGGCCGACCTGGCGGCGGCGCTGCGGGTCGACCCGGCCGAGTGGCAGGCGGAGATTCCGCAGGTCACCGAATGGTTCAACAAGTTCGGCGACAAGCTCCCGGCCGTACTCTGGGCCGAGCTCGACGCGCTGAAGGCGCGCCTCGCCGACGCCTGACAACCGGACGGTCCCGCCCGCGGCAACGGCGCCCGGGCGGGACCGGCCGGTCGGCGGACCGCCCGATCGCACGATCGGGCGCATCCTCGTTGCGGACGGCCCCATGGCGCCCCGCCCCGCTTGAGCCTCTGGCGGGGGTGGCTACGCTTTGGGGTGATGAGTCTGCGTTCTCTGGTCTACACCTTTTACGAGCGGCGGCTGGCGGGGAAGCTGGCCGGCAAGCCCGTGCCCAAACACATCGGCGTGATGTGCGACGGCAACCGCCGGTGGGCCCGGGAGATGGGCTTCGTCGACCCCAACGACGGCCACCGGGTCGGCGCCACCCGCGTCAAGGACCTGCTGACCTGGTGCGACCAGTCCGGTATCGAGCACGTCACGCTCTACCTGCTGGCCACCGACAACCTGCGCCGCGCCGCCGCCGAGCTGGACCCCCTCGTCAAGATCATCGAGGACCTGGCGACCGAGCTGGCCGAGGAGGGCAACCCCTGGCGGCTGCGCATGGTCGGCGCCCTCGACCTGCTGCCCGCCGCCACCGCCGCCACCCTGAAGGCCGCGCAGGAGAAGACCCGCGACCGCTGCGACGGCGTCGAGGTCAACATGGCGGTCGGCTACGGCGGCCGTCGCGAGATCACCGACGCGGTCCGCTCCCTGCTCTACGAGCACGCCGCGACCGGCGGCACCATCGAGGAGCTGGCCGAGATCCTCGACGTCGAACACATCGCCGAACACCTCTACACCCGCGGCCAGCCCGACCCCGACCTCGTCATCCGCACCAGCGGCGAACAGCGCCTCTCCGGTTTCCTGCTGTGGCAGTCGGCCCATTCGGAGTTCTACTTCCACGACGCCAACTGGCCCGACTTCCGCCGCATCGACTTCTTGCGGGCGTTGCGCTCATACGCCTCCCGCCAGCGCCGTTACGGCGCCTGACCGGCCCCGCTCCCCGTCCTCCGGGCGCCGTCCGCTCCGCGGCCACCACGCGCCCTTCTTCCGTCCGGCGATGACGTTCCGCTCCGAACCCACGTCCCGGTCCACGGCCCCCTGCGCCCACTGCCGGTCCACGTGTCACCTGCGCCCTGCCTTCCGGTCTGACGCCGCTTGCGGCCCACCTTCCGGTCCGCGGTCGCTTGCGGCCCACCTTCCGGTCTGCGGTCGCTTGCGGCCCACCTTCCGGTCTGCGGTCGCTTGCGGCCCACCTTCCGGTCCCTGGTCACCTCGCGCGACCCTCCGGCGGCACCGTCCGGCGCGACCTTCCGGCGGCACCGTCCGGCGCGACCTTCCGGCGGCACCTTCCGGCGGCACCTTCCGGTCCGCGCATATCTCTCGGTCCGAGATCGCTTTGCCCTCCGCGCCTACCTCTCGGTCCCTGATCAGCGTTGCGGCCCGCGGTGTCTTACCGCCGATCCCTTTCTTGTACGGCCGGCTGGCCCACCGAACCCACCCCGCCCCTGGCTACCACGATGCGCGAACCGTGGCCGTCGCCCGGTCCGTGGTGGTTGCGGAGGTAACCAGGCGGCCGGATTTCGTTGTCATGGCCACTTGTAGTCTGCGCTGATTGCGGCAACAGCGGTGACGAGCGCATACAAAGGCGTTGTGTGGGCTTCTGTCACCGCGATGGCGTGTTCAGTCCCATGAGGATCTTTCATCGCTGATGTCCCGGGACATGACAATCGCCGTGGCGAGGATAGCGCGCACGATCCGTGCTCCGTGTGCGTTGATCGTCGCTTACGGCGACGGTGAGATCGCACGATCCGCGACTGTGTGCGCCTATCGTCCCTCGTGCGACGTCGACATGGCCGGCGAGACGGGTGCCGTGCGTGTGACGTCGACATGGCCGGCGAGACGGGTGCGGTGCGTAGGCAGGCCGCCGGTGCGGCGACCACCACCGTATGCCGAGTTCGCCCGGCCGATCTAGGCCGATACACCACCGAATGCGGTGGTCAATCGGTCAAGATCCGGCCGGGCAGCCCGGTGAACGTCCTGGTCAAGGCTCCGGTCGGGTGGCGCCGAGCCGGGAAGACGAGTGGTGCCAGGAATACAGCGCTGACGGCGTGGCGCCGCATCCGCACGGGCTGACGGCGTGGCGCCGCATCCGCACGGGCTGACGGCGTGGCGCCGCATCCGCACGGGCTGACGGCGTGGCGCCGCATCCGCACGGGCCGGCGGCGTGGCGCCGCATCCGCACGGGCCGGCGGCGTGGCGCCGCATCCGCACGGGCCGGCGGCGTGGCGCCGCATCCGAAAGGGGCTGTGAACACAGGTCTCCGGATGATGCGGTGACCGTGGACGTCGCGTGGGAAGCACGGGACGTCCACGTGGTGGGGGGGGCGACCCACACCCGCACCCACCAAGGGGGTCAGAAGCGACCCAGGCCCTCGGTGAGGAAAGCGGCCACCGCGTCGGGGGACTCCAGGGTCAGGTCGGCGGCGCTGGAGACCTCGGCCCCGGTCTCGGGGTTGGCGACGGCGACGGCCATGCCGAAGAAGGCGGGGTCGACGGCCTCGCGGGCACGCAGCGCGTCGAATGCCTTGATGTCGGACATGTCGTCACCGAAATACCAGGCGCAGCCGGCGTTGCGGACGCCCTCGGTGATGACCACGCCCTTGTCCTGGTCGACGGGGGGTTTGAGCTCGACCACCATGCGACCGTGCTGGATGCGCAGGCCGAGCCGCTCGGCCTGCTCGTGGGCCCACCGCTCGACGGCGCGGGCCTGGTCGGGGGCGGTGCGGTAGTGCAGGGCCACGGAGAGCCTCTTGTACTCCACGAGGATCTCGGCGGGCAGCTCGGTGCGGGCCAGCTCGGCGAGGTCGGACATCGCGGGCACGAAGTCGAGGGCGGCCGGCTCGGTGACGACCTGGCCGTCGTGCCACACCTCCAGGCCGTAGAGGCCGTGCAGGTCGACGTTGTCGAGGCTCTCGAAGCGGGATCTCAGGAAACTGACCGGACGGGCCGAGACGATCGCCACACGGGCGACCGAGTCGGCCAGACGCTCCAGGACGCCGAGCACTTCGGGCACCGGCTGTGAGGCGTCCGGGTCGTCGGTGACGGGTGAAAGGACACCGTCGAAGTCGAAGAAGAACGTCGTCGCGGAGGCGCGTGAAGCGGTGAACGCCCACGCCTCGTCGGTGGTCAGCGGGTGTATCGGGCGCGCAGTCTCTGCCACGGGAGCCAGATTACCCGCGGATGGTCCTCTTTTAAGCCCGCCGATTTCGGTCCGAGGCGAGCGTCACCCTTCGGTGCCCGATTTTGCGCACTACCGCGGGACGTAGTTGACCGCTAGCGTTTGAGTCATGGCACGGGGTCGTCCCGGGCCAGCCGGTCGGCCCGGACCTGCGACGACTGCGCCACGGGGACCGCAATCCGACCCCGTGCAGAGGGCCGGCGACCGGTAGGTGGCGGACCGCGGGCGTACCGGGTTGCACGCCCGCTGGAGCAGGCCTGTGACATCTCGCCGTACCGATGCCGGGGTCGACCAGAACCCGGCCGAAAAAGTCTCCAGCAGCCGTGCCACGACGGGTCGTCGTAAGACCCGGGACAGGCACGCCGACGCGGAACCCGCCACCGCCGGCAGGGTCTTCGTTCTGGACACTTCGGTCCTGCTGTCCGACCCGGCGGCTTTCCGCCGGTTCACCGACCACGAGGTGGTCGTGCCTCTCGTGGTCATCTCCGAGCTGGAGGGTAAACGTCACCACCCCGAGTTGGGCTGGTTCGCCCGGCAGGCGCTGCGGATGCTGGACGAGCTGCGGATCAAGTTCGGCCGCCTGGACCAGCCGGTGCTCTGCAACGACGAGGGTGGCACGCTGCGGGTCGAGCTCAACCACGCCGACCAGAGCGCGCTGCCGCACGGCTTCCGTAACGACTCCAACGACACCCGCATCCTCTCGGTGGCGCTGGGCCTGGCCGCCGAGGGCCGTGAGGTGACGCTGGTCAGCAAGGACATGCCGCTGCGGGTCAAGGCGGCCTCGGTCGGTCTGACCGCCGACGAGTACCGGCACGGCCAGGCCAGCGACCCCACCTGGACCGGGATGGCCGACCTGGAGCTCTCCGAGGAGCAGGTGGTCTCGCTCTACTCCGGCGACGAGCTGGAGGTGGAGGAGGCGGAGAACCTGCCGTGCCACACCGGCCTGGTGATCCATTCGCCGCGGGGTTCGGCGCTGGCCCGGGTCAACCCGGACAAGTCGATCAAGCTGGTCCGTGGCGACCGGGACGCGTTCGGGCTGCGGGGCCGCTCGGCCGAGCAGCGGGTGGCGCTGGACATCCTGATGGACGAGCAGATCGGCATCGTGTCGCTGGGCGGCCGGGCCGGTACCGGTAAGTCGGCTCTGGCGCTCTGCGCGGGCCTGGAGGCGACGATGGAGCGCAACCGCCACAAGAAGGTGGTGGTGTTCCGCCCGCTCTACGCCGTCGGCGGCCAGGAGCTCGGCTACCTGCCCGGCAGCGAGTCGGAGAAGATGTCGCCCTGGGCGCAGGCGGTCTTCGACACGCTCGGTTCGGTGGCGCATTCCAACGTGGTCGACGAGGTGATGGCCCGCGGCATGCTCGAGGTGCTGCCGCTGACCCACATCCGGGGCCGGAGCCTGCACGACGCGTTCGTGATCGTCGACGAGGCGCAGTCGCTGGAGCGCAACGTGCTGCTGACCGTGCTCTCCCGGATCGGGCAGAACTCGCGGGTCGTGCTGACCCACGACGTCGCCCAGCGGGACAACCTTCGGGTCGGCCGGCATGACGGTGTCACGGCGGTGATCGAGGCGCTGAAGGGTCATCCGATCTTCGCGCACGTGACCCTCACCCGGTCGGAGCGTTCGCCGATCGCCGAGGTGGTGACCGACCTGCTGGAGGAAATCCCGCTGTAAGAGATCGTGAGAACGTCAGCGTGGCTGCTTCGTGCCGGATTCACCCGGTAAGTCGTGTGACTAAAGTCACATAGCCGCGCTGGCGTTTCACATCCACTTCACGTTGCGCCATGGTGTTCGGCGAGCAACATGCGGCGCGATCCGCCCCGACGGGGTGTCGACGCGCCGCTTCCTTGCCCCCGACGAAGGGAATCTTCGTGAAGCGGCTCTGGAGCCGGATGGGTGTCCGTGCGGCCTCGGTCGGTCTTCTCGTTCTGGGTCTCACCGGTGGTGTGTACCTGGGTCAGAACCGGGACGTTCAGCAGCAGAGTGCCGACGCGCAGCTGGTGCTGAAGGCCAACGAGGACGAGATGCGCCTGCTGAAGGCGCGTCAGGCCGATCACGCCGCCGCCCGCGCGCACCGCGTGGTGGCCGAGGAGGCCGCCGCCGCGAAGGCCGCCACCGAGGTTCAGTCCGCCGCTTCCAAGGCGCGCAAGCTGGAGAAAGAGGTCATCGAGGCCAAGGAGGCAGCCGAGGCCAAGAAGGCCGAGGAGGCCGCCGGTCCGGTCGTCTACACCGGTGAGATCCCCGAGTCCTGCAACGAGTACAGTGGCAGCCGCAAGATCGGGTGCGCGCTGATGCTGGACGCCGGCTTCGGTCTCGACCAGTTCCCGTGCCTGGACAAGCTGTGGAAGAAGGAGAGTGGCTGGAACTACAAGGCCCTCAACAGCGGTTCCGGGGCGTACGGGATTCCGCAGGCCCTGCCCGGCAGCAAGATGGCGTCGGAGGGCTCGGACTGGAAGACGAACCCGGCCACCCAGATCAAGTGGGGTCTCGGCTACATCAAGGGCCGCTACGACACTCCGTGTGGCGCGTGGAGCCACTCGCAGAACGTCGGCTGGTACTGACGATCCTGGTGACGGGGCTGCGCGGCTTTCTGCGCGGCCCCGTTTCGCTGTGATCAAATGTCCACATGGTCCGGAAAGCGGCGTATTTTTTCCTGATTTTCGCTCTCACGGGTACCGATGTGCCCGCGTGGGCGGATTCCGGACACGCACCGGCACGTGACGTGGTCGGTGGCAAGATCGCCGGCAGCGGGAAGTTCCCCTGGGCGGTCCGGCTCTCGATGGGTTGCGGTGGCGCCCTCACCGCGCCCCGGGTCGTCCTCACCGCCGGGCACTGCGTGGGCCCCACTGGCCCCAACGACAAGATCACCGTGACCGCCGGGGCACCCGACCTGGACTCGAGGTCCGCGATCGCCGTCAAATCGGTGGAGGTCTACCGCTCCCCGGATTTCGTCACCGAGACCAGCGGCGACGACTGGGCGGTCGTCCGTCTCGAGAAGGAACTGCCACTGCCCATCCTGCCGCTGACCCCCGACGACACCGACGAGGGCACGTTCACCGTGATGGGCTGGGGGCAGACCAGGGAGTCGGCGCGGCAGCAGGAACGACGGCTGCACTACGCGACGGTGCCGACGATCCCCGACGAGGAGTGCGCCGCCGCCTACCGCAAGGCCGGTGTCGAACTGGTCCGCGACGAGTCCATCTGTGCCGGCCGCCGCGGCGTCGACACGTGTCAGGGCGACTCCGGAGGG
This sequence comes from Actinoplanes subglobosus, assembly GCF_042650585.1. Classification (NCBI taxonomy): domain Bacteria; kingdom Bacillati; phylum Actinomycetota; class Actinomycetes; order Micromonosporales; family Micromonosporaceae; genus Actinoplanes; species Actinoplanes subglobosus. Next base: position 731,505 of record NZ_JBHSBL010000017.1, read on the forward strand.
CCGATGGTGCGACGGGACCGTCTCGGCCGGTGGGTGCAGGTCGGCATCGTCAGCTGGGGACTCGGCTGCGCCCGTGACGGCTACTTCGGCGTATATACACAGATCGCCAAGTTCCGCGACGACATCCGGGCCGCGGCCGGTCGTCTCGGCTGACCTCCGAGTGGCCGCGCTGGCCTGCTCCTGCCACCATCGACAGCATGGCTTACGGGTGGGCAGCAGGCGCACGCACGGACGAGGCGGGACGGTTCGGCACCGAGGCTTTCTACGCGTCGCTCGGGCGCGCCTTCGTGACGATGTGTGCCGTCATCCCGGCCCTGTTCCTGATCGAAGTGATCGACATCGCCCTCGGCCCGGGGACCCTCGATCTGGCCGGCGGCATCATCCCCCGCTCGCCGGCGGGCATCGACGGCATCCTGTTCAGCCCGTTCCTGCACGACGGATGGGAGCACCTCTACGGCAACGCGGTCCCGCTCATCCTGCTCGGCACGTTCGTCCTGGCCGGCGGCGCGCGCCGGTTCATCTGGTCGACGGTGCTGATCATGGCGGTGGCCGGGGTCGGCGTCTGGTTCATCGGCGACGCGGGCACCGTCGTCGTCGGCGCCAGCGGCGTCATCTTCGGCTATCTCGGCCTGCTGCTCGCCCGCGGCGTCGTCGAGCGCAGCTGGTGGCACTTCGCGGTGGCCGCGTTCATCGGGCTTCTCTACTGGTACCAGCTGTTCAACGTGCTGCCCACCGACCAGCGGATCTCCTGGCAGGGACATCTGCTGGGCCTGCTCGGCGGCATCGTCGCGGCGTTCATCTTCCGTCGCCGTTAGATCCTTTTCTGGTACGGCGTGAGCCGCCCCGGAAGCCAGGCCGTCGCGTGGCTCCCGCGCGACGTCCGCGGCACTCCGGACCGTGACACGACCGGCGGGCAGAATGCGGCCCCCACCGCCCCACGACGCCCCGCAGCCTGTGTCGTCCCGCTACGTGGTGACCTGTGGCGTGCTCCGTGCCTGATGTCACCACTTTCCGGCTTCAGTTTTGATACGTGGTGATTTGTGGTGGCTTTCATGGGTGGGGTCGCATCCTGCCGTGTGGTGGTGTGCGGTGCGTCCTGCACCGCACACCACCACATGGCCACCGCATTCAGCCCGGCGGTCGCGCTGCGGTCCGGAGTGCCGCGGACGCCGCGCGGGAGCCACGGGACGGTCCACGTTCCGACGGGTGCGGGCTAGCCGTACAACAGCAAGGTTTTGACCGGAAACGATCAGATTGTGGGGTCGCCGAGCGGGACCGTCGGCAGGTGCCCGTCGAAGTCGACGGCCGAGTAGAGGGCCAGTTTCTCCAGGCGGTGGTAGGAGTCGATGACCCGGATCGTGCCGCTCTTGGACCGCATCACGATCGACTGGGTGTGCGCGCCGCCGGAGCGGTACCGGACGCCCTTGAGCAGGTCACCGCTGGTCACGCCGGTCGCGACGAAGAAGCAGTTGTCGCCGGTGACCAGGTCGTCGGTGGTGAGGACGCGGTCGAGATCGTGGCCGGCGGCGATCGCCTTCTCCCGCTCGGTGTCGTCGAGAGGCCACAGTTTCGCCTGGATCATGCCGCCGAGACATTTCAGGGCACATGCCGCGGTGATGCCCTCGGGGGTGCCGCCGACACCCATCAGCACGTCGACGTCGGACTCCAGACGGGCCGCCGAGATGGCACCGGCGATGTCACCGTCCGAGATGAACTTGATGTTGGCGCCGGCCTGCCGCACCTCCTCGACCAGCTTCGAGTGCCGCGGACGGTCCAGGATGCACACCGTGACGTCGGACACGCTGGAGCGTTTCGCCTTGGCGATACGCCGCAGGTTCTCCTTCACGCCCGCGTCGATGTCGATCACGTCGGCACAGTCCGGGCCGACAGCGATCTTGTCCATGTAGAAGACGGCGCTCGGGTCGAACATCGCGCCCCGCTCGGCGACCGCCAGCACCGCGATCGAACCGGGCATGCCCTTGCTCATCAGGGTGGTGCCGTCGATCGGGTCGACAGCGACGTCCACCTCCGGCCCGGTGCCGTCACCGACCCGCTCCCCGTTGAAGAGCATCGGCGCTTCGTCTTTCTCACCCTCACCGATGACGACGACGCCGCGCATCTGGATCGAATTGATGAGCTTGCGCATGGCGTCGACGGCGGCACCGTCACCGCCGTTCTTGTCGCCTCGGCCGACCCAGCGACCGGCCGCCATGGCGGCGGCCTCGGTCACGCGGACGAGGTCGAGGGCGATGTTGCGGTCGAGATCCTGGGGGACTCGTGCGGGCACGGCGGCCTCCTCGCGACGTTGCGGGGTGTGATTCCTCCGATCCTGGCATCCGAGGACGTGCCAAGTCCCGTTTCAGCGACGTGGTTAACAATGGGGATCGTGGAACCTGCCTCCGAATCGCCCGCAGCGGCCTCCCCGCGCCTGTCGCCCCGGGAGGGGCGCCGCCCGCGCGACATGATCCTGTCCCTGCTGGTGCTTCTCGTGCCGATCGCGCTGTTCCTCACCTTCTACCGGGTGGTGCTGGAGGGCGACCGGCCGATCGCGGTGGACCCGACGTCGTCCATCGAGCTCGCCACCCGCGAGTTCCCCGTCGCCCAGCCGGCCGGGCTCGGCGACGACTGGCACGTGACGTCGGCCAACTTCCGCCGCGAGGACGGCGGGGCGACCCTGCGCCTCGGATACGTCGACCCCGACGGCCGGCCGATCCTGCTGGTGCAGAGCAACGTCGCGCCGGCCACGCTCGTCCCCGCCGAGGTCGGCCCGCAGGGCGAGCGGATCGGCGCCTACCGCACCGACGAACGCACCTGGATGCGTTACCGCGGCCGGGAGAGCGAGACCGCCCTGATCGCGACCGAGCAGGCCAGCACCATCGTGATCATCGGCGACGGCGCCGACACCACCAACCTGGAGAAGCTCGCGGCCGCCCTCTAACCGTCGGATCTGGCCGCCCGGGCCGCCTCGATGCGCTCCCGGGCACCATCCAGCCAGCGGTGACAGACGTCGGCCAGCTCCTCCCCGCGCTCCCACAGCGCCAGCGACTCCTCCAGCGTGCCGCCGCCCTGCTCCAGCCGCTCCACCACCGACGCCAGCTCGGTCCGCGCCTGCTCGTAGGACAGTTTCTCGTCGCTCATCAGCTCTCCATCACTGCTGCTCGAAGCTCGCCCTCGGCGAGCCGGATCCGAAGAAGGTCACCCGCGGCCACCTCGTCCGCGGCACGGACCACCTGCCCGTCCGGGCGCTGCACGATCGCGTAACCCCGCTCCAGCGTCTTGGCCGGCGACAGCGCCCGCAGCCGGGCCACGGTGTGCTCCAGAGCATCGTCGGCCCGGCGGATCCGCTGCTCCAGACTGCGGCCGGCCCGGTCACGCAACGCCGACACCTCGACACCCCGCTGACCGAGCAGCGCCTCCGGCCGGGCCAGCACCGGCCGCGACCGCCACGCCTCGATCCGCTGCCGCTCCCGGTCGATCAGGCCCAGCACCGCCCGGTCGAGCCGGCCCCGGGCCTGCCCGATCAGCCGCTGCTCGTCGGCCAGGTCCGGCACGATCCGTTTCGCCGCATCGGTCGGCGTCGACGCCCGCAGGTCGGCCACGTAGTCGAGCAGCGGCGCGTCGGTCTCGTGGCCGATCGCGCTCACCACCGGCGTGCGGGCCGCGAACACCGCCCGGCACAGCGCCTCGTCGGAGAACGGCAACAGATCCTCGACACTGCCACCACCACGGGCGATCACGATCACGTCGACCGTGTCGTCACCGTCCAGCACCTTCAGCGCGTCGATGATCTGCGCCACCGCCGTCGGGCCCTGCACCGGCACGTTGACCACCCGGAAGTCGACCGACGGCCAGCGACGACGCGAATTCATCAGCACGTCACGCTCGGCCGCGCTGGCCCGCCCCGTGATCAGGCCGATCCGGCCCGGCAGGAACGGCAGCCGCCGCTTGCGCTCCCGGGCGAACAGGCCCTCCGCGGCGAGCAGCCGTTTCAGTTTCTCCAGGCGGGCCAGCAGCTCGCCGATGCCGACCTGGCGGATCTCGTCGGCCCGCAGGCTCAGCGTGCCCCGGCCGGGATAGAACTCCGGCTTGGCGTGCAACGTCACCCGGGCGCCCTCGGCCAGCTCCGGCGCACCCGCATGCAGCACGTCATGGCTGGTCGTGACGGTCAGGCTCAGGTCGGCCGACGGGTCACGCAAGGTCAGGAAGACCACGTTGGAACCGGGACGGCGGCTGATCTGCGCGACCTGGCCGTCGACCCACACCCAGCCGAGCCGGCTGATCCACGCCGTGATCTTCTGACTGACCACGCGGACCGGCCACGGCTCGTCGGCGGAACTGCGCGGCGCGCTATCGGGCTCGTTCACCCGGCCAGATTACGTAAGCCCACCGACATTTTCGCTGCGCGCCGGCGGCCCGGCGACGGCGTCGTACAGGCTCAGGTCCACCGGGACCCGCCGCTCCGGCAGCGCCCGCTCGGTCAGCGCCAGCGCCACCACCGCCAGCAGGCTCGCGCAACCCCAGAAGATCAGGTCGGCACCCAGATACAGCGGGTCCACGTGCAGGCCGCCACCGGCGCCCAGGAACGGGAACGGGTACCCGTGCCGCCCCGGATAGTTCTCCATGCAGCACGCCGACGTGTCCGGCGCCAGCGTCGCCACGAACACCACCACGATCAGCACGGCCGCCGCCACCCAGCCACCCCGGCTCGGCCGCGGCCTCCGCCGCAACAGCAACAGGACTCCGCCGGCGGTGATCACCAGATGGAAGATCAGGTACGCGCCGGTCAGCCCGCCGTCGAACTCCACGGCCAGATTCAGCAACCCGATCCCGACCAGGAACCAACCGGACATCACACGGAGCACGGCCGGAATCGATGGCCACTGCTCAGCGCTCATGAACAGGGATTATTCCGCCCGTTCCGGTGTCCCGCGCCGCTTTTGGGCACGGGCGGCAAGACCGACCAGACAGATCAACACCAAGCCGGTGTACGCCCACACGGTCACGTCCGCGAGCAGCCGGAGCACGTCGACGCCCCACCCGTCCTCGACCGCCCGCCGCCGCGCCTCTCCGGGACTGTCCGCCAGACCGCCACGGCCCAGCCACTCGAACGGCCAGCCCCGGCCCTCGAACCAGCCGTACATCCCGCCCGTGCTGACCGACCGCACGGCCAGCCCCACCGCCGTACCGGCCAGTCCCGCCACCACGGCGCCGGCCGCGACCAGCCGGACCGGCAGCCGGATCCGCCGCCACAGCAGCAGCACCAGACCGCCCCCGGCGATCGCCGCACCCGCGAAGACATGCCGGTCGACCGCCACCGTCAGGCTCATCACCAACCAGAACATGCCGAAGGTGAGACTCAGCTGACCCACCGTCAACCGAAGGATGCGACCCGTCATGACCGGGCAGTATGCACGACCTGTGCCGCACATCTCGCCGCAGGCGGGGTGCGGGTGCGGGCACGTACCATGGCCGGGTGACTGAACCTCGTAAGCGGGTGTTGCTCGCCAAGCCGCGTGGCTACTGCGCCGGTGTCGACCGCGCCGTGCAGACCGTCGAGGAGGCGCTGAAGCTCTACGGCGCCCCGGTCTACGTGCGCAAGCAGATCGTGCACAACAAACACGTGGTCAGCACCCTCGAAGCGCGCGGTGCGATCTTCGTGGAGGAGAACTACGAGGTCCCCGAGGGCTCGACTGTCGTCTTCTCCGCCCACGGTGTCGCCCCCGAGGTCCACGAGCAGGCCCGCGAGCGCAACCTCAAGGCCATCGACGCCACCTGCCCCCTGGTGACCAAGGTCCACCACGAGGCCAAGCGCTTCGCCGCCGAGGACTACGACATCCTGCTCATCGGCCACGAGGGCCACGAGGAGGTCATCGGCACCGCCGGCGAGGCGCCCGCGCACATCCAGCTCGTCGACGGCCCCGACGACGTCGACAACGTCGTCGTCCGTGACCCGGCCAAGGTCGTCTGGCTGTCGCAGACCACCCTGTCGGTCGACGAGACGATGGAGACCGTCGCCCGCCTCAAGACCCGTCTGCCGCTGCTCCAGTCACCACCCAGCGACGACATCTGCTACGCCACGTCCAACCGGCAGCACGTGATCAAGGAGATCGCGCCCGACTGCGACGTGGTCATCGTCGTCGGCTCCACCAACTCGTCCAACTCGGTGCGCCTCGTCGAGGTCGCCCTCGGCGCCGGAGCCCGCGCCGGCCACCTCGTCGACTACGCCTCCGAGATCCAGGACGAGTGGCTCGACGGCGCCACCACGGTCGGCGTCTCGTCCGGCGCCAGCGTCCCCGAGGACCTCGTCATGGAGGTCCTCGCCCACCTCGCCGACCGTGGCTTCGGCGAGGTCACCGAGTACACGACGGCCGAGGAGCGCCTCACCTTCTCCCTGCCGCAGGAGCTGCGCCGCGACATGAAGGCCGCCGCGGCCGCCCGCGCCGCTAGCTGAACTCGGGGGCCTGCGGCTGACGGGGAGCCGTCTCCACCTGCACCGGTGGGAACAGCTCCTCGTCCGAGACACCCATCTCGGCCAGTTTGCGGGCGCTCACCAGCACCCGCGACTCCAGCGACCCGACCGCCCGGTTGTACGCGGTCACCGCCCCGCCCAGCGCCGACCCCAGCTTGTCCACATGATCACCCAGTGTGGACAGCCGGCCGTACAGCTCCCGCGCCAGGCCGTGCACCGCCGCCGCGTTCCTGGTCAGCGCCTCCTGCCGCCACGAGTAGGCGACCGTCCGCAGCATCGCGATCAGCGTCGCCGGTGTCGCCAGCACGATGTTGCGCCGGAACGCGTGCTCCATCAGCGCCGGATCCCGCTGCAACGCCGCATCCAGGAACGGATCCGCCGGCACGAACAGCACCACGAAATCCGGCGTCGACTCGAACGCCGACCAGTACCGCTTCCCCGACAGCGCGTCCACATGCGCCCGCAGATGCCGGGCATGCTGATCCAGATGTCCGTCCCGGGTGTGCTCGTCACGGGCCTCCATCGCCGACAGATAGCCCTCCAGCGGCGCCTTCGCGTCCACCACCACCGTCCGCCCGCCGTGCAGCCGCACCACCAGGTCCGGCCGCACCCCGGAATCGTCGGTCGACGCCGTCACCTGCTCCGCGAAATCACAGTGCTCCAGCAGCCCGGCCGCCTCCACGATCCGACGCAACTGGTGCTCACCCCACCGGCCCCGCACCTGCGGCGCCCGCAACGCCGACACCAGCTGCCGCGTCTCCGTCCGCAGCTCACCGGAGACCGCGCCCATCGCCCGGACCTGCTCCCGCAACTCCGCATACGCGTCGATCCGGTCATGTTCCAGCTGGGCGACGCGATCCTCGTACCGCCGCAAGGTGTCGTGCAACGGCGCCACCGCCCGCGCCACCGCCTCCTGCGACTGCGCGGTCGCCTCATAGGACAGAGCCCGCAGCGACTGCTCCAGCCGCTGCTCACCATCGCGGGCGGCCTCCACGGTCGCCTCCAGCCGGGCGATGTCGGTCGCCGCGCGGGCGCGCGCGGCCAGCCAGCCGACCGCCGCGCCGGCCGCCAGACAGAGAAGAATCACGGCCAGTGTCGAGAACGTCACCTTCGCAGATTGCCAGACAGGTCGCTCATGACATGCGGGGGTACCGTGGGAAACATGAAAGGCGTGTTGCTGATCCTGCTCATCGTGGTGCTCGCCGGCCTGGCCATCGCGGCCACCCAGCGAGGCGGCAAAGCCCGCCGGCAGACCGAGCTCGACGACGCCCGGGCCGACGCCCAGAGGTGGTATGAGCGGCTCGGCGGCCAGGTCATGAACCTCACCTCCGAGGATCCGGCGGCACGTCAGGCGCTCGCCGACGCGAGCGAGCGATACAACGCGGCCGGGGGCCAGCTCCAGACCGCCAATTCGGTCCGGCAGTTCCAGCTCGCCCGCGAGTCGGCACTGGAGGGTCTCACCTACGCACGGGCGGCACGCCTGGCCATGGGCCTCGACCCGGGCCCCGACCTGCCGCCGCTCAGCTCCGCCCACAACACCGGCCGGATCACCCACGAGCGTGAGGTGACCGTGCAGGGCCATTCGTACAAGGCGGGCCCACGCCCGGGTTCCGACACCCCCTACTACTACCCGGGCGGCCGGGTCGAGGGTCGCCCGGTCCCGTCCGGCTGGTATTCGACACCTGTCTGGCGGACCGCTCTCGGCGCGGGCGCCGGCGTCCTCGGCGGCATGCTGATCTTCGACGCCCTGTTCTCCCCGGAGTTCGGCGACTTCGGCGGCGCCGATTTCGCGGGCGGCGATTTCGGCGGCGCCGATTTCGCGGGCGGCGACTTCTCTGGCGGCGACATCGCGGGCGGCGACTTCTCTGGCGGCGATTTCAGCCCCGGCGATTTCTCCGGCGGCGATTTCGGAGGCTTCAGCGATTTCGGCGGCGGTGGAGGCTTCGACTTCTGACGCCGCCCACCCAACCGCTCACCTCACAGACCCATTTCCGTAGCATCCCGGACTTTCACGGCGTCGCAGATTTCCACAGCGTCCCGGACTTTCACGGCGTCCCGGTGCTCAGCGAGCTCCGAGCCATCAGCGGTGCAGGTGGCGGTTGATGGCTCGGCGCAGCGCTCGTGGGCTCGGCCAGATCTGCGTCAGATCGGCGGTGAACGCCGGGCCGCGCGGCGTGTCCGTCAGCACCGGACCACCCGTACCGCCCTCCTGCACCGGATGGACACTGTCGAGGTCCCGCGGAACCACGTCGAGAACCGTCCGTAGCCCGTCCCGCCGGATCACCACAGCCGCGATGTCCGCCCAGTCCAGCAGCACCGGATCGGAATCCTGCGCGGCCAGCTCCAGACCACCCGACGACACCCGCACCCACGTCGGCAGAGCCGCCCTCGCCGAAACCGCATACGCCCCCGCCACGGCGGCGCCGACGAGCACCGCCTGCGCGGCGGTCACCCACCACGGGTCCCCGCTGTCACCGGCGACCCACCCCACGACGGGGGAGACCGCCAGATAGGCGACCATCAGCACCGCGAACACCATGACGAAGGTCCGGGCCGGCGACGACCGGAACAACACCGCGTCCCGGGCCGGGGCCCGGACCTCCTCAGGGGCGATCGACATGCCTCCTATGGTGGCCGCCCCGCTCAGAATGCGCAGGCGATCACAAGCTCTGGGGTGCGGTCCCGGAGCAGGTCCAGCTTCCCGATCCGCGCGGCGGCTCGAAAATCACCGTCGATCGACTCCAGCCGGTCCAGCAACTCTGCCGGCCCGAGCGCCTCCGCCAGTGGAACCTCCGTCTTCATCGACAGCTTCCGATCAGACTTGGCCCGGCGGACCTGCCGCAGAGCCTCACCGGCCAGATCCAGCAGCGTCGGATCACTCTCCGGTGCCACCCGGGACAACTCGTACCGGGTCGGCCACGTCGACCGGTGCACCGACCCGTAACGCCACCACGACCAGATCTCCTCGGCCACGAACGGCAGGAACGGCGCGAACAGCCGCAACAGCACCGACAGCCCCGAGGCGAGCGCCGCCCGCGCCGAGTCACCGGCCGGGCCCTCCGCGTACGCCCGGTTCTTGACCAGCTCGATGTAGTCGTCGCAGAACGTCCAGAAGAACGTCTCCGTCGCCTGCAGCGCATCGGTGTGCTGGTAGTCCTCGAACGCCGCCGTCGCCGTGACGATCACCTCCGCCAGCCGGCCCAGCATCGCCCGGTCCAGGGGTTCGGTGACCGGCTGCCGCAACGCGTCCGCCGCACCCAGTCCCAGTGCGAACCTCGACGCGTTCAGCAGCTTCATCGCCAGCCGACGGCCCACCTTCAACTGGGCCGGCTCGAACGCCAGATCAGCACCCGGACGACCGCACGCCGCCCAGTACCGAACAGCGTCCGACCCGTACTGCTCGAGCAGTTGGATCGGTGTCTCCACCTCGTTGCCCAGCGACTTCGAGATCTTCTTGTGGTCCGGGTCGAGAATCCACCCGGACAGCACCGCCCGCTGCCACGGCAGACCGCCGGTGAGCTGGCCGGCCCGCAACACCGACGAGAACAGCCAGGTCCGGATGATCTCCTGGCCCTGCGGGCGCAGATCCATCGGATACGTACGGGCATGCAGCTCCGGGTCGGTGCTCCAGCCCGTGACGATCTGTGGACTCAACGACGACGTCGCCCACGTATCCATGACATCCGGGTCGGCGGTGAAACCACCCGGAACATCCCGCTGCTCCTCCGACCACCCCGGCGGGCAGTCCGACGAAGGGTCGACCGGCAACGCCGCGTCATCCGGCAGAAGCGGCCGCTCGTAGTCGGGCTCACCGGCGGCATCCAACTCGTACCACACCGGAATCGCGACACCGAAGAACCGCTGCCGGCTGATCAGCCAGTCACCGGTCAGGCCACCGACCCAATGGTCGTAGCGGTGACGCATGCTCTCCGGAACCCAGCGCAACTCCCGGCCACGGGCCAGCAACTCCTCCCGCAACCGTTGATCACGCCCGCCGTTGCGGATGAACCACTGCCGGCTCGTGACGATCTCCAACGGCCGGTCGCCCCGCTCATAGAACTTGACCGGATGCGTGATCGGCGTCGGCTCACCCAGCAGATCACCGGACTCCCGCAGGAGCCGGACCGTCTCGGCGCGCGCCGCGTTGACCGTCAGACCGGCCAGCCCTTGATAGGCGGCGACCGGGACACCCGCCGGAGCATCCGGCAGGAACCGGCCGTCACGGCCCAGGACGACCCTCGTCTCCAGAGCCAGATCCCGCCACCACGTGACATCGGTCAGGTCGCCGAACGTGCAGACCATCGCGATACCCGTACCCTTGTCGGCTGCCGCCAGCGGATGGGCCCGAACCGGGACCTCCACGTCGAAGAACGGCGTGCGGACCGATGTGAGACCCGCGAAGCGGGGATCACCGGGATGGTGAACCAGTGCGACACACGCCGGCAGCAGTTCCGGCCGCGTCGTGTCGATCTCGACCGGACCGTCCGGCCCGTGGAACCGCAACCGGTGATAGGCGCCCGGCCGCTGCCGATCCTCCAGCTCCGCCTGCGCGACAGCCGTCCGGAATCCGATGTCCCACAGCGTCGGCGCCTCCGCCGAATACGCCTGACCAGCCGCGAGGTTCGCCAGGAACGCCCGCTGCGAAACCGCCCGCGCCCGCTCACCGATCGTCGTATACGTCAGGCCCCAGTCGACCGACAACCCGAGCCGCCGCCACAGCGCCTCGAAACCCTTCTCGTCCTCGACCGTCAACCGGCCACACAACTCGACGAAATTTCGCCGCGAGACCGAGACCGGATCCTTCGGCGCCTTCACCGGCGGCTCCCACGACGGGTCATAGGGCAGCGACGGATCACATCGGACACCGAACAGGTTCTGAACCCGGCGCTCGGTCGGCAGGCCGTTGTCGTCGAACCCCATCGGATAGAAGACGGCCTTGCCACGCATCCGCTGGAACCGCGCGACCGTGTCGGTGTGCGTATACGAGAAGACGTGCCCGATGTGCAACGAGCCCGATACGGTCGGCGGAGGTGTGTCGATCGCATACACGTCGGCCCGCTCCTTCGAACGGTCGAACGCGTATGTGCCCTCCTCCTGCCAGCGCGGCGCCCACTTCTCCTCGAGCCCGTCCAGCGACGGCCGCTCGGGGAGACCGTGACGGCCGATTCCCGTATCAGTCATGCCGGTCAGCGTAGGACCGCCACCAACGCGCCGCCATGCGATTAAGCGGCCGACTCGTGCTGCAACAGCCACTCCTTGACGTGCAGACCCCAGCGGTAACCGCCGAGCGACCCATCCGTCCGCAGCACCCGATGACACGGCGTGAACAGGGCCACCGGATTGCGGGCACACGCCGCCGCCGCGGCCCGCACCGCCGCCGGCCGGCCGGACAACTCGGCGAAACCCGTGTAGGTCACCGGGGCACCCGGTTTGATGCCCCGCATCACCCGCCACGCGTGCGACATGAACGCGCCTGCCGTGTGCTGCTCCACCTCGATCGCGTCGATCGCGGTCAGGTCGCCCTCCAGATAGGCCCGGACCGCGGGACCCACATCACCCGGATCACCCGGGCGCGCCGGCTCCAGCAGCACCGGATGCACCAGCTTCAGCAACTCGGCCACATCGGTGGTGAAACCGGCCGCGCGCACCGCCCCGGTCTTCGTCACCACCACGGTGAACGAGCCGGCCGGGGTGTCCAAAGTCGAATGCAGCAACATCGTTGTCTCCTCGTTCGGGGGCCTACAGCGTGACGTCTTCTCGCGGTCCGTGCGCCACGGAACGGCTGATCTGTGGATAGCCGCGGAGGCACTTCCAGCAATGTGGACAACCGTCCGGCCGGGTGCGCCGACGGGTAGGTTCGTTACGCGGCACGCCACAGGCGGATCAGTGCATAGGAGCGCCACGGGCGCCAGCGTTCGGCGTACGACGAAAGGGTTTTGGCAGTGGCGGGCAGACCGAGAGCCTCCGCACCACGGCGGGCCGCCAGGTCGGTGGGGAGGAAGACGTCGGGGTCGCCGATCGCGCGCATGGCGACATAACCGGCGGTCCAGGGGCCGATGCCGGGCAGCTCGGTGAGGCGTGCCACCGTCTCCGCCCGGTCGGCTGTGGGGTCGAGGTCGAGCTTGCCGGCGGCTACCGCCTCGGCCAGAGCGCGGATGGTGGAGCGGCGGGCCGTGGGCATGCCGAACGCGGTGTCGGGCAGGGCGGCTATGACGTCGGCCGACGGGAAACCGGCGAGGTCCGCGGTGGTATCGGTTTGGGGGATGGGGGTGGGTTCCCCCGAGACAGCGACGGCGGCCGCCCGCAACATCCGCCCCAGCGTCGTCCGAGCCCCGGCCACGCTCACCTGCTGACCCACCACAGCCCGGACAGCCATCTCGAATCCGTCGACGGCCCGCGGCACCCGCACCCCCGGCTCCGCCTCGACCGCGGCGGCCAGCGCCGGATCCCCGCCGAGCAGCCCGTCCACCGCCACCGGATCGGCGTCCAGATCGAACAGCCGCCGGCAACGCGCCACGGCCGGTGCCAGATCCCGCACGTCATCGAGCCGCAGCGTGGCATGGACGACCCGGTCCCCGGGTCGCAACGACACGGTCCCTGCCCCGTGCGGCAGGTTCAACCCTCGCCGGTACGCCCCATCCGTGACCGCATCGACGCCGGGCAGGGTCCGTCCGGCGAAGAACGTGAGCAGCGACTCCGCGTGCAGCGGCGGCCGGTACGCGAGCCGCAGATTGACGACCCCCGCCTCGGCCCGTCCGGCGGGCCGTTTCTCCCGCATCTGGCTGGGTGACCGCGCATACACCTCGAGCATCGTGTCGTTGAACTGCCGCACGCTGCCGAATCCGGCGGCGAACGCGATCTCGGCGAGCCCGAGGTCGGTCGTCTCGACGAGGATCCGGGCGGTCTGGGCGCGCTGGGCTCGCGCGAGCGCGAGTGGCCCGGCCCCGAGTTCGGCGGTGAGCATCCGGTTGAGGTGCCGTTCGGTGTATCCGAGCCGTCCGGCGAGTCCGGGAACGCCTTCCCGGTCGACGATGCCGTCGCCGATGAGACGCATGGCACGGCCGACCGTGTCGGCGCGGGTGTCCCACTCGGGGGAGCCGGGTGCGGCGTCGGGCCGGCACCGGCGGCAGGCACGGAAGCCGGCCCGTTGTGCGGCGGCCGCGCTGGGGTGGAACGCGACGTTCTCGCGTTTCGGTGTGACGGCCGGGCAGGACGGCCGGCAGTAGATGCCGGTGGTTTTCACGGCGGTGTAGAACCAGCCGTCGAACCGCTGGTCACGGCTGTCGACCGCCCGGTAGCACCGTTCGAAGTCCAGTTCCATGGCTTCGAGTCTGCGCCGCCGCCGGGCTCACGGCTGGCGGGTTTCGGACATGACCGTGGTTCAGGCGATGGTGGCGGCCTGTGTCGTGGCGGAGGCCCAGGCGGCGCGGAGTGCGGCGTGGGTGGCGGTGAGTTCCGGCGTGGTCAGTTCGCGTTCGGCCTGGTCCTGCGCGGCCTGTACGACCTCCGCCAGTTTCGTCGACTGTTCGCAGCGGCTGTCGTCGCGGGCGACGCGGAGTTCGTACTGTGCGACGGTCTTGCGGGTTTCGGAGGTCGTCGCGGCCTGCCAGCGGTCGATGATGTCACCGCGCGGGCCTTGCAGGTCGCTGTAGGTGTGCCCGGCCTTCGTCATGCACGACGACCACTCGACCACGGCGCCCTTGACCGTCGCGGCCTCGGTGACGCGGCTGATGACCTCGTTGGTGCTGGCCTCGGCGTGCGCCCACAGCCGGTCCCAGTCGTCGCCGCGCAGCGTGCGCTGGGCGGTGTAGCCGCATCCGTCCGTCATGAACGTGAGCTTCGCGCCGCCGGGGATCTCCACGGTGCGGGTGTGGCCCGGCGTACCGCTCAGGGCTGCCTCCCACGCCTGCCGTTCCTTCGGGTCGAGCGCGGCGAGGGCGTCCTTGTTCGGGTTCGGCGGCAGTCCACCCGAGCCGTTGAGGGCCTCGCCGACGATGCCGTACCCGTCGGCGCGGGCGCGTGCCGGGTCGAGCAGGGCGTACGGGTTCGCGGCGGAGGAGCGGGTCACGTCGGCCGGGGGGATCGGCTGGTAGTCGTGGCCCTTGGCGCGCATGCAGTCGCGGATCAGGGATTCGGTCGCGATGTGGACGAGGCGCTGATCGGCGGGGGCGGGATAGGTGATGGCGCCGAAGGGCCGTGGTCCCGGGACCGGTGTCAGGGCAGGGGTGGGGCCGGGCGCCGACGTGCACCCGGCCGCACTCCATGCCAGCATCGCCACGATCAGCGAGCTGAGGCGACGCATGAGGTCACACGCACCACTTGTTAGAGGCGATGTTGTTGTACCAGGGTGTGGTCTGCAGCTGCTGGATGAAGTGGTCGCGGCTGATGGTCACGCCCGTTCCGGTGTAGCTCTTGCCGGAGAAGATACGGACGTTGCAGTCGTTGCCGTTGTTGTAGACCGAGTGCGCGTTGTTGAACGCGTAGTACTGCAGCAGGTTGGTGTTGTTGGCGTAGACCTGGCCGCGCGTGCCTTCCATCCAGTCGATGGTGTAGGCGCACAGGGCACCGGAGGGGCAGTCCTCCCCGAGGCCGGCCTGTGCGGGGCCGGCGGCGATGCCGGAGGCCACGGTTGCTGCGGCGACGGTCAACGACGCCATGAGCAGACGGAAACGCATATTCAGTTCTCCCCGTTGTTGGGAGTGCGGCGGAACCGCGCTCCCGGTTTCGACCGATGTCGATCATCTGGTCGGCATGGATTCTCGGGGTCTCCCCCGTGGATCGTCAAGGTCTTCGATGTCACAAACTGGACCGAGTGTCAATCCAGGTTGACGATGGCCGACCGTGGTCGACGTCTGTGGGTCAAGGTGGTCAAGGTGGCCGCCGAACTGCGGAGGTTCCTCCGATGACGCTTGCGTAGACTGGCGTTCCGTGAGCCTCACCATCGGAATCGTCGGCCTGCCCAACGTCGGCAAGAGCACCCTGTTCAACGCCCTGACCAAGAACGACGTGCTCGCCGCGAACTACCCGTTCGCGACGATCGAGCCCAACGTCGGCGTGGTCGGCCTGCCCGACGAGCGGCTGAACAAGCTGGCCGAGCTGTTCGGCAGCGAGAAGATCCTGCCCGCGCCGGTGAGCTTCGTCGACATCGCCGGCCTGGTCCGCGGCGCGTCCAAGGGGCAGGGCCGGGGCAACGCGTTCCTGGCCAACATCCGTGACGCGTCCGCGATCTGCCAGGTGGTGCGCGCGTTCTCCGACCCGAACGTGCTGCACGTCGACGGCAAGGTGTCCCCGGCCGACGACATCGAGACGATCAACACCGAGCTGATCCTCGCCGACCTGCAGACGGTCGAGAAGGCGCTGCCCCGCCTGCAGAAAGAGGCGAAGCTCAAGAAGGAGAAGGCGGCCACGGTGGCCGCCGCCGAGGCCGCGTTCAAGCTGCTCAACGACGGCGTCACCCTTTACCAGGGCGCCGGCGCCGCCGGCATCGAGCTGGAGCTGCTGGCCGAGCTGCACCTGCTGACCACAAAGCCTTTCCTGTACGTGTTCAACGTCGACGAGACCGAGCTGGGCAACGAGGCGTTCCTCGATGAGCTGCGTGCCCTGGTCGCCCCGGCCGAGGCCGTCTTCATGGACGCGAAGATCGAGTCCGAGCTGATCGAGCTGGACGAGGCCGACGCTCTGGAGCTGCTCCAGTCGACCGGCCAGTCCGAGCCCGGCCTCAACCGTCTGATCCGGGTCGGTTTCGACACGCTCGGCCTGCAGACCTACCTGACCGCCGGCCCGAAAGAGGCCCGCGCCTGGACGGTTCCGGTCGGCGCCACCGCCCCCGAGGCGGCCGGGGTCATCCACTCCGACTTCCAGCGCGGTTTCATCAAGGCCGAGATCGTCAGCTATGACGACCTGGTCACGGCCGGCTCCATGTCCGCGGCGAAGGCCGCCGGCAAGGTCCGCATGGAGGGCAAGGACTACATCATGAAGGACGGCGACGTCGTCGAATTCAGATTCAACGTCTGATCGTGGCCTGCTGAGGGGCTGTGCCGGGGCCGGTCCCGCGCGGCCTTCTGTGGGCTCGGTCGGTGCTGGTAACACCGTGGTATGGTCGATGGATGGCGCGGACGAAGAAGGTCACGATCACGCTGCCGGTGGAGTTGTTGGAGAGCATGAGGTCGCACACCGACAACGTCTCCGGCTATCTCACCGAGCTGGCTGAGCGGGCTGAGCGGCGTAGGCTCCTCCGTGAGGAACTGGACCACTACCAGGACGAGTTCGGCGCGTTCACCGACATGGAGATGGCCGAGGCTAGGGCGCTCCTGCATGGTGACGAGGAGATCAGGCGCGCGGCGTGAGCCTTGAATCGCTGGTGCTCGACTCGCAGGGTCTGTCCGGGTGGGTCGACCGCGATCGTAAGGTGATGCTGTTGCTCGAGCAGGCCGAGCGCGACGGGGTCGACATCGCGATGTCCGCCGTCACGATCATCGAGGCCTCCCACTCCGGTGTGGACGTCGCGCGGATGAGCTGGCTGTTGTCCCGGATCCGGGTGGAGCCGGTGACGAAGGAGAGCGCCCGGCGCAGTGCGGGGCTTCTGAAATCGGTGGGGCTGCATGGGCACAAGTACGCCATCGATGCGATGGTCGCCGAGGTGGCGCTGCGACTGCCCGGTCCGGTGGCGGTCCTGACTTCTGATGTCGACGACATGGTTAAGCTGTGCGGGCGGCGGGTCCGCGTCATCAGTCTGTAGGCGGCGTTCGCTCTTGGAAGCTGGTTCAATGACTCACCGTGGAGTGGGTTTTCGACGGTGAGATCATCGAGTGGCGTGGGCCGGCGCCCTTCTTCTTCGTCGCCATGTCCGAGGCTGACAGCGCTGAGCTCAAGGAAGAAGCCCGATCGCTCATCTACTGGGGCCAGGTGCCGGTGATGGTCGTGCTCGGGGGCACCGAGTTCCGGACTGCGCTCTTCCCGAAGGACGGCCGGTACCTGGTGCCGCTCAAGGACGCCGTCCGCAAGGCCGAAGGCGTCGGCGAAGGCGACCATGTCACGGTCACCCTGCGCCCGGCCGTCAAATCCTGACATCCGTCAAGGGCGCGGGCGGGATGAGACCGGTAGCGAATTACCAGGGGTCAGCATCCGCTCATAACAGACCGAGAGGTCGGAGCCGATGTAGGCGCCGAAGAGCGGGATCTCGTGGTATCCCTCGCGCTCGTAGAACCGCATCGCGTCCGGCTGGGCCGGGCCGGTCTCCAGTCTGATCGTGGTCCAGCCGTGATCCAGGGCGGCGGTCTCCAGGGCTCGCAGGATGGCGGTGGAGATGCCGCAACCGCGGGCGGCCGGAGCCACATACATGCGCTTGACCTCGGCGGTTGCCGGGTCCAGGCGGCGGAGGGCGCCGCACCCCACCGGGTCGCCGTCGGCGGTCAGCGCGACCAGGAACAGGTCGATGTCGGCTGCCGACGGCGGGGTGCCGGGCTCGTGGTCGGTGGTGCCGTAGCGGGCGTCGAGCTCGGATCGCTGGGCCGCGCGGAGTGCGGCGCCGGCGGGGTCGTCCCAGGGGCGGGGTTCGATGGTCCAGAGCATGGCATCCTCCATTCGGAACGGATGTTACGGTAACAGCTGTTACGAGTGAGGGGGTGCGACGCGTGTCACGTACCGCGGATCGGTCGGCGCAGGGCGAGGCGCTGTCCCGGGCGGTGTGGAGTGTGCTGGCCGGGCAGGGGCTGGAGCGGCTCACCGTGCGGGCCGTCGCGGCGGCCGCGGGGTGTACGACCGGGCTGGTCATGCACCGGTTCCCGAACCGGCAGGCGCTCCTGCTGCACGCCCGGCAACTGCTCCACCAGGTGACCCGGGCCCGGGTCGAGGCGCTGGAGGTGGAGGCGGCGACACCCCGGGCGGCGCTGCGGGCGATCCTGCACCAGGGGATGGCTGTCGACGAGCAGACCCGGCAGGAGGCGATCGTGTGGATGGGCTTTCTGGCCGCGGCGGTCGCCGACGAGGAGCTGATCGCCGAGCACCGGCGCAACAACCGGGCCTGGCGGGAACGGGTCGAGCGACTCACCGCCGCCGCCGCTCCGGAGTGGACGGCCGAGCGGGTGGCGACGGTCGCCCTGGCACTGATCGCGATGACCGAGGGGGTGGCCGCCTATGCCGCCGCCGATCCGGACGCCTTTCCCGCGGCCGACCAGGAACGGATGCTCGATGCCACCCTCACCGCCTACGGGCTCGCCGCCGAGCGCAGATCTTGACTTCTTTTCCACCGGAGGCGGTGGTCGATCGGTCAAGATCGCGGGCGGCGGGCGGCGGGCGGCGGGCGCGGGCGGCGAGTGGCGGGCGGCGGGCGCGGGCGGCGAGTGGCGGGCGGCGGGCGCGGGCGGCGAGTGGCGGGCGGCGGGCGCGGGCGGCGAGTGGCGGGCGGCGGGCGCGGGCAGAGGTGGCCGGCTGGGCGGTGATGGGTGGCGGGTCAGCGGAGCAGTGGGAAGACCGTGCCGGCGATGAGGGCGCCGACCAGGGCTCCGGCGACCACCTGGGCCGGCGTGTGCGCGGTCAGCCGGACCCGGGCCCAGCAACCGAGCAGTACCAGTGGCGCACCGATCAGGGCGATCTCGCCGTAGACGGCGGTCAGCGCGGACACCGTGCCGGCCGCGACGCCGGCGTGGATGGACATCTTCCACCAGTGGGTGACCAGGGCGAACGTGGCCAGTCCGACGCCGCCGGCGGTGAGCAGGGCGAGGACCTCGCGGGGTGCGCCCAGAGCCAGCATCAGGACCAGGCCGGCGATCAGCGACGCGGTGCCGAAGAGCAGCGGGATCCGGCGGTCGGCGCGTTCCGGGATGTGGTGGTTGGTGAGGCGGCCGCGACGTACGCCGTGCAGCACGTAGCCGAGCGGGATGACCGCGGCGAACAGCGCTCCGGGCAGCCCCCACCAGCGGGACACGCCGGGGGTGTCGCCGGCGTGCCAGCCGACGGTGAGCAACAGGACGGCGACCAGGACGGCGGGGGCGAGCACCTCGGAGACGACGATGGCGATCCGGTCG
Source organism: Actinoplanes subglobosus (assembly GCF_042650585.1). Lineage (NCBI taxonomy): Bacteria > Bacillati > Actinomycetota > Actinomycetes > Micromonosporales > Micromonosporaceae > Actinoplanes > Actinoplanes subglobosus. The sequence goes on from NZ_JBHSBL010000017.1 coordinate 750,999, forward strand.
AGGGCGGCCGGCGTCGTGCGGGTGTCGTCGGTGGCAGCGTTCAGCACGGGTAGATCATCGCAATCGCGAGGCCCCGGCCCGGCGGCACGAAACGCGGAGGCTGACGTAATGCGCCAGAAAAACCGGCACGACGAAACGCGCAGGCCAGCCGGAATGCGCCAGATGAACGGTCAAATGGTGCGAAATGCGGAGGAGGCCGGGACGAGGGAGGGCGTGCGGCGGGGAGGGCGTGCGGCGGGGAGGGCGTGCGGCGGGGAGGGGTGCGGCGGGGAGGGGCGCGTCAGTGCTCGGCGGCCATCGCGGCGAACGCGCCGGCCAGACGGCCCAGGTCGATTCCGTCGAGGTGGTCGAAGATGTGCCGGCGGACGCTCGCCAGATGGGTGGGCCATGCCTCCCGGAGCCGCTCCAGCCCTTTCTCGGTGAGGACCGCGTTGGCGCCGCGTGCGTCCTCCTGGCAGCGGATGCGACGCAGGCAGCCGAGCGACTCGAGTTTGGCGGCGAGCCGTGTCATCCCGCTGAGTGACATGTCGCACGCGGTGGCGAGTTCGCTCATCCGCAGGGAGTGGCCGGGTGTCTCGGAGAGGTGGCGCAACACCGCATACTCACTCGCGGACATCCGCTGCTCGCGCATCAGGTCGGCGTCGAGGGCACGCGGCATGACCAGCAGGAACCGGCCGAGGGCGCGCATCACGGCCTCCTCGTCCGGGCTGAGAGGCACAGGCGCGGGCATGCGGTCGATCGTACGGCCGCGGCGCACGTCCGGCGGCTGTCGACTTTGCGCCTCGCCGGGGCAACGCGTGGCGATGGTGTCGGGGCGCGGGAGTCAGCATTTCGGGTGACGGGTGGTGACTTGCCCGCGCGCCGTGGAGAGTGACAATGCTTTGGTGCAAAACCAGACAACTAGTGACTCTTGGCAGCATTTGCTCGAAATGCCACGAAAGTCTTGGTGGGCCCGACTCCCGTTCGGCGTCCGGATGACCGCCGGTGCGTGCGCGATGTTCGTGATCGTCGGTGGTGGTGTGGCCGGCGCCGTGTCCACCATGACCGCTCCGGAGCCGGCCGGCGTCACGGCCCAGGCCATCGACGCCGACCTCGGCGCACCACGGCTGGAGGAGAGCCCGGAGGTGGTCAGCCGGGCCGCGGCCGCCGCCGAGCCGCTGCCCCGCCGGCACGGGGAGACCCCGGTGCCGCCCGCCCCGCCGCCGGTGGCGGAGAAGCCGGCGGCCGAGAAGGCGCAGCGGGCGACGACGACCGATCAGCTGCGCCGGGACCGGGTGGCCGACGACCGCGCCGACCGGACCGGGCCGCGTCCCGCCCGTACCCTCGCTCAGGAACCCGCCCTGCGCCGCGCGGCGGCCGCGCCGGTCGTCACCACCCGGACCGACGTCGAGACCCGGTCCGTCCCGTTCGACACCCGGGTGATCCGGGACCCGTCGATGCTCCGCGGCACCCGTCGCGTCGAGAAGCCGGGTTCGGCCGGCGAGCGCACGCTGCGCTACCTCGTCACGCTGACCGGTGGCAAGCAGACCTCGCGCAGGCTACTGAGCAGCGCGATCACCGACGAACCGCAGGACCGGGTGATCGCGGTCGGCTCGGCACGCCGTCCCGTCCCGGACGTTGACGTTGACGTGGACTGCGAGCAGATCCTCGGTATCTGCCTGCCGTTCGCCCGGACCGCCGCGGTCTGCCCGGCCGAGGGACCCGCCGACCCGGTCGTTCCCGCGCCCGCCGTGGCGGGTGGCTCCGGCGACGTCCTGATCGCCGACGAGGACCTGGACCTGCTGGGCCCGGACGGGATCGCCGGGCTCGAAGCCATGGACGCGACCCGCCTGGAACCCGTCGAACTGTGTTGACGGTCACCGATTGTTGCGCCGGAGCCGTGAGCGGAACACGGTGACGACATGGCGCTGACCGACACCCAGCTGACCGATCTCGCCCACCGGCTGCTGACGGCTCCCGGCGTTGTCGGTGTGGTTCTCGGCGGCAGCCGGGCCAGGGGCACCCACACCGAGGACTCGGACACCGACCTGGGCCTCTACTACCGTTCCCCGCTGGACACCGCGCGGCTCGGTGAGCTGGCGAAAGAGGTTGCGGGGGCGGGTGCCGGAGTGACCGCGACCGGTGGCTGGGGGCCGTGGGTGGACGGCGGCGGCTGGTTGCGGATCGACGGGCATGCCGTCGACTGGATCTACCGGGACACCGATCGGGTGCACCGCTGCTGGGCCGACGCCGAGCAGGGGCGATATGCCTTCCACACGCAGGCCGGCCATCCGCTCGGGGTGCCCGATTTCTCGTACCCCGGCGAATTGGCTCTCGGCCGGATCCTCGCCGATCCGACCGGAGAGCTGGAGCGGCTGCGGCGTCGCGCCCTGATCTTCCCGCGCCCGTTGGCGGAGGCCCTGGTGAGCGGGATGTGGGAGGCCGACTTCCTGATCGGGGTGGCCCGCAAGGCGGTGTCGCGCGGCGACAGCGCCTACGTCGCCGGATGTCTGTTCCGGATCGCCGGGGTGTGCGCGCACGCGCTGCACGGCGCGGCCGGCCGCTGGCTGGTCAACGAGAAGGGCGCGGTGGCCGCGGCCGGATCGCTGCCGGGCGCGCCCGAGCGGTTCAAGCCGCGGATGGACGCGGTGTTCGCCGCCGTCGACGGCGATCCGATGCGGCTGAGCACGGCGATCGACCTGGTCGCCGATCTCGTCCTGGAGACCGCCGACGCGTGCGCGATGATGCTGCGGTGACCGCCGACGTCCCCACCATTCTCGCCACCAGCGCCTTCCTGCGTTCCGGCGGCCGTGGCCCGCTGGACGTGCGGCCGGGCCGGGCCCACTATCTGGCCGCCGAGCTGGCGAACGCCGCGAAGGCGCCGCGTCTCTGCTTCCTCGGCCAGGCCGGCGGCGACGCCGAGGCGCGGATCGGCGCCTACTATGCGGCGTTCGCGGGCACCGTCTTCACCGCCTCGCACCTCCAGCTCTTCCCGATGCCCAACGTCACCGACATCCGGGCGCACCTGCTCGCCCAGGACGTGATCTGGGTGGGCGGTGGCAGCGTCGCGAACCTGTGCGCGGTCTGGCGGGTGCACGGCGTCGACGAGATCCTGCACGAGGCGTGGCAGGCCGGGGTGGTGCTCGGCGGCGTCTCGGCCGGCTCGATCTGCTGGCACGTCGGCGGCAGCACCGACAGTTTCGGCCCCGAGCTGCGCGGATTCACCGACGGGCTGGGGTTCCTGCCGTTCAGCAACGGCGTGCACTACGACGCCGAGGAGCGGCGGCGGCCGCTGATGCACGAGCTGATCGGGTCCGGCATGCTGCCGGACGGCTACGCCACCGACGACGGCGCGGGGCTGATCTTCCGGGGCACGTCACTGTCCGAGGCGGTCGCCGATCATCAAGGGCCGCGGGGGTACGAGCTGAGGCGCGCCCCCGACGGGACGGTGACCGAGACGCCGTTGCCGACCCGCGTCCTGACCTAGGCTTGAGGCGTTGGGACCTCCGGAGTCCCACCGTTCGTGAGTCTTAGGAGAGCCTGATGTCCGACCGGACCGTCAAGGGCGGCGAAGGCGGCAGCTGACGCCTGTGCTGTGGTTTCGCCGCGGTGCCGGTGTCAGTGCAGGGCGACCGTGGCGAGACCCACCAGCACCGCGGACAGCAGCATCGCGACGGCGAAGATGGCGTTGTGCCCGATCAGCAGACGCCGGTGGGGCTGCCCGCCCTCACCTCCGCCCGGGAACGACACGGCATCGAGGTCGTGCCCGAACATCTCGGCCCGGTATCTCCGGGTCATCGGCCGTCGCAGGTGGGTCAGCACCGGGGATCGCCTCCGGGGGGTTGAGGATCGATTCTGGTGGAACTCCCGGTAGCATGCTGCGGTCCGGAAACCGTGGGCAAGAGGGCACCGCGAAAAAACAGTCGAGGGTGGGCCGGTCTGGCATGGCCGCTCCACTGATCGGACAGGGGATATCGGGCGATCAGCCGTCCCCAAGCGATGCCATTCACTCTTTATGAGGATTTGTCGGTAACGATGGTTTCGTCATCATTGGGACGATGCCGGAGACTCCGACGATCTCTCACACCCTGTTCAGGGGCACCCTGAACGTCTCGGTCGTGCTCATCGGCCTGGCGTCGGGCATCGCACAGCTCACCGGGCTGCCGATCCGCCTCGCCCAGTGGGCGCTCACCGCGGTCTTCCTCGCCTGCCTGCTCTACTTCGTGGTCCGCCTGTGGCAGGTCGCCTTCGTCGTCAAGATCCGTGAGCTGAAGGCCGACCTGCAGGACTCCACCCGCCTGCTCACCCTGCAACAGGCCGGGCACCAGCACTACCTCGACGCCATCCAGCGGATCAGCGACCGGGAGAAGCCGCTCTACTCGGAGATCCTCGAAGTGCTCGTCACGATCGGCACCGACGACGACAGCGACCGGATCGTGGAGAAGCGGATCACCACCCCGGAGCCGTTGGTCACCAACCGCACCATGCGGCCGATCGTGCCGACCGGCACGGACCGGCTCACCCGGCTCGACGAGATCGCGTTCAAGACGCTGCGCCCGGCCGGGGGCAGCATCACCGCGCTGCCGCTGGAGCAGAGCCGGCTGTTGCGGGTCTGGCTGATCTTCGAGCCGGCGATCACCGCACCCACCGAGTGGCAGGTCGAGTACCGTCCCCGCGGACTCTGGGGCCCGCTGCGTGAACGCGGCTGGGACCAGCTGGTCTGGGAGGACCGGTTACCGATCGCGAGTGGCAGCTCGGCGGCGTTCACCCTCCAGGTCACCTTCAGCTTCCCGGAGAGCGATCAGCCACCGAGCGTCAAGGAGCGGCAGGGGTACGGGCGGTTCAGCGAACCCGAACGCGATCCCCGCGGCCGTTGGGAGGTGGTGTGGCGGGACGAGAAACCCGCCGGCCGCCGGTACGTATGGGATCTCACGCAGGCGGTCGGCGGGCGCTGAGAAGGAGTGTCAGGACGCCTGGCTGAGGATCAGGTTGTGCACGTGGTGGGCCTTGTCCGAGCCACGGAACTCGATCTCGTACGTGGCCGTGCCGACCGCGATGGCGATCGTGCCGGAGGAGAAGAACTGGCCGGCCCAGCTCTTGTTGCTCACCACGCTGACGCTGCTGACCCGCGAGTAGGGGATGCTGGTGATCGCGAACCGCTTCCCGACATAGGACTGGTCCTGGATGATGATCCGCCGGTTGGTGAGGCCGATGAAGCCGGTCCCGGCGCCGATCGCGTCGTAGACCGCGATGATCTGCTCGCCCTCCAGAAGACCGTCCTGGATCTGCTCGAGCTGACCCTTGTCGTCGTAAACCACGTCAGTCATGCGGCGCAGCGTAGTCCGGCCGGATCATGGCCTCTCGACCACGGTGCGATAGAAGTCCTCGATCCGGGCCGCCAGCGTGACCTCACCGTCGGTGATGGTCGCACCGTCCTGGGAGCCCAGACAGATCTGTGTGTGACCGTTGATTCGCCGGATGGTTGGTCGTATGTGAAGAGTGTCCGCCGCCACCTTGATACGTTCGGTCAAGGCGGCGTGCTGACTGTCGTCACACGCCAGATCGCGGCGCAACCGGTCGCCGTCACGGGTCCAGCCGCTCAGCAGAGCCAAGGCGTCGCTGAGATAATCCGAGCCGGTGTCCCGGCGTCTTCTCGCCCGCACTCCCGCACCCCCTTAGGCTTCGTTGCCGGCTTGTGGCCGAACTGTCGCCGGATCGTCATGGTCGGTGTCCCACAGTTTCGTCCGTCCGGCCACCCGTGTCCACGCCCACATATCCGTGTTTGCGTGACGATCAGGGCACCACCGGGCAACCTGAACGATGAAGTTTCGTGAGATCTTGGATCGCATGCGGCCCGAACAATACGTCAAGCCGGCGCCATCACCCAGGGTGATCGTCGCGGCTGTGATCATCACCGCGGGGCGGGTGCTCGCCTGCGAGCGCAGCTCACCGCCGGAAGCGGCCGGGCGCTGGGAATTCCCCGGTGGCAAGGTCGAGCCGGGAGAGACCGATCAGCAGGCGCTCGCCCGTGAGTGCGCCGAGGAACTGGGCGTGCGCGTCGAGGTCGGCGCCCGGGTCGGCCCGGACGTGCCACTGGCCCACGGCCGTGCCGTGCTCCGGGTCTACGCCGTCGAACTGCTCGGCGGCGACATCCCGGAGGCGCTGGAGCACCGCTCCATGCGCTGGCTGACCGTGGACCAGCTGGACAGTGTCCCGTGGCTGCCCGCCGACGTGCCGATCGTCGCCGAGCTGCCACCACTGCTTCGTTCTTGAGGATCAGCTGTACTGCTTGCGCAGCTCCCGCTTCAGCACCTTCATGCTCGGGCCGAGCGGCAGCGACTCGGTGAACCGCACCTGACGCGGGTACTTGTGCTTGCCCAGCCGCTCCTTCGACCACTCGATCAGCTCGTCCTCGGCCAGACCCTGGTCCTCGAGCACCACGACGGCGCAGATCTCCTCGCCGAGCGTCTCGTCGGCCACCCCGATCACCGCGACCTGCTGGATCGACGGGTGCCGGGCCAGGACCTCCTCCACCTCGCGCGGGTAGACGTTGAAGCCGCCGCGGATGATCAGGTCCTTGGTCCGGTCGACGATGCTGATGAAGCCCTGCTCGTCACGGACACCGAGGTCGCCGGTCCGGAACCAGCCGTCGACCAGGGCTTCGGCGGTCGCCTCCGGCCGGTTGAGGTAACCGGCGAAGACGTTGTGCCCGCGGATCACGATCTCCCCGAGCTCGCCGTCGGGCAGGAACTCGATGCGCTCCGGGACCTCCGGGCGGGCGATCTCCACCTCGACACCCCAGATCGGGTGCCCGACCGTGCCGGGCTTCGCTCCGAACGAGGGCTGGTTGGTGGTCGCCGTGGGTGAGGTCTCGCTCAGGCCGTACCCCTCCCAGATGGTCGAACCGAAAGCCGCCGCGAACTTCTCCAGGACCGCCACCGGAAGTGACGCACCGCCGGAGACGCACAGCTTCAGCTGTGGCAGGCGGTCGGCCTTGGCCGCCGCCTCCAGGAGTCCGATGTACATGGTCGGCACGCCGTGGAAGATCGTGACGTTCTCCCGGATCATCAGCTCGATCGCGGCCTCGCCGGTGAACCGCGGCAGCAGCACGAGCGTCCCGCCGAGCCGGAACGTCGCGTTCATCCCGACCGTCTGGCCGAACGTGTGGAACAGCGGCAGGCAGCCCATCACCACGTCGTCGCCGGTCAGCGGGTGCACGTCGAAGACGTTGACAGCCGCGTTCATCACCAGGTTGAGGTGCGTCAGCAGGGCGCCCTTCGGCTTGCCGGTCGTGCCGCTGGTGTAGAGGATCACCGCGACGTCCTCCGCCTCGACCGTCGCATAGGTCCGGATCGGCTCCAGCCCGGCCGAGATCTGGTCCAGGCGCGGTGGGTACTGCGGCAGGTCGGCCGGCAGCGGGCCGACGTTGGCCAGTGGGGTGCCCGTCGCGGCTGCCGCCGCCGCACCGACCTGGAGGAACGCCGAGTGCGTGACCAGCAGCTTCGCGCCGCTGTCGGCCAGCACGTAACCGACCTCCTCGGCGTTGAGCAGCAGCGACACCGGCACGATCCGGGCGCCGACCGACAGCGCGGCGTAGTAGACCCGGGGGAAGTCGGCCACGTTCGGGATCATCACGGCCACCGTGTCGCCGCGGCCGATACCCAATTCCGTCAAACCTGCTGCGTACGACCGGGTCTGCGCCCACAGTTCGCGATAGGGAATCCGGCCGCCGGCCTCATCGACGATCGCTACCTTCTCGGGGTATCGGCGTGCGGCCTCGGCCAGAACGGTGGCGAGGGAAAGCGTCGTCATGCTGATCTCCCTTAGTGATGTACGTCGCAGCTGTGCTTAAACTAGCGGCGTAAGTTTTTACACGTCCAGTGTTGATTTCGTCTTTCTTCAGGAGTTCCCCTATGGCCCGCCCCCGGCAAGCCCTCCTCACCCGGGAGCGCATCGTCGAGGCGGCCGCCGCGCTCATCGACGCGGAAGGGATCGACTCGTGCTCGATGCGGCGCCTCGCCACCGAGCTGGGTGTGCAGGGGCCGTCGCTCTACAACCACTTCGCCACCAAGGCGGAGATCGTCGACGCGGTCGCCGAAGCCGTCGTCGCGCAGGTCGACATCTCCGTCTTCCGGGGCAACGACTGGCGCGAGGCGCTACGGCTGTGGGCGAAGTCGTACCACGCCGTGCTCGCCGCACACCCGAACATCGTCCCGGTACTGGCCACCGGCCCCGGTCGCCGACCGGCCGGGCTGGCCATGGCCGAGGCCGTCTACGGCGCGCTGATCGAAGCCGGCTGGTCCCGGGCCCGGGCCACCCACATCGGCGCGCTGATGCGATACCTGATCACCGGCTCCGCGCTCGGGTCGTTCGCCCTCGGCTTCGAGGCCGACCCGGAGCTGTACGACCGCTTTCCACACCTGCACCGGGCCCACGAACTCGCCGCGCATCGCGACGCCGTCGACGAGGGCGCGTTCGAGCTCGGGCTCGACCTGCTGATCAACAGCCTTTCCGACCGTTACGACCAGGGGGTACGCCGATGACGTCGGTCTTCCGTGATGAGCACTGGATCGGCGGCGCCTACGTGCCGGCCGCCTCCGCAGAGCGCATCGGAGTCGAGAACCCGTACACCGAGGAGGTGTTCGGGCATGTGCCGGCCGGCACGGCCGAGGACGTCGACCTCGCCGTCTCCGCCGCCCGGGCAGCCTTCGACGGCTGGGCCTTCGGCCTGACGCCGGCCGAGCGCGGTGCGGCACTGAGCCGGCTGCACCGGGCACTGACCGCCCGCGCCGACGAGGTCGCCCGGATCGTCGGCCTCGAACTGGGCACCCCGCTCAAGATCGCCAAGGCGGTTCAGGCCGGACTGCCCCTCACCGTCCTGGCGGGGTATGCGGAACTCGCGACCCACCCGGCGCAGGAGGAGACGATCGGCAACTCGCTCGTCGTCCACGAGCCGATCGGCGTGGTCGGCGCGATCACCCCGTGGAACTACCCGCTGCACCAGGTCGTCGCGAAGGTCGGCGCGGCACTGGCGGCCGGCTGCACGGTGGTCCTCAAACCGAGCGAGCTGACGCCGCTCACCGCCTATCTGCTGGCCGACGCGTTCGCCGAGGCCGACCTGCCGCCCGGCGTGTTCAACCTGGTCGCCGGCACCGGACCGGCCGTCGGCTCGGCCATCGCCGGCCACCCCGGCATCGACATGGTGTCGTTCACCGGCTCCACCCGGACCGGCGCCGCGATCAGCCACGCCGCCGCCGACCGGATCGCCAAGGTGTCGCTCGAACTCGGCGGCAAGTCCGCCAACGTCATCCTCGACGACGCCGACGTGGTCAAGGCGGTCAAGGTCGGCGTCGGCAACGCGTTCCTCAACAGCGGCCAGACGTGTACGGCGTGGACGCGCATGCTCGTCCACCGCGGCCACTACGACGAGGCCGTCGAACTGGCCGCCAAGACCGCCGCCGGGTACACCGCCGGCGACCCGTTCGACCCGGCCACCCGCGTCGGGCCGCTCGCCTCGGCCGCCCAGAGGGACCGGGTCCGCGGCTTCATCGAGCGCGCCACCGCCCGGCTCGTCGCCGGTGGCCTCGACGCTCCCGTCCCCGGCCAGGGCCACTTCGTCGCGCCGACCGTGTTCGCCGACGTCGACCCGGACAGCGAGATCGCCCAGGAGGAGATCTTCGGGCCGGTGCTGTCGATCATCCCGTTCGGTGACGACGACGAGGCCGTCGCGATCGCCAACAACTCGAAGTACGGCCTGGCCGGCGCGGTCTGGGGCTCCGACGAGCGGGCGCTGGCCGTGGCCCGGCGGCTGCGCACCGGCGCGGTCGACGTCAACGGCGGCTCGTTCAACCCGTTCGCCCCGTTCGGCGGCTACAAGCAGTCCGGTATCGGTCGTGAGCTCGGCGCCTACGGGCTGACCGAGTTCCAGCAGGTGAAGGCGATCCAGCGATGACCGTTTACATGACCGGGCTGGTCGTCCGGGACGCCGGCGTGCCCGCTTCTCTCGCCGAGCTCCGGCTTCCCGAGATCGGGCCCGGCCAGGTGCGGGTCAAGGTCCGCGCGGCCGGGGTCTGCCACTCCGACCTGTCCATGGTGAACGGCACGCTCCGGCCGCCGCACCCGCTGGTCCTCGGTCACGAGGCGGCCGGCGAGGTGGTCGAGATCGGCGAGCACGTCACCCGCACGTCCGTCGGCGACCACGTGGTGCTGAACTGGCAGCCGGCCTGCCGTAACTGCTGGTTCTGCGACCACGGCGAACCGTGGCTGTGCAGCACCTCGCACGGGGTCGCGGCCCTGTCCAACGGCATCACCCTGGACGGTGACCCGGTCCACGTGACTCTCGGTGTGGGGGCGTTCGCCGAACAGGTCGTGGTTCCGGAGAACGCGGTCATCCCGGTCCCCCGGGAACTCGGGTTCGATCTCGCCGCCCTGCTCGGCTGCGCCGTCCTCACCGGGACCGGTGCGGTCCGCAACACCGCCCGGGTGGCGCCCGGCGAATCGGTCGTGGTCATCGGCCTCGGCGGGGTGGGCCTGTCGGTCGTCACCGCCGCCCGGGCCGCCGGCGCGGCACAGGTCATCGCGGTGGACGTCACCGAGGCCAAGAAAGGGCTGGCCGAGGCGGCCGGGGCCACCGACTTCGTGGTCTCGTCGGACAACCTCTCCAAAGACATCCGGGCCCGCACCGGCCGGCTCGGCGCCGACCACGCCATCGAGTGTGTGGGCCGGGCCTCGACGATCCGGGCCGCGTGGCGGGCCACCCGGTCGGGCGGGCAGGTCACCGTGGTCGGGATGGGCGCCGCTGACGACATGGTGCAGCTCAGTGCGCTGGACATCTTCTCGTCGGCGCGGATCCTGCGGGCCTCGGTGTACGGGCAGGCCGACACCGACCTGGAGGTTCCGGCCCTGGCCCGGGACGTCCTCGACGGCAAGCTCGACCTGGGCCACCTGATCACCGACCGCATCACACTGGCGGAGGTGCCGGCCGCCTTCGACCGCATGACCCGAGGCGAGGGCGCCCGCTCGGTGGCCCTCCTCTGACGGGCTCTCGGCATGACAGGTCCCCGATCGGGCAGTTCCGCCCGATCGGGGAACCGTCGGTCTAGCGGGCTCCGGCCGGGCTGATCAGGGCCGTGACCACGCGGGCGAGTGCCGCGCGGGCGCTCTCCACCGGCAGTCCCATGGCGTCACGCCACGTGGCCCAGGTCGGCCACAGGCTGGCCGCGGTCAGCGCGTTGAGCAGCTCCTCGTCACTGCCGATCTCGGTCGGGAAGGTGGTGGTGAGCTCCTCCCGTACCCGCGAGGTGTGCAGTTTGCGGTAACGCTGCAAACCGGACGAGAACGGCTCCTTCAGCGCCGAGGCCCGCGCCGCGGGCCCGATCTCCTCCAGCAGACGGGCCCGCTGATGGCAGAACGCCTCGATCCGCTCGGCCAGCGGCAGATCCGCCGGGATCGGCCGGTACGACGCGTCGCGCTGCTCCAGGACCCGCTGGCCGCTGGCCGCCATCAGCGCTTCCATGTCGGCGAAGTGGCTCCACAGGGCGCGCAGTGACACCCCGGCCAGCTTGGCCACCCGATCGGCGGTGGGACGCATGTCCCCCTCGCCGATCAGCTGGAGGTGCGCGTCGATGATCGCGTTGCGGGTCCGTTCGGACCGCGCGGTGCGACCGTCGACGCGCGTGGGTGGGTTGGTCACGAATTACTCCGGTAACGCTTGAGCTCACGATGGGCCAGGGACCGCTTGTGCACCTCGTCGGGCCCGTCGGCGAGTCGCAGCATACGGGCGCTGGCGAACAGCCCGGCGAGCGGGAAGTCCTGCCCGAGCCCGGCCGCGCCGTGCGTCTGGATGGCCTTGTCGACGATCCACTCCACGGTGGACGGCACCACGATCTTGATGGACTGGATCTCGGTGTGCGCGCCCTTGTTGCCGACCGTGTCCATCAGCCAGGCGGCCTTGAGGACCAGGAGGCGGGCCTGCTCGATCCGGACCCGGGACTCGGCGATCCAGTCCTGGATGACGCCCTGCTCGGCCAGCGGCTTGCCGAACGGCGTCCGGACCAGCGCCCGCGTGCACATCAACTCCAGCGCGCGCTCGGCCATGCCGATCAACCGCATGCAGTGGTGGATCCGGCCGGGCCCGAGACGCGCCTGGGAGATCGCGAAACCGCCGCCCTCCTCGCCGATCAGGTTGGTGGCCGGGACCCGTACGTCCTCGAAGATGACCTCGGCGTGGCCACCGTGGTCACCGTCGGTGTAGCCGAGCACCGTCATGCCCCGCTTGACCGTCACGCCCGGGGTGTCCCGCGGCACCAGGATCTGGCTCTGCTGCAGGTGCCGGGGCGCGTTGACGTCAGTCTTGCCCATCACGATGAAGATCTTGCAGTTCGGGTTCATCGCGCCGGTGATGTAGAACTTGTGCCCGTTCACGACGTAGTCGTCGCCGTCGCGGTCGATCCGGGTGCCGATGTTGGTGGCGTCGGAGGAGGCCACCTGGGGCTCGGTCATCGCGAAGGCGGACCGGATCTCACCGGCCAGCAGCGGCTCGAGCCACCGCTGTTTCTGCTCGTCGGTCCCGAAGTCGGCCAGGACCTCCATGTTGCCGGTGTCCGGAGCGGCACAGTTCAGCGCGGGCGGGGCGACCGCCGGGCTGCGGCCGGTGATCTCGGCGAGCGGCGCGTACTGCAGGTTGGTGAGGCCGGCGCCGTGGTCGCCGGGGAGGAAGAGATTCCACAGGCCGGCCTCCTTGGCAGCGGCCTTCAGCCCTTCCAGCGCCGCCGGCGGTTCCCAGCCGTCGCTGTGGAACGTGGCCTCCGCGGGATAGACGTGCTCGTCCATGAAGGCGAGCAGCCGCTTGCGGTAGTCCTCGGTCTTCGCGTCGTACTCGAAGTCCATCAGTGTCCTTCCAGCGCTCGGTGGCCCTGCTCGACCAGGGCGGGAACCATGGCCCCCACGGTGTCGAAACCAGGACCGACCGTCTGACCCTTGGTGTAACGGAAGTGCACGCCCTCGAGGATGACGGCGAGCTTGAACGCGGCGAAACCGACGTACCAGTGCAGGTCGCTGACGTCGCGCTTGCTGCGCTCGGCGTAGCGGGCGGCGATCTCGTCGAGCGTGGGGTGCCCGGGGATGTCGATCGGCGCGAACGGCCTCCCGTCACGCTCCAGCAGCGGCCGGCCGGCGTAGATCTGCATCAGGGCCAGGTCACTGAGCGGGTCGCCCAGTGTGGACATCTCCCAGTCCAGCACCGCGTTGACCGTCAGCTCGTCACTGACCAGCACGTTGTCCAGCCGGAAGTCGCCGTGCACGACAGCGCCGGGGCCGCCGGCCGGGATGTCGGTGGCCAGCCGGGCGTGCAGCTCGTCGATGCCGGACAACTCCCGGCTGCGGGACGCGTCGAGCTGCTGTTTCCACCGGCGGACCTGCCGGGCGTTGAAGCCCTCCGGCTTGCCGAAGTCACCGAGCCCGATCGCCGCCGGGTCCAGTGAGTGCAGGTCGGCGAGGGTGTCGACCAGGGTGAACGTCAGCGCCCGGAAGTCGATCTTCTCGATCAGCGCGGCGTCCCGGTAGATCGTCCCGTCGACGTGCTCCATCAGGTAGAACGGCGCCCCGATGACCTCGGTGTCGGTGCAGAGCCGCACCGGTCTCGGCACCGGGAACCCGGCCTGGGAGAGCGCGTCGAGGACCTTGTGCTCGCGCACCATGTCGTGCGCGGTCGGCAGCACGTGCCCCAGCGGCGGCCGGCGCAGGACCCAGCGGTGGGTGCCGTCGGTGAGCGCATAGGTCAGGTTCGATTTACCGCCCGCGAACATCGTCCCGGAAAGCGGCGGGCTGCCCAGATAGGCCTGGAGTTTCTCCAGGTCAAGGCCCTTCACTTCGACTCGAATCCGCGCTGGAGTTTGTTCATGCCCCCCAGCCAACGGTCCGGATCGCTCGCGCGCAAGCGGTAGTAGCCCTCGACCTCAGGATGCGGGAGGATCAGGAACCCGCCGTCCTCCAGCGAGCCGGCGACCAGGTCGGCCACCGCCTCCGGCGCCAGCGCGCCCTCGGCTAGCAGCGACGCCGCGCCACTGCCGCGATCGTTGCCGCGGGTCAGCATGTCGGTGCGGACACCCTGCGGGCAGAGTGCCTGCACGATCAGACCCCGATGGGCATACGTGGCACGCAACCACTCCGCGTAGGCCAGCGCCGCGTGCTTCGTCACCGAGTAGGTGGCGCTCCCCAGCAGGGTCAGCAGACCGGCCGCGCTCACCGTGATCAGCAGCCGTTTCGGTTCCCCGCTGTCCAGCCAGCGCGGCAGCAGGGCCCGGCTCACGTAGACATGCGACATCACGTTGACCCCGAAGTCACGCTGCCACTGGGCGTCGGGTGTCGTCTCGTCCCCGGCCGACAGCACCCCGGCGTTCGAGCAGAACAGGTCGATCCCGCCCAGCTCACTCCAGGCCGTGTCGATCAGGTGCCGTACGTCCTCCTCGCGGGCGGCGTCGCCCGGAACCGCGATCCCGCCGATCTCGCCGGCGACCACCCGGGCCGCCTCCGCGTTCAGGTCGTTGACCACCACCTCGGCGCCGTCGGCGGCGAACCGGCGGGCCAGCGCCGCCCCGATCCCGCCACCGGCGCCGGTGACCACCACGCGTTTGGGGCTCACTGGACGGCCCCGGTGAGGGTGAGGCCACCGTCGATCACGATGGTCTGCCCGGTGATCCAGGAGGCGTCCGGCGAGCAGAGGAACGCCACGGTGCCGGCCACGTCATCGGTGTTACCGAGCCGTTGGAGCGGATACGTGGCCGCCACCTCCGCCTCCCGCCCCTCGTAGAGGGCGGAGGCGAACCGCGTCTTCACGACCGCGGGCGCGACCGCGTTGACCCGGATCTTCGGGGCCAGTTCGACCGCGAGCTCCTCGGTGAGGTGGATGAGGGCGGCTTTGGTGGTGCCGTAGAAGGCGATCCCGGGTGCGGGGCGCACCCCGGAGACCGAGGAGATGTTGACGACCGAGCCGCCGCTGTCGGCCAGGCCGCCCCGCAGCGCCTCCTGGATCCAGCCCAGCGTGCCGATCAGGTTGACCTCGGCCATCTTGCGGGCCGCGTTGAGGTCGAGGGTGGCCAGCGGCCCGTACGCCGGGTTGATCCCGATGTTGTTGATCAACGTGGTGACCGGACCGAACTTCTCCGCCACGGCGTCGATCACGGCGGTCCGGTGCGCCGGGTCGTCACCCTTGCCGGCCACGCCGATCGCCACCTCGGGGCCGCCGAGCTCCTTCACGGCGGCCTCGAGAGCATCGGCGTCACGGCCGGTGACGGCGACTCGCGCCCCCTGGGTGATGAGGCGTTGCGCGATGGCGAACCCGATTCCCCGGCTTGCTCCGGTCACGATTGCTACCTGGTCGGCCATCGCTCAACCTCCTGAGTCGTGTTTTTGCAGTCTTTGTGCAGATATTACGCGGTGGGCACGCCACTCTGCGGCGGAGTCACGGCCTGTCCCTGGTACGCCGTGACCGGCCCCTCCGCGTCGTCGGTGGTGTACGGCGTACCGAAGAACACCGCCTTACCTCCCTCGACCTTGGTGAGCTGAGCTCCGCCGTACCCCGAGTGGTCCGTGGCCGAGAACCGCAGCGGAACCAGGCCGGGGCCCTGGAAACCGTTCTTCGTGACGGCTTCGAGCAGCTTGTCGCGGGTCACGTCCTTGCCGGCGGCCTGGAGCGCCTGCACGAACAGATATCCGACCGACATGCCGTACACGATGTTGTTGTCGAACTCGGCGTTGCCGTTGTGCTCCGCGTTGACCTTCTTGAACAGCTGGATCCACGGGTTCGCGTCGTCGGTGTTCAGCGGCAGGTAGTTGGTCGCCACCACGCCTTCGAGCAGCGGAGCCCCGGCCCCGAGCGCCTTGCCGACGGTGGTCGGGTCGGCGCCGACGTTACTGACCACGAACTGCGGTTTGAACGCAATCTTCGCAGCGGTTCCGATCGACAGGGCAGTGAAACCGGGCACAGTCGCGAGTACCACGACCTCGCAGCCGGCGGCCTTGAGCGCACCCATCTGCGGCCCGACGTTCGGATTGCTGGTCACGTAGCTCTCCTTGGCCGCGACCGCACCGAGGACCTTCTCCACGCCGGCCAGGCTGTCCCGGCCGAAGTCGTCGTCCTGACCGAGGAAGCAGGTCTTCTTCCCGGCCAGGTTCTCCTTGATGTACGTGCCGAGAATCTTGCCCTCGACCGTGTAGTCCGGGTTGAAGCCGAACGTCCCCGGATACTTGTCGGCCTGGTTCCAGCTGCGGCTGCCACTGGCCACGAAGAGGTCGGGCACCCGGTTGGTCTTGAGGAAGTCGAGCACGCCGGTGTGCGTGGGAGTGCCGAGACCGTTGAGGACCGCGAAGACCTTGTCCTGCAGCACCAGCTCGCGCACCACGGTCTGGGTGTTCGCCGGGTTGTAACCGTCGTCCTTGATCTTGTAGGTGATCTTGCGGCCGTGCACACCGCCGTTCGCGTTGACGTAGTCGAAGTACGCCTTGGTGGCCGGCGCGATCTTCGAGTAGCCGCCCGCGGCCGGACCGGTCAGCGGCATGTGCGTGCCGACCACGATCTCCGTGTCGGTCACCCCTGGCACGTTCGCGCTGCCCGAGTTGTTGCCGCCCCCGCCGTCGTTCGTGCAGCCGGCGGTCGCCAGCAGCACGACGGACAGGGCCGCCGTCGCAATGCGTTTCATCGGTTCCTCCTGATCAGGCGTGAAATTCGGGATGGGATTGACGCGAGGCCGCCGGGGGCGGCGAGCATGACGACGACGAGCACGACACCGAAGACGATCAGCGCGAGGTTGCCCTCCAGCCGCTGCGAACCGGTCTGCTCACCGACGGATTGGGCCAGCGTGGGCAGCACCACCAGCAGCAACGCGCCCCACAGCGCACCGAAGAGGCTCCCCAGCCCGCCGATCACGATCGCCATCAGCAGGAAGAGGGAGAGCGTCAAGGGAAAGGCGCCCGGCGACACGCTCTGCGCGAGGTAGGCGAACAGGGCGCCGGCGACGCCGGCGCAGGCCGCACTCACGACGAAAGCCAGCACCTGGGTACGCGCGATGTTGATCCCGGCCAGCTTGGCGGCGGTCTCGTCGTCCCGCACCGCACGCAGGTCCCGCCCGAACCGGCCACGCACCAGCAGCGCCAGCAGCAGCACCACGACCAGCGCCGCCGCCCAGCACAGCCAGGCCTGCCACTGCTCCATCGGGTACTGCTCCGGTGGCGGGTTCAGGTACACCGAGAGGCCCTGATCGCTGTTGAACGTCTCGTCGAACGTGCTCGTCACCGACGGGACCACGATCGCGACGGCGAGTGTCAGGCCGGCCAGGTAGGGACCGCGCAGCCGGGCCGCGGCCAGCCCGATCACCGCCCCCACCGCCGTGGTGACCAGCACCGCGAGTGCGAAGCTGACCGGCAGGTTCTCCCACCTGTTCTGTGCCAGCGCCAGCGTGTAGGCGCCGGTCGCCATCAGCGCGCCGTGCCCCAGCGACAGCTGTCCGTTGAGTCCGGTAAGGACGGTCAGGCCCGCGGTCACGCAGAAGTAGGCACCGACCGTGGCCAGCTGATAGTTCCGGAACGGTGGCAGCACGTAGGTCAGCGCGACCACCAGGACGGCGCCGGCCGCGATCACGAACACCGGATGCACCCGCCGGCGGCGCCTCGCTCCGGGGCGTGCCGTCGTCGTCGCCTCCGGCCGGGCCTCGATCGCGGTCATGCCACCCTCGCCTTCGAGCTGGAGAACAGTCCGCCCGGCTTACCGAGCAGAACCACGACGAGCAGGGCGAGAACCGCCATCGGCGCGACCGTGACGTCGATGTATCCGCTGACGTACGACAGGAGGACACCGACGATCAGCCCACCCACGACGGCGCCGATCGGGCTGTCCAGTCCACCCACGACTGCGGCCGCGAACGCGGACACGAACACCACGTCCATCGCCGTCGGGTGTACGCCCAGCTCGGTGGGGACGACCAGGATCGCGGCGAGCGAACCGACAGCCGCCGCCAGTGCCCAGCCGAGGGTCAACATGCCGCCCACCGAGACGCCGAGCAGCCTCGACACGTCCGGGGCGAAGGCCGCCGCGCGCATCCGGAGCCCGACGGCCGTACGCGTGAAGAGCAGCGTGAGTGCGACGACTACGGTGCCCACCGCGCCGAAGACGAACAGGTCGTACCGGGACAGCATCGCCACCCCGCCGACCTCGAACGCGTCCCGGCTGAACGGCGTCGCGAACGGCAGGAACTCGTTGCCGTAGACGATGCCCAGCGTGCCCTGGATGATCAGGACCAGCCCGAGCGCGACCACCACCCCGTTGAGTGGTGACGAGTGGTCCACGAACCGCATCACCACCCGCTCGACGGTGACGCCCAGCGCCAGCCCGGCGAGAAGTGCCGCCGCGAACCCGAGCCAGTACGACCCGGTGGCGTTCGTGACCGAGTACGCCACGTAGACCGTGGACACCGCCATCGCGCCCTGCGCGAAGTTGACGATCCGGGCGGCCCGCCAGATCAGCACCAGGGCCAGCGCGAACGCGGCGTAGACCAGTCCGCGGCTGAGCCCGTCGAACGTGAGATAAACGAACTCGCTCATGTCAGAACCCCAGATACGCGTGACGGAGGTCGGCGTCGTCACGGAGCGCCGACGCCTTGTTGCGCACCACCACCCGGCCCAGCGACAGCACCACGCCCTCGTCGGCGATGGAGAGTGCGCTACGCACGTTCTGCTCGACCAGCAGAACCGCCAGCCCGGTGCGTTCCCGCAGGTCACGTAGCAGGGTCATGATGTGGCGGGTCACTTTCGGGGCGAGGCCCAGGGACGGCTCGTCCAGCAGCAGCAGCCGTGGCCGCCCGATCAGCGCCCGGCCCAGCGCGAGCATCTGCCGCTCCCCGCCGGACAGTTGATGGCCGGCGAAGGTCCGGCGCTGCGCCAGCGACGGGAACAGGTCGTAGACCTCGTCGAGTGCGGCCTTCGCGTCCGCCCGGTCACGCCGCCACAGGCCACCGAGCCGCAGGTTCTCGTCGACGGTGAGCTCGGTGACCACGCCCCGGCCCTCCGGGACGTGCGCGATGCCGCGCCGCACGAGATGCTCCACTCTGGTGCCGGCCAGGTCGTCGCCGTCCAGCAGGACCCGGCCCTGGCCGCAGCGGACCAGGCCGGACAGGGTACGCAGGAGGGTCGTCTTGCCCGCTCCGTTCGCCCCGAGCACGGCGACGATCTCACCCGGCCGGACGGTGAGGTCCACATCGTGCAGGACGGGTGCCGCGCCGTAGCCGGCGGTGAGCCCTTCGACCTGCAACAACGCGCCGCTCATCGGCTCTCTCCCGCCGACTCCGGGGTATGGGTGATCATCGGCGCTCCTTCCTTCGGGGCCGCTCATGGAGATTTTTCGGGTATGCCGCGGAGAGCCGGGAGGTGACCGGCTTTCCGGATATGCGAAGTCAGAGGCCGGTCCGGCCCCTGGCGATATGGGTGTTACCGAGATCAGTGCTGAGAGTGGTGCCGGGAAACCGGTGCTGCGGACCCTGCCGGGACTGGATCAGGCCGCCGCGCCGAGGTAGGCCTCGGTGACCTTGGGATTCGCGCTGATCTCCGCCGGAGAACCGAGCGCGATCGGCTTACCGAAGTCGAGGACCAGGATCTCGTCGCAGACCGACATCACCAGGTCCATATGGTGCTCGACCAGCAGCACGGTGGTGCCGGTCTCCTTGATCAGTGCGCCGAGCCAGGCGATCTCGTCGGCATCCAGGCCACCGGCCGGCTCGTCGAGCATCAGCACCCGTGGCTTCGCCACCAGGGCGCGGGCCAGCTCGATGCGTTTGCGGATCGCATAGGGCAGTGCCCCCGGATAGGCATCGGCATAGCGCGCGACGCCGCACCGCTCCAGGGCGGCGAGCGCCTCAGGCTCCGCGTGCCGATGGCGGGCGCCGACCATCACGTTCTCCAGCACGGTCATGCCGGCGAACTGGCCGACCCCCTGCAGTGTCCGGGCGATGCCCAGGCGGCTCAGGTGGTGTGGGCGGGGCCGCCAGGGGTGCCCGTCCAGCGTCAGCGACCCGGAGGTGGGCTGAACGAAACCGCTGATGACGTTGAAAAGGGTGGTCTTGCCCGCCCCATTGGGCCCGATGACGCCGACGATCTGGCCCGGCGCCACGCGCAAGGACACCTTCTCGAGGGCGGTCAGGCCGCCGAAGCGGACCGTGATGTCGTGGAGCGCAAGCTCCTTGAACTGGGGATATGTTGACATGACCGCCTCGCCGGACCGGTGGAAGTCCTGTAAGGGAGATGGAGCATCAACTATTTACACTTGGAGTGTAACTTTCTCGGCGGACTCGTCAACCACTTGCAATGTCCGCGTTACTCAAGACCTCTGATCAGGCCACTCCGGCTGGTCGGAACTGCACGCTGACACGTGGTCCGACCGGCTTCGCCGTCTTCGGCACGGCATGCTCCCAGGTGCGCTGACAGGAGCCACCCATCACGATCAGATCGCCGTGGCCGAGGGGGAAACGCAGCGTCTCGTGGCCGCCGGCGCGCGGGCGCAGCAGCAGGTTGCGTGGTGATCCGAACGAGACGATGGCGACCATCGTGTCCTCGGTCGCAGACCGCCCGATGGTGTCACCGTGCCAGGCCACGCTGTCGCGGCCGTCGCGATAGAGGCACATGCCCGCGGTCACGAACTCCTCGCCCAGTTCGTCGGCGTAGTGCCGGTTGAGCTCGGCCCTGGCCGCGGTCAGCGCGGGATGTGGCAGGGGCTCCCGCGGGCCGAACCACCGCAGGAGCCGGGGGACGTCGACGACGTCGTCATACATCCGGCGGCGCTCGGCCCGCCAGTCGATGCCGAGCAGTGCCTCGAAGACCGTGTCCGACCCGTGCAGCCAGCCGGGCAGCACGTCGGCCCACGCGCCGGCGGTGAGCTGATGCCGGGTGAGGCGGCCGGTCAGTGACGCGACCGCCTCGACCGGCCCGGACATCAGGCCGGGCCCGGACGTCAGATCGAGCAGGGAAGGCTGGTAGGCGCTGGTCATGCCGCCATGTTAGTACGTGCGTTCGATTCCGGCTGGTCCCCTGGGTGTCCCTGTGGACAACGGAGTCCCTGTTTCCGCTTCTGTGGACAACGGATCGGCACCCGCCGGAATCGTGGCAGGCTTCGGGCGCAGAACCGCGGCGGCCAGCACCGCCGCCGCGACCCCGCCGACCACACCGATCAGAGAGGTGACCGCGATGGCGTCGACGAAGGCCGCCCGTGCCGCATCAGCCAGTCCCGCGTCCCCCGTCGTGGCCGCGACACCGAGTGCGTCACCGAGCGAGTCCCGTGCCGGGCCGGCCGTTCCGGACGGCATTGCCGCACGATAGGCCGTGGTCAGGACGCTGCCCAGGATCGCGACGCTGAGCGCCGTCCCGACCTGCTGCACCGTGTCGTTGACCGCCGACCCGACACCGGCCCGCTCCGGGGGCAGCGCGCCGAGCAACGTCCCCACCGCGGCCGGTGACGCGACGCCGCTGCCCATGCCGATGATCACCAGGGCGGCCGCCAGCTTGAGGTAGCCGTCCGCCGGGTCCAGTGATGCCAGCACCGCGAAACCACCCGCCACCAGGAGCAACCCGGCCGACAGGGCCACCCGCGCCCCGAACCGTTTGTCGACCAGCACGCCGACGCCGTTGAAGGCCATCGTCGTCACGATCATCGGGATGAACGCGGCGCCCGCTCTGATCGGCTCGTATCCGAGGACGAACTGGAGGTACTGCGTGATAGCCAGCATGACACCGCCGGCCGAGAACGAGAGCAGGACCAGGGAGAGGCTGGCGCCCCGGAAATTGCGGTCGCGGAAGAGTGACAACGGCAGCATGGGCTCGTCGACGCGGCGTTCCCAGAGCACGAAAGTGACGAGGGCGATCAGCGCGACGACGAAACCGCCGGTCGTGCGAGCCGACTCCCAGCCGTGCCCGGGCGCCGAGATCACGCCCCAGACCAGGGCGGTCATGCCGATCGTGGAGAGCAGAGCGCCGACCGTGTCCGGGCGGGTGGCCGGGCCCTTCGACTCCGGGATGATCGCCAGCGCGGCCACGATGCCCAGGACCGCGATCGGGATGTTGAGCAGGAAGACCGAGCCCCACCAGAAATGCTCCAGCAGCAGGCCGCCGAGCGTCGGGCCGCCGAGCGCGCCGAGCATGAGCACCGAACTCCAGATGGCGATCGCCTTCTTGCGCTCGTCCTCGCCGAAGACCGTGGTGAGGATGGCGAGCGTGCCCGGCATCAGGAAGGCGGCACCGAGGCCCATCAGGCCACGGACCGCGATCAGCTGGCCGGGGGTCTGGCACAGGGTGGCCAGTGCCGAGGCGCCACCGAAGACGACCAGGCCGACGACCAGGCCCAGGCGGCGGCCGTGGCGGTCGGAGAGGCTGCCGGCGGTCAGCAGCACGCCGGCGAAGACCAGGATGTACGCGTCGATGATCCACTGAATGTCGGCGGTGCTCGCGCCCAGGTCGCGGATCAGCGACGGGATCGCGATGTTGAGCACCATGTTGTCGACGACGACCACGAGCAGGCTGAGGCAGAGAACGCCCAGGATCAGCCAGCGACGTGGATGACGATCGGCCATCGAAACTCCTCTCTCGTACAGCGTTCGGGACAGCTCGAACACTGTACCAGTGGACTCGAACAGTGTACGAGAACCCTTAGGATGACCTCATGCCCGACTTCACCGACTCGGTGTGGACCCGTCCCGCCCGTGCCCGCACCGGTCAGCCGACGCTCAGCCGCGAGCAGATCGTCCGTGCGGCGATCGAGTTGCTCGACGCCGAGGGCACGGCCGGACTGAGCATGCGACGGCTCGGCGCCCGGCTCGGCTCCGGTGCCACCTCGCTCTACTGGCACGTCGCCACCAAGGACGACCTGCTCGAGCTCGCCGTCGACGACGTGATGGGGGAGGTCTACGTACCGGAGGCCGATGATGCGCCGTGGCGGATCGGCGTGTCCGTGATGGCCAGTGGCATGCGGGCCATGCTGCTACGGCATCCGTGGGTGATCGGGATGCTCGGCGTGCGGCCCACCATCGGGCCCAATGTGATGAAGATGAGCAACCGGAGCGTCGGCCTGCTCTCCGCGGCCGGGTTCACCGGGCCGACGCTGTCCCACGTGTACTCACTGATCACGGCACACGTGATCGGCGCGGCGACCACCGAGGCCGCGGTCGGTGCGGCGGTCAACCGGTCCGGGCAGTCCGCGGCCGAGCTGCGTAGGAGCCTGGAGCCGTTCATGGAGAAGGCGGCGGAGGAGTTCCCGGAGTACGCCCGGTGGCGTGGGGAGAGCGGCGTCGTCGAGATGGAACCGGACCAGGTCTGGGATCAGAGTTTCACCTTCGGCCTCGACCGCATCCTCGACGGGCTCGAACTGTGGCTGTCCCGCGGCGGCGACATCTCCGCGGGCGAAGGCGGCGTTGCCACACCCGGTGGCTGAGAGGCTGGCCGGCTGCCGGGACGAGCCGGCGGTCGAGGTGAGGCCGGGCCTCAGGCGGGTGTGGGGTCGGTGGCCAGGCGGGCGTGGGCGTGCATGTCGTGCCAGCCGTCGGCGTGCCGGGCCTCGCTGCGCCTGGTTCCCTCCGGCAGGTAACCGCATCGTTCGGCGACGCGGCACGATGCGGTGTTCGCTGTGGAGTGGCTCAGTTCCAGGCGGTGCAGGCCGAGCTCACCGAAGCTCCACGCGGTCAGCGCCGCCAGGGCCCGTGGTGCCAGTCGCCGGCCGCGCGCCTCCGGTAGTACCCAGTAGGAGATCTTCGCCAGCCCCTCGGCGAAGTCGATGTGGCGTAGCCCGATCTGGCCCACGACGTGGTCGTTCTCGGTGATCGCCCAGCCGGCGTCGGACTCGGAACGCCAGCGGGGTTCCCACTGGGCGATCCACTCGCGGGCCTCGTCGGGGTTCAGGCTCCGGCAGTGCCAGCGCTGGATCGCGGGGTCGGCGAACGCGGCGACCACGACCGTGACGTCCGGCTCCTGCCAGGGCCGCAAGGTGAGACGGCCGGTCTGGATCTCCGGCTGCTCCCTGGCCGACAGCGTTCCGGCGGGGAGTGCGGGCGTGGTCAGAAGAGGCACGCCCGCACTGTATGGCACCCGCTATTTTTCGGGGTCCGGGTGGTGGTAGGTGACCTGTTCCGGAGGGAGGGGGAATTCGATGTCCTCGCCGAAGGGGGAGAGGCCGCCCTGCAGGGGCGCGGCGAGTTCGGCGATCTCCATGTGGCCGTCGGGACCGACCGGTGCGACCTCCGGGAGGCGGGCACTGGACAGCGACGGGTTGACCGTGGACGGTGCGGCCGGGCGGTCGAGCTGGTCGCGGCGGAGGATCTTGCGACCCAGCCAGACCAGCGGGTCGTAACGCCGGTCGACGACGCGTTCCTTCATCGGGATGATCGCGTTGTCAGTGATCTTGATGTGCTCGGGGCAGACCTCGGTGCAGCACTTGGTGATGTTGCAGAACCCGAGACCCTGGCTGGACTGCGCGTACTCCTTGCGGTCCTCGAGCGAGTCGAGCGGGTGCATGTCCAGCTCGGCGGCCCGGATGAAGAAACGCGGGCCGGAGAAGGCGGGCTTGTTCTCGTCGTGGTCGCGGATCACGTGGCAGGTGTTCTGGCAGAGGAAGCACTCGATGCACTTCCGGAACTCCTGGCTGCGTTCCACGTCGACCTGCTGCATCCGGTACTCGCCGGGGGCGACGCCGGCCGGCGGGGCGAACGCGGGCGTCTCCCGTGCCTTCTCGTAGTTGAAGGAGACGTCCGTGACCAGGTCACGGATCACCGGGAAGGTCCGGATCGGGGTGATCGTGACGGTCTCGTTCTCCTCGAACGTCGACATCCGGGTCATGCATCCGAGCCGCGGCTTGCCGTTGATCTCCATCGAGCAGGAGCCGCACTTGCCGGCCTTGCAGTTCCACCGGCAGGCCAGATCGGGCGCCTCAGTGGCCTGCAACCGGTGGATGATGTCGAGGACGACCTCGCCCTCGTTCACCTCGACGTCGAAGTCGCGCAGGTCGCCGCCGGACGCGTCACCGCGCCAGACACGGAATCGGCGTTTCACTCCGCCTCCCTCTCGGTCAGTTCCTCATCGGTCAGATACTTGGCCAGCTCACTGCGCTCGAAGAGATCGAACAACTCGTCCCGCATCCGGGGCACCGGCTTGCGCTCCAGATGCACCTCGCCGGTCTCCTCCAGCGAGCAGACCAGGTTGACGCGCCGCCACTCGGGGCTCATCTTCGGGAAGTCCTCGCGGGTGTGGCCGCCGCGCGACTCCTCCCGCTCCAGCGCCGCCTTGGCCGTGCACTCCGAGACGACCAGCATGTTGCGCAGGTCGAGAGCCAGATGCCAGCCCGGGTTGTAGCGCCGGCCACCGGTCGCGCCCACGTTCGCCACCCGGACCCGCAGCTCGTGCAGCTTCTTCAGCGCGTCGGAGAGTTCGCCCTCGCGCCGGATGATGCCGACCAGGTCACCCATCACCGCCTGCAGATCCTGCTGCAAGGTGTACGGGTTCTCGCCCCCCTCACGAACCAGAGGCGCGAGGGCCACCTCGGCCGCGGCCGCGACGTCGACCCTCGACACCTTCGGCCGGGCCGGCAGCGCGTCCACGTAGGCCGACGCGTGCTCCCCGGCCCGCTTGCCGAAAACCAGCAGGTCGGAGAGAGAGTTGCCACCCAGCCGGTTGGAGCCGTGCATGCCGCCGGACACCTCGCCCGCCGCGAACAGCCCCTGAACCGTGCCGAGGGCCGCGCCGGTGTCCGGCTCGACCTCGACGCCACCCATCACGTAGTGGCAGGTCGGCCCGACCTCCATCGGCTCCTTGGTGATGTCGACGTCGGCCAGCTCCTTGAACTGGTGGTGCATCGACGGCAGACGCCGGATGATCTGCTCGGCCGGCAGACGGGTCGAGACGTCCAGGTAGACACCGCCCGCCGGGCTGCCGCGACCGGCCTTGACCTCGCTGTTGATGGCCCGGGCCACCTCGTCGCGGGGTAACAGCTCGGGCGGCCGGCGGTTGTTGTCCGGGTCGGCATACCAGCGGTCGCCCTCCTCCTCGGTCTCCGCATACATCTTGCGGAAGACGTCGGGGACGTAGTCGAACATGAACCGCTTGCCGTCGGAGTTGCGCAGCACGCCGCCGTCGCCACGGACCGACTCGGTGACCAGGATGCCCTTCACACTCGGCGGCCAGACCATGCCCGTCGGGTGGAACTGGAGGAACTCCATGTTGATCAGGGTCGCCCCGGCGCGCAGCGCCAGCGCGTGACCGTCGCCCGTGTACTCCCAGGAGTTGGAGGTGACCTTGTAACTGCGGCCCACCCCGCCGGTCGCCAGCACCACCGCCGGCGCCTCGAAGAGCAGGAACTCGCCGGTCTCCCGGTAGTAGCCGAACGCGCCGGCCACCCGGTCGCCGTCGAGCAGCAGCTCGGTGATCGTGGTCTCCTGGAACACCCGGATCCGCGAGTCGTAGCTGCTGGTCTCGGCGAAGTCCTCCTGCTGCAGCGACACGATCTTCTGCTGCAGCGTCCGGATCAGCTCCAGGCCGGTACGGTCGCCGACGTGCGCCAGGCGCGGGTACTCGTGGCCACCGAAGTTGCGCTGCGAGATCTTGCCGTCCTTGGTCCGGTCGAAGAGAGCGCCGTACGTCTCCAGTTCCCAGATCCGCTCCGGCGCCTCCTTGGCGTGCAGCTCCGCCATCCGGAAGTTGTTCAGGAACTTGCCGCCGCGCATGGTGTCACGGAAGTGGACCATCCAGTTGTCGTTGCTGTTCACATTGCCCATCGCGGCCGCGGCGCCACCCTCGGCCATGACCGTGTGCGCCTTGCCGAACAGCGACTTGGAGATGATCGCGGTGCGTTTCCCGGCGAGCCGGGCCTCGATCGCCGCGCGCAGGCCGGCGCCACCGGCCCCGATGACGACGACGTCGTACAGGTGTCGTTCGATCTTCGTGCTCATCGCCCGCCCTTTCAGTTGATGATGCGCAGGTCGGTGAACCACTCGGCGGCGAGACCCATGATGTAGAAATCGGTCAGCGCCAGCGTGCCGAGCGTGATCCAGGCCAGCTGCATGTGGCGGGTGTTGAGCTTCGACACGAAGGTCCAGAAGCGGTAGCGCACCGGGTGCTTGGAGAAGTGCTTCAGCCGGCCGCCCGCGATGTGCCGACAGGAATGGCAGGACAGGGTGTACGCCCACAGCATGATCACGTTGACCCAGAGGATCACGTTGCCGAGCCCGAGCCCGGTCGTCTGTGCGTGCACCGCGTCCCACGTGTTGATCACCGAGATGATCACCGCGGCGTAGAACGCGTACCGGTGCGCGTTCTGGAAGATCAGCGGGAACCGGGTCTCACCGGAGTAGCTCTTGTGCCCGTCCGGCACCGCACACGCCGGCGGCGACAGCCAGAACGCCCGGTAATACGCCTTCCGGTAGTAGTAGCACGTCAACCGGAAGAGCAGGAGGAACGGCAGGGTGAACGCCGCCTCCGGGATGAGGAAGAAGCTCGGTAGTGGAGTGCCGAACATCGCCGCGTCCCCGCATGCATCCGTTATGCAGGGCGAATAGAACGGCGTCAGATAGTGGTAGTCCGGTACGAAGAACCACTTGTGCATGAACACCCGGACGGTGGCGTAGGTGACCCACGCGCCCAGGCCGATAAAGGTCACCAGCGGCGCGAGCCACCACCGGTCGGTGCGCAAGGTCCGCGCCGCGATAGCCGCGCGCGCCTTGCCGCCGCCCGGCGTCGTTGCCGTCGTCGTCATTCCATCTCCCTGACAGTGCCGTGTGCAGGGTCGCGGCGTGACGACGTCAGGGCAGGCTGAAGCCCCACTCCGCCGACGCGCCGCGACAGTGATGTGGGGCACACGTTACGCCGAAGGTCTGACTCTTTGCGGACTGGGTCACAAAAACCTCATCCCGCCGGGCAAAGATCATCGCCTATGAAGTAGATGATCTATCCCGAGGCGTTGCCGGTGACGTTCCACTCGGCCAGATGCAGGGCCGGAGCGGCATAACGGGCACGCCCCCACGACTCCGGCAACAGCACCGTCTCGGCCCCGATCCCGAGCACCCGCCCCTGGCCCAGCGCCCGCGGATAGGACTGGGTGAACCGCACGTTGCTCACCGCCGACGTGACCTCACCGTCCTCCACCAGCCACACCCCGTTACGGGTCAGGCCGGTGATGACCAATGCCTTCGGGTCGAGGACCCTCGTGTACCACAAATCGGTGATCAGCAGACCCCGGCGCATCCCGGCGACCAGCGGCCGGGCCGAGTCGGCGATCGAGCCGGTGCCGCCCGCCCCCGGTGTGGCTCCGGGCACCGGCGCCGCCTCCAGCCGCAGATGCGTGGCTTTCGGACCCCATGAGCGGGACGCCGGCGAGGCATGCCCGGTCGACACGGCACCCGCCAGCGCCGCCGACGTGCGGTCGTGTGCCACCGCGGTGGTCACCCCCTCACGGACCAGCACCAGCGGCCGGCGCGGAGTGCCCTCGTCGTCGAACGGCAGATCGGCGGCCGGCTCCTCGCGGCTGCCGAGCGGCTCGTCCACGATGGTCACCGACGGGTCGAACTGCTCCTTGCCCAGCTCGGCGAAACTCTGCTGATGGTGGTGGGCCTTGCCGTCGAAGCCGAAGATCGCGAAATTCTCCAGCAGGTCACGGACCGCGTCGGGCTCCAGCACCACCTCGTAACGGCCCGGTGGCAGCTCGACCGGGCCACGGGCGGCCCGTGCCTTCGCCGCGGCCCGGGCCCCGAGCACCGCGCCGTCCAGATCGGCCAGCCGGGCGGCCGCCAGCCGGGCCACCCCGTCGGCCCCCTCGCAACGGGCGATGCCGTCCATCGCCGCCTCCGCCGTCCGCCCCTCGACCGCCTGGCCCGCGCTGTTGGCGAACGCGGCCGACACGTAGACCGTGCGGCAGTAGCCGGCCGTCTCCAGCCCACCGGCCGCCTGCACGAAGTCACCGACCCGCGCGGCGCGCTCGGCCGGGTCGGCCCGCGCGGTCGCCTCGTCGAACCCGAACGCCAGCCCGGACCGCTCACCCGACCCCGGATGGCCGGCCGACAACCGCAACGCCGCCGGCGGGGCCAGGCCCGGCCAGGATCGGTCGACAGGCGACACCCGCACCGCCGCGAGTGTCCGCTCGACCAGCGCGCGCAGGCCGTCGGCGCTGGTCACGGTGGTCGAGCCGCCGGCCGTCCGCCCGTCGGCGTGCAGGCGCAACCGGACGCCGGTCGTCGCCGACGCCACATTTTGATGGATCGTCGAATTCGCGAAACGGGTCAGCGCCTCGGCGTCGTGCCGGACGTTGACCTCGGCCTCCGCCGACCGGCCGCCCAGCTCCCGCACAATCTCGATGACCCGGGCCGCCAGCTCCAGCTCGGCCCCGGCCCGACCACCCTCGCCGCTCATCCCCGCACCCCCACCCGCACGTTGGTGAATCGGGCCGGCGCCGCCGGATGCCCGGTGTGCCCGATCTGGCCGGGCTGGCCCTTGCCGCAGTTGGGCGTGCCCCACGCGATCGTCTCGCTCGACAGCATGTCCATCGACTGCCAGAACCTCGGGCCGATCCCGGTGTAGGTCGGGTTGCGCAGCATGCGGCCCCGCTTCCCGTTCTTGACCTCATAGCCGATCTCGCACCCGAACTGGAAGTTGAGCCGGCGGTCGTCGATCGACCAGGACCGGTTGACATCCATGAACACGCCGTCGTCGGTGGCCGCGATGATCTCGTCGAGGGTGTGCGGGCCCGGCTCCAGCCCGACATTGGTCATCCGCACCATCGGCAGCCGGGACCAGCCGTCCGACCGGACACTGCCCGCGTAATCGAGCCCGGCGATCGCCGCCGAGTCACGCCCGGCCAGCACACCCACCCACAGGCCGTCGCGGACCGCATGCCGTTTCGCCGCCGGGGTGCCCTCGTCGTCGAAGCCGAAACTGCCCAGCGCGCCCGGGAACGTCGGGTCGATCGTGATGTTCATCAACTCGGAGCCGTAGCGCAGCGAACCCAGCCGGCTCAGATCCAGCCAGCTCGTGCCGGCGAACGCGGCCTCCCAGCCGAGGATCCGGTCGAGCTCGATGGCGTGCCCCACCGACTCGTGGATCTGCAGCGCCAGCTGCTCGCCGCCGAGGATCAGCGTCGTATCGCCGGACGGGCACAGCGGCGCCGTCAGCAGCGCCCGCGCCTCCTCCGCCATCCGCGGCGCGTTGCCCACCAGGTCGATCTCGTCGACCAGCTCCCAGCCGCTGGTGCCGAACTGGCCACGATGGGACGGCCACGACCGGCGCTGCACCTCACCGTCACCGATCGCGATCGCTGTCACGCCGGCGCCGCACTCCCGGATGTGCTGGTCGATGCGGTGGCCCTCACTGGAGACGAACCACTTCCTGGTATCCCAGATCGCGTAGTTGGCCTCGGCCACGTCGGCACCCGCGGACTTGGCCGCCTCGGTCGCCCGGACCAGCAGGTCGCCCTTTGCCGAGAGTGGCACCCCGAGCGGATCGATCACGCAGTCGGAGGCCCAGCTCGCCACCACCGGGCGGGCCGGGACCAGGTCGGCCGGAGGGCCCGGGACCGCGGCGCTCGCGGCGGCGATCTGCGCGGCGCGCCTCCCGGCCGCCCGCGCGGACGGCTCGGTCAGATCGGGAACGGCGTAGAAGCCCCACCCGGAGCCGACCAGGGCCCGCACGCCCAGCCCGGCACTCTCGTCGAAGCCGAGATCCTCGACGTCACCGTCACGGGCCGACATGGTCTCTGATCGCCGCACCATCACCCTGGCGTCGGCATAACGGGCGCCGGCGTCGAGTGCGGCCTGCACCGCCGCCCCCGCCTCATCGAAGTGGGTCATGACCCGACCCTATGCGCCGGGTGCGACAGTTTCAGCGAGGCGGCAGCAGATCCGCCGGATCGATGGTCGCGACCACGGGCTCGGTGAGCTCCAGCAGCTCGCCGGGAGCGGCCTTGGCATGCTCCGTGTACCGATCGCCGTCCAGGCGGAGGAGGTGGAAGGTCTCGATCCGGGGATCGATCAGCAGGTACCACGGGATTCCAGCGTTCGCGTAGTGGCGCATCTTCTGGACCGTGTCCGCCGACGCGTTGGACGGCGAGATGACCTCGCAGATCAGCTTCACCACGGGGGCGTCGAACACCCGCTCCCCGAGATTGAGCTCTGTGGTGATGAGGAAGTCGGGAATGCGGATGTGACCGGGGCTGAGGCGAATACCCAGGCCAGGAAAGACGTGGAGTCCAGCGTTGCGGGCTACGTGATACAGGGCGACTACAAGTTTGGTGACGATGTGCTGATGGCCTCCGGTCGGAGTGGGGATCACTACCAGGCTCCCGTCGAAAAGTTCGATGCGCTCGAGCGTTTCGCCGATGGCCAGATACTCCGACTCGGTCCAGTAGTGGTCCTCGAGGTGGAGGAGGGCAGTCGTCATGGCGTCGTCTCCCGTCTTGTCGGATGGAAACTGTCCCACATCAACATGCTCCATGACAACCCTCCTAGTGACTACCTCCCCGGAGGAAGGTTAGCTCCTCCTCGAACGTCACGGCAGTCCGCGACGGGAAACCGTCCAGTTCGACGCCGACGAGCAGCACGTCCGGGGAGGTTCCGGCCTCGCGCAGGGAGTGGTGGGCGTAGACGTCGGGGGCGTCGCCACGGTCGCCCAGGTAACGCTCGGACACCGGCCCCGGCAGGTCGGCCCAGTCGATCACCGGCCGGTGCGCCACCGCCCGGTGGAAGATCTCCGGCCGGCGCAGCACACCGAGTGCGGCCAGCCAGCCGCCCAGCCCGCGGCCGTGCACCGCGACCCGGGTGAGGTCGAGGTCCGGATGTTTGCCGTGCAGGGCGTGCAGGGCGTCGGCCTGGTCGCCGAGCATCACGTCGGCAAGGCGCCGATGGACCGCCTTCTCGAAACTGGGGGCCACTCCGGGCGTACCCCGCGAATCGATGCTGACCACCGCGAAGCCGGAGTCGGCGAACCGCTGTCGCTCCCGCCACGCCGAGGGGTCCGCCAGGACCTGCTGATGCCCCGGCCCGTCGCCCAGGGTGACCAGCACCGGAAGCCTGGTCCCGCCGACGTGCCCGGTGGGGTAGAGGACCGCGGCCGGGAGCCGCCGGTCGGTGACGCGCTCCAGCACCGGCTCGGGGTACCCGGACGGATCCGGCACCGCCGACCGCAACGAGATCACCCGATCGCCGTGCCACACCCGGTTGCCGGCGACCAGCACGTCGCCGCCGACGGTGACCTGGTCCGTCCCGGTGAGCAGCGTCACCCTGGTCACCTCGGGCCCGCCGCCGCCGAGCGACGTGCGGACCCGGAAGACCTCCCGCACCGCCGGGTCGCCGAGACTGCCCTCGACGATCAGGTCGGGCGTCCCGGCCGGCCCACCGGGTCGCGGCAGCGTGCCGGCCACCCGGCGGACGTAGAGGCCGGGCGGTGTGAGCAGGCTGCCGTCGGCGAAGAGACAGCGTGCGTCGAAGCCGTCGTGAGCCAGTTCGCCGCCGACCAGCACGCGACCGTCCGGCAGGTGCCGCGGCGTGCCCGGGATCGGCTCGACCCAGCGGGCGTCGGCGAGTTCGGCGTGCACCTGCGTCTCGCCGGTGCGCGGATCGATGGACAGGACCAGCCCGTGCTGCTGCATCCGGCGCAGCACGGTGATCAGCGGGCCACCGCCGGCCCACCGGGCCTGCGCCAGGTAGGGATAGGTCTCCCGGTCCCAGTGCACGTCGACCCAGCCGTCGTCCAGGTCGAGAAGATGCAGGCTGACCGTCCGGGCGCTGCGCACGGCCAGGATCTGCGATCCGTCCGGCGACCACCACCATCCCCGGGTACGCCCGAACTCGCCCGCCCACGTCCCGGGCATCCCCCACGAGATCGTCCCGCCGTGTTCGCGCCACGCGTTGCCCGGCTCGCCGGCCATCAGCCGGTCCCCGTCCGGCCCGGTGACGTGCAGCGACGCCGCTCCACCGGGGTCGATGACGTAGCCGATGCGGCGGCCTTGCGGGTCCGGCCGGGCGTCGTGGACCGGCCCGTCCGACGGCAGTGCGGTGACCGTGCCGGTGATCAGGTCGGCCCGCAGCAGCTCGCCGTCGCGGATGAGCGCGGCGACCGTCGCGTCCCGGTCGGTCGCGCAGGAATCGACCGGCCCGGTGATCCGGCGTTCCTCCCCGGTGGGCAGATCGAGCAGCCAGAGGCCGGACGAACGGAGGAACACGACTCGGGCGCCATCGGCCCCGACGGTCACGGCGTACGGGTACTCCACCACTCCAGCATCGCCGATCGGGCCCGGCTCGCGCCGGGCAAACCGCGGGCCCGTCTCGCTGCCGGCGAACCGCGGGCCCGTCTCGCTCCCGGCGAACCGCGGGTTGGTGAGCCGAACCTGTCGGTGGTCGCGCGTACAGTATCCGCCGTGACTGAAGAGTTGCCCGCCCGCCGCCTGCTGCTGGTCCACGCCCACCCCGACGACGAGGTGATCGGCACCGGGGCGACGATGGCCCACTACGTCTCGGCCGGCGCCCACGTGACCCTCGTGACCTGCACCCTCGGTGAGGAGGGTGAGATCCACGTCCCGGAGCTGGCCGGCCTCGCCGCCGCCGAGGCCGACCAGCTGGGCGGTTACCGCCTGGTCGAGTGGGAGCGCGCCTGCTCCGCGCTCGGCGTCACCGACCGGCGCATACTCGGCGGCCCTGGTCGTTACCGTGACTCCGGCATGATGGGCCTGCCCACCAACGAGCACCCCCGAGCGTTCTGGCAGGCCGACCTGGACGAGGCGGCCGCCCACCTGGTCGAGATCATCCGCGAGATCCGCCCGCAGGTCATGATCACCTACGACGAGAACGGGTTCTACGGCCACCCCGACCACATCCAGGCCCACCGGGTCGCGATGCGTGCCGCCGAGCTGGCCGGCGAGGACGGCCCGTCCAAGATCTACTGGACGGCCATGCCGCTGAGCGTGCTGCTGGACGGCATGGAGGCGTTCCGCGAGTCGGAGAGCAACCCGTTCGCCGACGTGGAGAAGGTCGACGACCTGCCGTTCGGCACACCCGACGAGGAGATCGCGGCCCGCGTCGACGGCACCGACCACTACGCGAAGAAGACGGCGGCGATGCGCGCCCACGCCACCCAGATCCCGGACAACTCCTGGCTCTACGGGATCGCCGGCGACTTCGGCGGCGAGTTCATGGGCGTGGAGTACTACACGCTCGTCAAGGGCACGCGCGGTCCCGGCTCGGGTCCGCACGGCTGGGAGAGCGACCTGTTCAGCGGGCTGGCATGACCGGCGAGATACCGGCCGCCGTCGCGGAGGAGCAGCCGGCGCCGCTGATGCGGGCCGACGGCGTCCTCCGGGCGGCCGGCCTCACCGTCGCGCTCCTCGCCACCGTCGTCACCGCGTTTCTGGAGCTGGAGCTGAGCGCGCTGCGGTTCGGGGCTTTCGCGGCGATGCTCGACGGCGACTCGCCCTACACCGGCAGCGGGGCCCCACTGCCGATCGTCGTCCCGCTGGCGATCGGGGCCAACCTCGCGATCGCCTGGTTCGCCGTGACCACGACCGGCCGCCGCTGGGCGGCCGGCCCACCGTGGGCGCTGTGGACGCTGCTGATGCTGACCGCGGCCGGCACCCGCACCACCGAGGGCGACTACCTGGTCGGCGGGACCAACTGGGTGGCCCTGGTGATGATCCTGGCCGGCAGCCTGACCTTCGCGGTGTATGTGTATCGCCTGATCCTGGCGCCCCTGAGCCGCGACAGCGCCCCGTTGAGCAAGGACAGCGAACTCTCAGGCAGTGTCTAGGAATCCTGGCGCACCGTCGGCCAGGATGAGCGCTACGATCCCGCCACGAGAATTCACGGTGCTCATTCTGGAGGACGAGATGAGGCAGCAGCGCTGGTTCCGGATCACGGCGCTGGCCGTCGCCCTGTTCGCGGTCAACGTGATCGCCAGGCTGGTCATCCGGTTCTCCTCGGGGGACGAGAGCGGTCAGGGGCTCGCCTCGATCGCCATGTTCGTGGTGATCGCGCTGATCCTGGCCGTGCTGACGTTCGTCCGCTCGCAGCGGCAGGCGCCGAGCGACTGGCTGCCCGACGTCGGGTTCGGCGCGCTCGGCGGCATGGCCCTGACGGTCCTGGTCGGACCGTTCATCAGCGGCCACGGCCCGTTCGCCAACGGCGCGGGTGACTTCTTCTCGCAGATCTGGCTCTACGGCGCCTGCGCGATCGCCGGCACGGTCATCGGCTACTGGATTGCCGTCATGCTCGGCCGTGACTATCGGTCGCGGGCGCTGAAGGCGTACACCGAGGCCCGCAAGAGCCGTCCCCGCCGGGTCGTCGGCCGCTGACCGCAGCCGGTCGAGGTTCGGCGGGCCGGCTCCACCGCACAGACGACGGGCCCCGTCACCGGAGGCGATCTAGAGCGGTGCTTCCCTGGTCAGATAGGTGTGGTGGGTGGCGAAACCGAGCCGCCCGTAAAGGGCGACCGCCGCCGTGTTGCGCTCCTCGACCTGCAGATAGGCCCGGTTGGCGCCCCGCTGGGACGCCCAGTGGGCCAGCGCCCGCACCACGTGCCCGCCCAGCCCGCGCCGACGTGCGGCGTGGGCGGTCTGCACGAGCGACACGCCGAGCAGGCGGTCCGGTCCGGTGACCGCGCCGCGGGCGACCGCGAGCAACTCGCCGTCGCTGTCGCGGACGTGGGCGAAGACCCGTTCCGGTACGCCGTTCAGGATGGTCAGCGCGGCCGCGGGCAGGCTGCCCTTGTGGTCGGCGACCATCGCATACCAGTCGTCGCCGGCCGCGTCGGCCAGGTCGACGGGGGGCAGGTCGGCGCGACCCGCAGCGGCCAGCATCGGGGCCAGTGGGGCGGTCTGCACCAGGGTCAGCGGGCGGCTCGTCCAGCCACGGTCGTCGAGGGTCGCGTTGACCGGCGCGGCGAGCGGCATCGGGGCGTTGATCAGGGGTCGCTGGCCGCGTTCGCCGTACCACTTGACGACGGCGTCGATGGCCGCCTCCAGCGGCCGGTCGGGGTCGCCGACGGCGAGTGCCGAGTTGGCCCGGCCGGTCCAGTTGTCGGCGGCCCGCAGCAGCCAGCCGCCGAGCCGGCCGCGGACCGGGGCGGGCCACGCCTCGTCGGCGGCGAGTTCGAGGGCGATCACGGCGGCGGCGTGGGGCCGTCGTGCCGGTGGCACCCGCTTGGCCCGGTGCACCTCTCGCAGGGGCACCCGCACCGTGCCTTTGTCGGTGGCTAGTGTGAGATCGGTCTCGGTGAGGTCGACGAGCTCACCCAGCGCATCCGTGAAGAGCGTCCGGTCCCCGGATACGCCTACAATTCGCCGTACCACCACCCGGTGTCCCACATCCTGCTGTCGGAGCACGCATTACCTCCCTCGGCGGGAATACTAGGCTCTGCAATTTGTCGTCGGCGGTTCCCGCGGCGTGGCTTCGAAGGGAAAGATCCGTGACCTACATCATCGCTGAGCCCTGCGTCGATGTGCTCGACAAGGCATGCATCGAGGAGTGCCCGGTCGACTGCATCTATGAGGGCAACCGGATGCTCTACATCCACCCCGATGAGTGCGTCGACTGCGGAGCCTGCGAGCCGGTCTGCCCGGTGGAGGCGATCTTCTACGAGGACGACGTGCCGGAGCAGTGGAAGGACTACACCAACGCGAACTACGAGTTCTTCGAGGACCTCGGTTCGCCCGGTGGCGCCTCCAAGGTCGGCAAGATCGACAAGGACACGCCGTTCGTGATCGCGCAGCCTCCCCGTGGGGACGCACACTGAGCGCTCTGTCGTCGGCCCTGCCGGATTTCCCCTGGGACCTGCTGGAGCCGGCCAAGACGCTCGCCGCGGCACACCCGGGCGGCATCGTGGACCTGTCGATCGGCACGCCGGTCGACCCGGTTCCGGCGTCGATCCGGCAGGCCCTCGCGGACGCCTCCGACGCGCCCGGTTACCCGCTGACCGCCGGCACGCCGCAGCTGCGTGCCGCGATCGGCGGCTGGCTCGCCCGGGAGTGCCGGGCGAGCGGCGAGCTCGGTGTGCTGCCCACGATCGGCTCCAAGGAGCTGGTCGCCTGGCTGCCGACGCTGCTCGGCATCGGTCCGGGCGATGTGGTCGTCATCCCGTCGGTCTGCTATCCGACCTATGAGGTGGGCGTCCGGCTGACCGGCGCCGAGGTGATCCGGTCCGACTCGCTGACCGCGATCGGCCCCGACCCCCGGGTCAAGCTGATCTGGATCAACTCACCGTCCAATCCGACCGGCCGGGTGCTCCCCGTGGAGCACCTGCGCAAGGTCGTCGACTGGGCGCGTGAGCGCGGCGTCACCGTGGTCAGCGACGAGTGTTACCTGTCGCTCGGCTGGGAGACGACCCCGGTCTCGGTGCTCGACGACCGGGTGACCGGCGGCGACTACACCGGTGTCGTGGCCGTGCACTCGCTCTCCAAACGGTCCAACCTGGCCGGTTACCGGGCCGGTTTCCTCGGTGGTGACCCCGCACTGGTCGCCGAGCTGCTGGCGGTCCGCAAGCACGCCGGCATGATCGTCCCGGCGCCGGTGCAGGCCGCCATGGTGGCCGCGCTGACCGACGAGACGCATGTCGCGGAGCAGCGCGAGCGTTATGCGGCCCGTCGCGAGATCCTGCGGTCCGCGCTGGTCAAGGCGGGTTTCGAGATCAGCCACTCGGAGGCCGGTCTCTACCTGTGGGCGACCCGCGACGAGGACTGCTGGGCGACCGTCGACCGGCTCGCCCGCCGGGGCATCCTGGCCGCTCCGGGCGCCTTCTACGGCCCGGCCGCGGCGAGACACGTGCGCATCGCCATGACCGCGACCGACGAGCGAGTGGCGGCCGCGGCCGACCGCCTGAGCGAGCCGTTCTGACTTTCGAGGGAGTGCCCGCCGTGGACATGACGATCGTGACGGTCCACGGTGAGGCACGCCGTGAGGTGCCCCCGGAGCAGGCGGTCTTCTCGGTGACGGTGTCCGCGCGGGACCGCGACAAGCCGTCCGTCGTGACGCGCCTCACCGAGCGTTCGGCCGAGGTCGGCAAGATCCTCGATCGATACGGTACGGCGATCGAGCGCCGCGAGACCGCGGGCCTGCACGTCTACCAGGAGTACCGGCGGCGTGGCGAGCGCAGCGCCTTCCACTCCGGCTCGCTGACCACCACGGTCACCGTCGTCGACTTCGACCCGCTCGGTGAGCTGCTGGCCCAGCTCGCCTCCAGCGAGTCCATCTCGGTGTCCGGCCCCTGGTGGCGGCTCCGCCCGGGCAGCCGTGCCGGAGCCGATGTGCGCCGTGACGCCGTCACCGACGCCCTCGACCGTGCCCGGGAGTATGCGGCGGCAGTCGGTTCCGAGCTGGACCGCATCGTCGAGATCTCGGACGCTGAGGCGGCCGGGGCGCATCCGATGATGATGCGGGCCGCCGGTGGCGCGGCGGAGGACGCCGAGGACGGCCCGGCCTTCGACCTGGACCCGCGGCAGCAGGTCGTCGAGGCCCGGGTGCTGATGCGGGTCACCATCACGGAGCCGACGGTCCTGCGAGCCTGATCGGCGGAAAACGCCTCCGGACGACCGGGGAGTCGGCAAGACTCGGCAGCATGCGCAAGGGCCTCGGGCACCTGTTGCTGCGGGTGGCGAACGTGAATCCCCGAAGTGTCACCACACACTCGGACCGGGTGCTGTACCGATCCATCGGCGTCTTCATACTGCTCTACTTCGTCTACGCGACGGTGGGCGGTGCCGCGTTCATCGACGCCAGCTCCGGCTACAGCCATCCCTGGTACCAGTGGCTGGTCGGGCCGCTCGTGGCGATCGGTGTGGTCGCCTACGACCGCGCGGTCGTGGGCCGGGTGACGATCAGTTTCGAACGACTGGAGTCGTCGGACCCGCGGCACCTGCTGCGACCGCCGACCCTCGGTCTGTACGTGGGCCGGATCAGCCTCGCGCTGCTCTTCGCGATCGTCATCACCGAGCCGCTGATGCTGGCCCGGTACCGCGGCGAGATCGAGGCCCACCTCGCGCAGGTACACAGCGAACAGCTCAGCGACCTGGACGCGGGTGGTGCCGTCGCCGGTTACACGGCCCGCCTCGGCGAACTCCGCGACGAGACGGCCGCCGACGACACCGCGGTCCGCCGTCTCGTCGACCGGGCCGCCCAGAAACGTGAGGATGCCCGCCGCACCTACCGGCAGGCGCTCGACGACTCGGCCGGCCGCGGCGTCACCCGCAGTCCCGGCTGCCCGCGCGACGGCTACTGCTACCAGCTCGTACGCCGTTCTCGCGCCCTCGACGACCAGGCCGCCAGGCTGGAACGTCAGGCCGCCGCCCTGCAACGTGACCAGCGGGAGTCCCGTGCCGCCCGGGCCGGCGAACAGTCCCGGCTGGCCGAACGGATCAGCGACGAACGGTCCGCCAACGCCGACGTGGTGCGCGGTGACTCCGGTTTCGGTGCCCGTACCGCGGCGATGTGGCATCTGATCCGTTCCGACTTCTGGGGCGTCGGCGTCTTCTACCTCGGTATCGCGCTGCTGCTGGTGGCCCTGGACTGTGCGGCCATCGGGTTGAAGCTGGTCTCCCGCGGCAACGCCTACGAACGTGCCGAGGCCCGGGCGGCCCGGCTCCGCGAGCACGAGGCGTCTCTCATGCACGAACGTGAGATCCACGACGCCCGAACCTACGGCGAGGCCACCGCCAAGGTCATCGCCGACGGCATCGAAGCGGCCTCCCACGACGGCCGCCTCGCCCGGGCCGCCACCGACCGGGCACGGCACGTGCTCCACGACGCGGTCGTCGTCGACCCGGCACGCATCGAGCGCCCGATCCCCCGTCACCGCATCAACGTCTGATCATGATCATGGGCGTACGGCCTGGGCCCGCACCGGAACGGTGAACGTCGCCCCCTGGCACGCCGGGACACCGCCCGGCCGGATCGACAGGGCACCTTCCAGGATGAACGCGCCCACCGTGTTCCGCGGCACCTCCCACGACACCGCGAACGACGGCTGGGTGAACTCGACCCGGGCCTCGGCGCAGCCGGCCTCCCGGTGGGCCTCGTCGGCGACCGCCCGGCCCTCGACCGGCACGATCTCGGTGATGTGCACCGGCACCCCGTGCTGGTTGGTGACGGTCACCGTCAGATTTCCGGGAGTGCCCGCGCGCAGTGGCCGCCCCGGGTCGGAGATGGCGGTCAGTGACACCTCCACGGCGGTGCCCGAGGCCCACTCCTCCACCGTGGGCGGACTGTTGAAACGCCAGTAGGCCCAGGCCGCGCCCGCGTTGGCGAGCAGCGCGGCGATGGCCGCGGCACTGAGAATGACCCGGGCCCGCCGGTCGAACCGCCGGCGTCGCTCCGGGTGCCGTACCTCCCAGGTGGGTTCCTCGTAGTCCCCGGGGTCGAGTTCGAGATGCGAGGGCGACCGGCCGTCGCTCTCGGACAAGCCGAAAAGAGTGTCGCGCCGATTCACGAAGCGACCTCGGTGGCAGCCGCCGCGCGGGGATCCCTTGGTTCGGGCATGCGGCTCGTTCCTCCTCGAGGGCCGGTGGGAAAGATGCCGGGTTCGGCGCTCATATAACGTTCCCCGACACGGATGTCCGATGTGATCGGTTTTCCGTCCGCCCTTCCAGCGCATAAATCGGACAGGTCTGCCGATACGGCTTACCCCTGCGGGGTGACGAAATCGACCGTCCGGCCAGCCTCGGCCCGACGATCGATTCCTGCCTCTCACCGGTTGTCCCAGCCCCGACTCGGTACGTCCGACGTCGCACATTCCGCCCGAAATCGCGACTCCGCTAGCCCTTCCCCGGAGCCTCGCTCTCCCCGCCCGCCGTCACCGACGGCGACGACGACGGCGAAAGACTGGCCGGCAAAGACTTCACCGGTGTACGGGTCGGCACCGACTCGACCGGTGCAGAAGGTGCGGACGACGTGGGACCCGGCCCGGGGCTCGTCGTCGGCTGCACCGCGCCGCCCACCCCGTCACCGTCGCCGCCCGACCCGTCCTTCTTCCCCGCGTCCCCGAACCCTTCCTTCGCACCCTCCCCCTCACCGGCCGCGGACCGCCCCGCCACCGCCCCACCCGGAACGACGAGAGACTCACTCGCCGGACTCGCCACACCAGCCCACCGGTCCCCAGCCACGGCCCGCACCGTGTAGGTCACCGAACTCCCCGCCTCAGCCGCCCCATCGGCGCAGGTCAGCGTCGCGGCCCCGACCCGGCAGACCTCACCCTGAACGTTCCCCGAATGCCGAACCACCGCATACCCACCAACCGCCGCCCCCGACGGAAACCTCACACCAACCCAGCTGACCCGCGGCACTCCACCGACAACCCCCGCCTCCGGCTTCCCCACCATCGGTAGAACGAATGCGGCGGCAACGGCTTCACCTGACGTGGTATTGACTGACCAATTGGCCCAAGCGGTGAGCCCGCTACCCAGTGCCATGGCCCCCATCGCGCTGGATACGACGATCATCGCCGCAGTGCTTCGCCTCACCGTTCCGTCCTTCGTGCCTTGGCCGTGAACTCCACGCGAAAGGTCGCCTGTTGGCATGCAGTGGCAACTGTGTTCGGCATCCTGACCTCAAACTCGCCATTGGATGTCCGCCCATGGGCAGGCACTCTCAACGGGAGGTGACCAAGATAGGATCCGATCTTGAGATTGGTCGAGATCGGTCGACACTCGCGCTTCGACGTTGAGACCACGCGCGCTTCAATATCTTGGACTTGAATCGGATACGGAAACGGGTTCGTCACGGTCACCGCGGTGCGACGGACGGCTCCTGGATAGAACCTCTTCATGGCGGTTCCGGTGAGAGTGAACGAGTGGGTGCTGCGACTGACAAGTTCCGCAGAACCTTGACCCGTGCCGGCCGCGGCCCAGACGCAGGCCACTGTCAGTCCGCTTGCTGCACTACGACGAAGCCATCGCTTTCGTAAAGGACTAGGTCGCATTGCTTCGCCCGGTTGCCGCGAGTGGGATCGTGAAGGAAGCCCCTTGGCACGCGGAGTCCGAGTCGTTGGTCATCTTGAGTGCCTTGGAGATGAAGAAGTCCTTCTTGGCGTTGGCCGCGATCGTCCAGGTCACTGTGAAGACCGGGTCGACCAGGGAGACACCAGTAGTGACGCACCCGGCGTTCCTGTGTGTTTGATCAACCGTGACGGGATCAGGCCCAGCCCGGAACACGGTTATCCTCACCGGGAAGGGATTGTCGTTGTGTACCGTCACGACGAGGTCTGCCTTGGCGCCAGGGTAGAGCGGTTGGTTGGGGCTGATTTGACCTACAAGCCGAAGTGCCGCGACGTCCCGAGCAGTTGCTGCGGTGGTTCGCGATCCCGTTACCCGCCAGAATGCCCAAGCCGCGCCCCCAGTGACAGTCAGGACGGCGATAACCGTGGCTGCCACCAGGGACCGTGCGCGGCGCGATGATCTGAGCACGTAGCCATTCCTGTCTCTGGGCTGGAGGTACGGATGGCCGGGGGCATCGCGTGAGTGCCCCCGGCCCTGTGGTCAGGGATCAGTCGTCAACGGCGGCGCTGTTGGCCGCGACCTGGACGCCAATCTGGAAACCGTTGCCCGCACACCCGGGAGCCGCGTTAGCGATCATCCGGACCGCCTGCACGTAGGTGATCGTGTGGGTGCCACTGTTGGCGTCGAGCGAGATGTCGCTTGTAGCGCTGGGCTCGGCACCCGGAACCTGCACGACGTTGTTGGACGCGCACGCATTCGTGTCGTTGCTCGTGATCGTGAGGGAGATTCCGGAGATATCGACCGGGAACGGGTTGGGGTTCGAGACGGTGAAAGCGATGTTGTGCTTACTCCCGGGGAAGAAAGCGGTAGGCGTCAAGGTGATCGTCTGCCCGACAACGAGCGGCGAGATGGTGGCGCCGGACGCCGCGACGGAGCCGGTTCCGGTGACGCCCCAGACGGCCCAAGCCGCGCCACCGGTGGCGACGATGACGCCAGCGGTGACGAGGGCGGCAGAACGCTTGGTGAACTTGCGCATGGGAATGTTCCTCCTGGAACGCGGTAAGCGAGCGACACCTACGCAAAGCCACGAGCGACTTACGCGGGGTGCACGTCGTTAATCGGATGTCACCGGGGCCCACAAGGCCACCCGGCGCTGCGACAAAGATGGCGGACCCGTCCCAAGCCGACGATCGTCCTTACCGTTCACCTGTTGCATGCGAGACGGCGGCGGTTCCGGCCCGTCCCGGCTAACCCGTACGCGTGACGGCGGCCGCCGCACCGATCACCCAGGACCGTGGCGGAGATCGATGAAAAGCGCCCCACCTGCATCGATGCCCACAGTGCACCGATGTCGGAGGAGGGCAACCCTGAGCGCCCCTCGGATTGCCGAAAAGCCCCAGAATGATGCTTGAAACGTGAAGTAAAGCGCCGTTTCGGCACGAAATCGGAACGGTTCTCGGAACAATTTCCGGGAGGCCGACCCTAACGGGTTACCGGGCTGTCAGTGCCGTTCCCCTGAAAGAGGCTTGACGCTTATGCCTCTGTCGGCCGCTCGGCACGGACGAGGAACCGGTGGGACCGCACCGTGAACCCGCCGCGCGCCCGGATGGTCGCCGACAGACGGGCCAGCTCCCTCTCGTACCGCAGGGGGGTGAAGTCTCTGATCTGCCATGGCACCGACCGCAGTTGATGGACCACCGCGGCGATGTCGTGGAACGCGAGCAGCGGATGCTCCTCGCGCACGTCGGTGACCCGCAGACCGGCCGCGCGCAGCGCGCCGGCCGCCACCTCGGCGTCCCACCGGCGCGGATGTGGCGGCGGCGCGCCGAGGGCGGTGTTGAGCTCGGCCAGGTCGTCGCTGCCGACCTGCTGGGTGAGCAGCACGCCGCCCGGTTTGAGCAGGCGGGCGATGTCGGCGGCGGGGAGACGGCCGTGCCGGCTGAGGACGAGGTCGAACTCGTTCTCCTCGGACGGCAGCTCGGTCTGCACCGCCACCCCGAACGGCGCGAGCCGTTCGCGGGCGGCGGGCGTGTTGCGGGCCCAGGTCTCCACCGCGACGGTGCGCGGGGGGAGCGGGGCAAGCTCGGCGAGCAGCTCGCCGCCGCCGGTGTCGAGGTCGAGGACGCTGCATGCGCGGCGCACCAGGGGGCGGGCCAGGTCGAGGTACGACCAGGACGGCTCGGACGCCACGGCCAGGCCGTCCAGCCAGGCGAACTCCCACCCGGTCATGGAGGCGCCGGTAGCCGCGGCGTTGAGCTCTTCCTCCTGCCGGTTCGTACGCACGCCTGCGAAAGTAGCCGGGCATGCTGTCCAGCAGCGACTCGATCCCACCGCCTTTCCAGGACCGGTGCCGGACTGTGGCTGAACGGTTACCTACCTCTCAATGGCGGACCGGCATGAGGAGGGAGAACCGGGAGTCGGCGCCCACCGGCCGGAAGACCAGCGGGCGGACCGGACCGTCGAGTTCGAGCTGGAGCTGACCGGCCGCACCGGCGTCGAGGGCCTCCAGCAGGAACTCCCGGTTGACCGCCACGTGCGACTCGGTGTCGGCCGCCCACTCGTCGGCTCCGGCGAACCGCACCCGGCCCGCCTCGTCGACGCCGAGGACCGACACCGGGTAGGGGTGGCCCTCGTGCTCGCGGTCGATCACCGGGGCGACGGCCAGCAGCTCACGCAGTTCGGCGACGTCGACGGTGACCGTGGGGACGGCCGGTGGGAGCAGGCGGCGGTAGTCGGGGAAGTCCATGTCGATCGGCTTGCCCTCGACGGTCCGGTCGCCGGCGCGGGCGGTCACCAGGCCGTCGGTCAGGTCGACGGTG
This sequence comes from Actinoplanes subglobosus, assembly GCF_042650585.1. Lineage (NCBI taxonomy): Bacteria > Bacillati > Actinomycetota > Actinomycetes > Micromonosporales > Micromonosporaceae > Actinoplanes > Actinoplanes subglobosus. Next base: position 795,762 of record NZ_JBHSBL010000017.1, read on the forward strand.
ATCGAGCCGGCGCGGATGCCGTGCAGCTCCTCGACGAGCGCGTAGGGCAGGAACAGCCGGGCCGGTGAACCCTCGACGACGGCCGGGGCGGTGGCGGCGGCCAGCCGGTATCGGTCGGTGGCGACCAGCGTGACCGTCTCCTCACCGGTCTCGAACAGCACGCCGGCGGGGATCGGGTCGGGGGGGCG
>NZ_JBHSBL010000017.1:795954-841358 GCF_042650585.1 Actinoplanes subglobosus
ATCACCACGGCGCCGAGGGCCGCGGACAGGTCGGCGGCGGGCAGGGTGATCCGGGTCATCAGGTTCTCCTCCAGGTCGATCAGGGTGTGCAGACGGAGGAGCTCACGCTTGGCATCGGCGAGACCGGACTCCAGCCTGGCCAGGTGGTCGTCCAGCTTCACCCGTACCGCTGAAGGGTTTTGATCTAGGTCTCGCACCGCCGCCGCGATCTCGGCGACCGGCATGCCCACCCGCCGCAGTCCGGCGATGAGCCGGGCCGCCTTGATCTGCTCCGGCGTGTAGCGGCGGTAGCCGGTGGCCGGGTCGACGGCGGCCGGAACCAGCACGCCCGCGCTGTCGTAGAACCGCAACGCGCTGATGCTCAACCCGCTGGCCCGGGCCGCCTCGCCGATGCCTCGCATGTAGCTCTCCACGTCGGTAGACCCTGGTGTCTCGACCTCGTCGAGGGTCAAGCCGGCACCGCCGGCAAGACCGCAAGACGTCAAGCCTGCACTATCAGCATGACTCCGAGAACGGCCATGACCAGCGCTATCGATCCGTCGAGCACCCGCCACGCGGACGGCCGGGCGAGCAGCGGAGCGAGTCGCCGCGCGCCGAGGCCGAGCGAGACGAACCAGGTGAGGCTGGCGGCCGCCGCGCCCAGGCCGAACGCCCAGCGGCTGGCGTGCTGCTGGGCGACCGAGCCGAGCAGCAGCACGGTGTCCAGGTAGACGTGCGGGTTGAGGTAGGTCAGGGCGAGGCAGGTGAGCAGGGTGGCCCGCAGCGTCGCCGGTGCTTGCGCCGCCGGGTCGAGGGCGGCCTGGGGGCGCAGCGCGCGGCGGGCGGCGAGGAACGCGTAGCCGATCAGGAACGCGGCGCCGGCCCACCGGATCGCGGTGATCAGCGTGGGTTGCGCGGTCAGGACCGCGCCCAGCCCGGCGATGCCGGCCGAGATCAGCGCCAGGTCGGAGAAAGCGCAGGTCAACACCACCGGGAGTACGTGTTCCCGGCGCAGCCCTTGGCGGAGGACGAACGCGTTCTGGGCCCCGATGGCGATGATCAGTACAGCGGAAGCGACAAATCCGGCGATAGCGGAGGAGAGCATGCCCCGACGCTACGGCCGGCTTCGATGTGGCTCCAGCTAATCATTCTGACGATGGATTAGTTTTCCTAACGTGGACCAGGTGCAGTTGGCGACCTTCCAGGCCGTCGTCGAACAGGGCAGCTTCGAGGCCGCGGCCCGTGCGTTGCACGTCACACCGTCGGCGGTCAGTCAGCGCATCAAGGCGCTCGAACAGTCCGTCGGCCAGGTGCTCGTCCGGAGGGCGAAACCGTGCACGGCCACCACGGCCGGCCAGGGCCTGCTCCGCTTCGCCAATCAGGTGGCGCTGCTGGAACGGGAGTTCCTGGGTGCCGACAGCGTCCGCCTCTCGGTGGTGGTCAACGCCGACTCCCTGGACAGCTGGTTCCTGCCGGTGCTCACGAGCGTGCCCGGAGTGCTCTTCGAGATCCACACCGACGACCAGGAACACACCACCGAGCTGCTGCGGTCGGGGACCGTGATGGCGGCGGTCACCTCCGAGCACGTGCCGGTGCAGGGCTGCCGGGTGGAGGAACTGGGCGTCATGCGCTACCTCGGGGTGGCCGCACCCGGTCTCGACGAGTCCGCGCCCACGCTTCTCTACAACCGGAAGGACCGGCTCCAGCACCGGTTCCTAGGCCTGACGCAGGACCCGCCGATCCACTACCTGCCGGCCACCGCGGCGTTCAACCGGGCCCTGCTCCTGGGTCTCGGCTGGGGCATGCTCGTCGAGCACGAGGCCCGCCCGCACCTGGAGGCCGGCCGTCTCGTTGAGATCCGCCCCGGTCACCACCTGGACGTCCCGCTCTACTGGCAGTGCTGGCGGCTCTCGTCACCGGCCCTGGACGCGCTGACGGCCGCCGTTCGCACGGCGGCCGCCCAGGTCCTGCGATAGGAGCAGATCAGTCGTTGGCGTGCAGCGCGCTGTTCAGCTCGATGCCGGTGCCCTTGCGCGACCGGGCCTCCAGGGCGCCGGAGACCGAGTTGCGCCAGAACAGGAGATTGTTCACACCGGACAGCTCGATGGCCTTGACCACACGGCCGTCGGGCAGCGTGATCTTCGAAGCCGCGGTGATGTAGGTGCCGGCCTCGATCACGCAGTCGTCACCGAGCGAGATGCCGACACCCGCGTTCGCGCCCAGCAGGCTGCGCTCGCCGATCCGCACCTTCTCCTTACCGCCGCCGGACAGCGTGCCCATGATCGACGAGCCGCCGCCGATGTCGGAGCCGTCACCGACCACCACACCCTGCACGATCCGGCCCTCGACCATCGAGGTGCCGAGCGTGCCGGCGTTGAAGTTGACGAATCCCTCGTGCATCACGGTGGTGCCGGAGGCCAGGTGGGCGCCGAGGCGGACACGGTCGGCGTCGGCGATCCGCACGCCCGACGGCACCACGTAATCGATCATGCGGGGGAACTTGTCCACCCCGTAGACGGCCAGCTGCCGACCCGCCGCACGCTCCAGGAACCGCAGCTCGTCGACCCGCTCCGCCGGACACGGGCCGGCCGAGGTCCACGCCACGTTGGCCAGCTTGCCGAAGATGCCGTCCAGGTTGAGCTCGTTGGGCCGGACCAGCCGGTGCGACAGCAGGTGCAGCCGCAGGTAGGCGTCCGACGCGTCGGCGATCGGGTCGGCCAGCGACTTGACCAGCACCCGCACCTCGACGGTGCTCAGGCCGGGAAGCAGTTTCGGGCCGGTCTGCCCGGCCGGGAGCACCGGCGTGTCGGCGGGCTCCTCGCCCAGGCCCAGATATCCCGCCGGGAACCAGGTGTCGAGAACCTGCCCCTCGGCGGTCACGGTGGCGAGGCCGATGCCCCAGGCGGGCGAAGTCGAGATCGCGGTTTCCACGACCCGAACCCTACCGGACCCTGAACGAGTGATCATCGGGCTCGTCGCGCCCCGGTATGGTGCGCACATGGCCAACCCGCTTACCCCGGACGTGCTGGTCGACCCGGTGGTGCTGACCCGCGCCCTGGTCGACGTCGAGTCCGTCTCCCGCGACGAGAAGGCGATCGCCGACTGCGTCGAGGAGGTCCTCCAGGAGGCCGGCCACCTGAGCGTGCGCCGCCTCGGCAACACGGTGATGGCCCGGACCAAGCTGGGCCGCGACCAGCGGGTGATCCTCGCCGGTCACCTCGACACCGTCCCGGTCAACGGGAACCTGCCGTCCACCGTCGTCGACGACCTGATCTACGGCTGCGGCACCTCGGACATGAAGGGCGGCGTCGCGCTCGCCCTGCACCTGGCCGTCACACTGCCCGACCCGCAGTACGACGTGACCTACCTGTTCTACGAGTCCGAGGAGATCGAGTCCGAGTTCAACGGACTCAACCTGGTCGCGAAGGAACACCCCAAGTGGCTGCGGGCCGACTTCGCGGTACTGCTCGAACCCACGTTCGGCGCGGTCGAGGCCGGTTGCCAGGGCACCATGCAGGCACGGGTGCGGACCCGGGGGCGGCGGGCGCACTCGGCCCGGTCGTGGCGCGGGGTCAACGCCATCCACGCCGCCGGTGAGGTGTTGCGGCGGCTCGAGGCGTACCACCCCCGCACCGTCACGATCGACGGTTGCACGTACCGGGAAGGCCTGAGTGCCGTCGGGATCGCCGGCGGCGTCGCCGGGAACGTGGTGCCCGACGAGTGCGTCGTCGACGTCAACCTGCGGTTCGCTCCGGACCGTTCGGAGAAGCAGGCGGCCGAGCACCTGCGGGAGGTCTTCCAGGGTTTCGACGTCGAGGTCACCGACTCGGCGCCGGGCGCGCTGCCCGGCCTCGACGCGGCACCGGCCCGGGAGTTCCTCGCGGCCGTCGGCATCGAGCCGGCCGGCAAGCTGGGCTGGACCGACGTGGCCCGGTTCGCGGCGCTGGGCATCCCGGCACTCAATTACGGACCCGGCGACCCGTCTCTCGCGCACGCGCCGGACGAGCACGTCGAGATCGGCAAGATCCGCGACGGGGCTGCCACCCTCTATCGCTGGCTGGCGCCCTGACTAGTACTGCACGGTGACCCGGCCGACCGCACGCTGCGGTGGCGGGATCTCCATCGTCGCCTCGGGATCCACGGCGGGATCCGCGTCACGTGCCGCGAAAGCGGCCCGTCGTTCCTCCAGCACCAGGCGGATCCGGCGCTGCATCCTGAGGCGCTCGTGTCGATTCGTCACGGTGGTCGCTCCTTCGCGGGAGCCCGGTGATGCCAGGTCGGTAACTGTACAGACGCGTCAGGGCTACTGTCGGTTGTCCCAATCTGGCAAAAAGGTCTGCGGGTCGCAATCCTCTTGCCAAAACGGAGCCGGTTATTCACCGGGTCCTGACCGTCCGCACTACCTTTGTGGCATGACGGAGAGCACCAACGGGCGACAGTCGGGGCCGGAGCGTCATCGAGGAGCCGTCACGTTGCGCCGTGACGCCATCCCGCCGAGCACGGCCGATCAGAAACTGCTCGATTCCCGTAACCGCGAGGAGTGGAAGACCAAGGACGCCTGGCGGGCGCTGCGGATCCTCTCCGAGTTCGTCGAGGGCTTCGACACGCTCGCCGACCTGCCGCGGGCGGTCAGCGTCTTCGGCTCGGCCCGCAGCGCCCCCGACAGCTTCGAGTGCGAGCTCGCCGAGAACCTGGGTGCCGCGCTCGCCGAGGCCGGGTACGCGGTGATCACCGGCGGCGGCCCCGGTGTGATGGAGGCGGCCAACAAGGGCGCCACCGACGCCGGCGGCATGTCCGTCGGTCTCGGCATCGAGCTCCCCTTCGAGCAGGGCCTCAACGACTGGGTCGACATCGGCATCGACTTCCGCTACTTCTTCGTCCGCAAGACCATGTTCGTGAAGTATGCGCAGGCGTTCGTCGTCCTCCCCGGCGGGTTCGGCACCCTCGACGAGCTGTTCGAGGCGATCACCCTGGTCCAGACGAAGAAGGTCACCCGCTTCCCGGTAATCCTGATGGGCACCGAATATTGGGGCGGCCTTCTCGACTGGATGAAGCGCCGGATGCTCGACGAAGGCAAGATCAGCGCCATGGATCTCGAACTCATCCAGGTCACCGACGACGTCGCCGAGGCCGTCCGCATCATCACCGACGCCGACCCGTCCGGGCAGCACTGACGTGGCCGCGATCTGCGTCTTCTGCGCCAGCTCCACCACCCTCGAACAGCGCTGGCTCGACCTCGCCGCCGAGACCGGCCGCACCCTCGCCGAGCGGGGCCACACCCTGGTCTCCGGCGGCGGCCGCGTCGGCATGATGGGAGCCGTCACCGAGAGCGCCCGCGCGGCCGGCGGCCACACCCTCGGCATCATCCCGCAGTGCCTCGTCGATCTCGAGGTCGCCGACGAGGACTCCGCCGAGCTGGTGGTCACCGACGACATGGCGGCCCGCAAGACCGTCATGATCGACCGGTCCGACGCGTTCATCACCCTGCCCGGCGGCCTCGGCACCCTCGACGAGCTCTTCGAGGTCTGGACGACGGCCACCCTCGACGTCCACCGCAAGCCGATCGTCCTGCTCGACCCCGACGGCTTCTACGACGGCCTGACCCGCTGGCTCGGCACCCTCACCGATCAGAAATTCGTCCGCCCCGCCGCGATGGACATGCTGCTCACGGCGCGTACGGTCGCCGAAGCCATCGACCTCACCGAGGCGACCCTCGCCGCCGGCCCGCGACGCGGCCCGTCCGGCGCCGCCTCCGATACAGCGAGCCCCGCAGCCTGACGTTCCCGGTCCGTCGCCCTTCCCGGTACGCCGCACTCCTCCCGCCTCGACGAAAGAGGCACATCGAGTCCCGTCCCGGGCCGGGCGCCGGAACCGCCGTCCACGCGCGGTTCGGTCGCTGCCCGGTGTCCGGTGTCCGGTGTCCGGTGCCCGGTGCCCGGTGCCCGGTGTCCGGTGTCCGGTCACGGTCGGCGCGGTGCCGGTTCGTGAGCCGTCGCTCAGGCTGGTTGTGGTTGTCGGGTCACCTGCCTGGGCTACGGCTCGTGGGCCTCGGCGACGGCCTCGGATCGGCTGTTCGGCGTCATTCCGGGCCGTCGGCCTTCCTGGCCCGGAATAACGTCATACCGGCGTGCTCTCATAGATGCCGTGAGCACGCCGGTTTCTCTTCCCCCGGTGCGCCGGCCCACCTATCGCCTGGTCCGTCGCCCCCGCCCGGTGGTGCCCGAGCTGCCGACCGACCCGGTCCAGCGCCGGGTCACCGGTCACACCGCCGGCCCACTGCTGGTCATCGGCGGCCCCGGCACCGGCAAGACGTCGGTGCTGGTGGAGTCGGTCGCCGCCCGGATCGCGGAGGGCACCGACCCGGAGCGCATCCTGATCCTCACGTTCGGCCGCCGCAGTGCCGCCGCGCTCCGCGACCGCATCGAGGCACGGATCGCCGACGACCCCGGCCGGATCGTGCACGAGCCCCTGGTGCGGACGTTCCACGCCTACGCGTTCGGCCTGCTCCGCCGGGCCGCTGCCGAGCGCGGCGAGCCGTCCCCCCGGCTGCTCACCGGCCCCGAGCAGGACCTGATCATCCGTGAGCTGCTGGCCGTCGTCGCCGACCCCGAGGCCGCCGACGAGATCGGCTGGCCCGAGTCGCTGCGCCCCGCCCTGCCCACCCGGGCGTTCGCCCAGCAGCTGCGCGACCTGATGCAGCGTGCCGCCGAGCGCGGCGTCGGCCCGATCGAGCTGGCCCGCCTCGGCGAGCGCCTGGGCCGCGACGACTGGCCGGCCGCCGCCCGTTTCCTCCGGGAGTATGTGGCGGTCTTGGCCCTCCGCGACGTCACCACCAGGGGCTCCACCGCCTACGACCCGGCCGAGCTGGTCCGCGCCGCCTCCGGCCTGCTGGCCGACGAGCCCGACCTGCTGGAGGCGGAGCGCCGCCGCCTGGCCCACGTCTACGTCGACGAGCTGGCCGAGACCGACCCGGCCCAGGTCGACCTCCTCGCCCAGGTGGCGGGCGGCGGCAAGCCCCTGGTCGCTTTCGCCGACCCGGATTCCTCGATCTACGGTTTCCGCGGCGCCGACCCGGCCGTGGTCACCGCGTTCCCACCCCGTTTCCGCTCGGTCTCCGGCACCCCCGCCGAGACCGTCGTCCTGCACACCAACTACCGAGCAGCGCCACCCTTGCTGACGGCGACGAGCCGGGTGTCCCGCCGCATGCGGGGACCGATGGGCCACCGGCTCATGTTCCCCCCACCCGCGCCTGCTGCCGGTTCCGTGCCTGCTGCCGGTTCCGTGCCTGCTGCCGGTTCCGCGCCTGCTGCCGGTTCCGCGCCTGCCGTTGGTTCCGTACCTGCCGTTGGTTCCGTACCTGCCGTCGGTTCTGTGCTTTCCGCTGGTTCCGTGCCTTTCACCGGCTCGGCGCCGGAGACCGCCTCGGCGGTTTCGCCGTCCGCTTCGTCTGCTTTCACCGCACAGTCCGCCTCCACAGAAAGCGGCAAATCAGAAATTTCTGACCTGGGTGATCCTCGCGTGCCTAGCGCTTCCACGGTGCCTAGCGCTTCCCCGGTGGCTGGTGGTTCGGCTGCTTCTGGCGGGGCAGAGGGCGTTGCGGCCACCTCTAACGGTGCGGCGGATAGTTCGGATACCGGAGGTGGCTCCGGCGCGGCGGATGGTTCTGATATCGGAGGTGGCTCCGGCGCGGCGGATGGTTCTGATACCGGAGGTGGCTCCGGCGCGGCGGATGCTTCGGGTACCGCAGATGGCTCGGGAGCGGTGCGTGGCTCCGGGGACGAGGTGGGCTTCGGGCCGGCGGCGGGGGCCGTGGTCCGGACGTTCCGGTCGACGGCCGCCGAGACCGCCTATATCGCACACGCCCTCCGGGAGGCCCATCTGCTCCATGGTGTGCCGTGGTCGCGGATGGCGGTGCTGATGCGTTCGACGACGTTGCAGCAGCCGTCGGTGCAGCGGGCGCTGGCCGCGGCCGGGGTGCCGACGATCATCCACGCCGAGGATCTGCCGTTGCACCTGCAGCCGGCTGTCGCGCCGTTCCTGCTGTTGCTGCGCTGCGCCGTCGACCCGGAAGCGCTGAACGAGGAGGCAGCCGTCGCCCTGCTGCATTCGCCGCTCGGCGGGGCTGATCCGCTGACCGAGCGGCGGCTGCGGCAGGGGCTGCGGGCGCTGGCGATCAGCGCCGGCGACCGGCGGGCCTCCGGCGAGCTGCTCGTCGACGCGGTTCGAGATCCGGCCGGGCTCGACCTGGTGGAGCGACGCTGGGCCCGTCCGGCACAGACGGTCGCCCGGCTGCTCACGGTCGCGCGGGAGGCGGCGGCCGAGCCGGGTGCCTCAGCCGAGCAGGTCCTCTGGACGGTCTGGCGGGAGAGCGGCCTCCACGACCGGTGGTATGCGATGAGTACCGGCAACAACCCGATGCCGGATCAGCGCGATTCGGCCCGGGCCCGGGAGTGGCGGTCCGAGGCCGCCGACCGCGACCTGGACGCGATGGTGGTCCTCTTCGACGCGGCGGCCCGGTTCGTGGACCGGCTGCCCGGCGCCGGTGTCTCCGTCTTCCTGGACCATGTGCTGGGTCAGGAGCTTCCGGCCGACTCGATCGCGCCGAGCGCCGACCGCGGCGAAGCGGTCCGGCTGCTGACCGCCCACGCGGCGAAGGGCCTGGAGTGGGACGTGGTGATCATCGCCGGCGTGCAGGAGGGCCTCTGGCCGGACTTGCGGCTCCGCGGCAGCCTGCTCGGTTCGGAGCGCCTGGTGGACGTGCTGGCCGGCCGCCCGGCCACCGGCCCGGAGGCGATCCTCGGTGAGACGTCGGCCCTGCTCGACGAGGAGCGGCGGCTCTTCTACGTGGCCACCACCCGGGCCCGCCACCGTCTGGTGGTCACCGCGGTGGCGTCGGCGAGCGTCGGCGGTTCGGTCGGTGAGGAGCAACCCAGCCGGTTCCTCACCGAACTGGCCACCCCGAGCCGGGGCCCCGGCGGCGAACGCCCACCGGGCCCCCAGCAGCCGGACCCCTGGGACACCGGCCCACCCGGCACACCGTCGTCCGGCCCCGCGGGCGGGGCGGCGCCTCCTGACGACGACCCCACCGGTCCGCACCCGTCGGCCCCGCCCGGCGACGACGACGCGGACCACGAGCCAGCGGTTGCCGAGGGCGGGGACGCCCAGGCGGGCGAGCCGGGGGAGAGCTGGGGGGACGAGCGAAGGGTCGCCCAGGCGGGCGAGCCGGGGGAGAGCTGGGGGGACGAGCGACGGGACGCCCAGGCGGGCGAGCCGGGGGAGAGCTGGGGGGACGAGCGACGGGACGCCCAGGCGGGCGAGCCAGGGGAGAGCTGGGGGGACAAGCGACGGGACGCCCAGGCGGGCGAGCCAGGGGAAAGCTGGGGGGACGAGCGCGAGGAGAGCCTGGGGGAGGAGCGCGGGGACGGCCAGGCGGAAGAGGAGGAGGGCGACCAGGGGGACGGCGAGGAGGAGCTTCCGGTTGGGCGGCCGCCCCGGGCCCTCACCCTGGCCTCGCTGGTGGCCGAGTTGCGTACCGTCGTGGTGGGAAGTGGCGAGACGCCCAGCCGGAGGCGCGCCGCGGCGGCCGAGCTCGCACGTCTCGCGGCCGCCGGGGTGCCGGGTGCCCATCCGGACGAGTGGTGGGGTTTGCGGCCGCTGTCGGACGATCGGCCGCTGGTCGACGAGGGCGAAGCGGTCAAGGTCACGCCGTCGTCGATGGAGAGTGCGCTCCGGTGCAGTCTGCGCTGGCTGCTGGAGCGGCACGGTGGCGCGGCTCCGGCCGGGCCGGCGCAGGGCATCGGTAACCTGGTGCACGCGGCGGCGATGCTGGCCGAGGATGCGAACGCCGACCGGGAGAAGCTGGTCGAGTATGTGTCGGCCCGGTTCGATTCGATCGAGCTGGCCGCGCAGTGGCTGGCCGGCCCGGAGCAGGATCGGGCGCAGGCGATGGTCGACAAGCTGCTGCGCTGGCTGGCGGTGAACCCGCGACGGCTGCTGGCGATCGAGCACGAGTTCACGGTGCGGCTGGAGGACGAGCGGAACCCGATTCAGCTGACCGGCCGGGTGGACCGGCTGGAGGTCGACGAGGCGGGCCGGCTCGTGGTGATCGACCTGAAGACGGGCAAGACGACGGCCGTGTCGGCGTCCGATGTGGCGGAGAATGCGCAGCTCGGCGGCTATCAGGCGGCGATCGACGCGGGTGCGTTCGCGGATTTCGGGACCGACAGCGGCGGGGCGGCGCTGGTCCAGCTGGGCCCGGGCAAGGACGCCCGGGAGCAGATGCAGGTGCCGCTGGCCGAGGCCGCCGACCCGGGCTGGGCCGACGGCATGGTGCGCCGGACCGCGGCGGCGATGGCGGCGTCCACTTTCTCCGCGGTGGCGAACAGCCGGTGCCGGGTGTGCCCGGTCCGGACGAGCTGCCCGATCTCCGGCAAGGGCCGGCAGGTCGTCGAACCGAACGGACCGGATCAGGACTGATGACGCAGCCGACGTTGTTCGCCGAGGGGCCCCAGCGGCGCCCGCAGGCCCGGTCGGGCCCCCGGTTCACGCCGCGCGAGCTGGCCCGGATGCTGCGGCTGCCGGATCCGACGTCCGAGCAGGAGGCGATCATCGCGGCGCCGGTGGAGCCGCTGCTGGTGGTGGCGGGTGCCGGGTCGGGCAAGACGGAGACGATGGCGTCACGGGTGGTGTGGCTGGTCGCGAACGGCTACGCGCACCCGGGCGAGATCCTGGGTCTCACGTTCACCCGGAAGGCGGCGGGGGAGCTGGCGCACCGGGTCCGCACCCGGCTGGGCCAGCTGGGCCGCCGCCTGGGCCGGGACGAGGCGCTGGCCGGCGAGCCGACGATCTCGACCTATCACGCGTACGCCGCCCGGGTGGTGACCGAGCACGGCCTCCGAGCGGGTTACGAGCCGTCGGCCCGTCTGCTGACCGAGGCCGCCCGCTGGCAGATCGTGGATTCGCTGGTCCGCACCTACACGGGTGAGATGACCGGTCTGAACCGGGCACCGGGCACGGTCACCGACGACGTGCTGGCGCTGGCGGCGGAGATGTCCGAGCACCTGGTCGGCCCGGACGATCTGGCCGCGTGGACGGGCCGGTTCTTCGCCGAGATGCAGGAGTACCCGGGCCGCGTCTACAAGGACGTCTCCGAGGTGCTGCGCCGCCAGCAGAACAGGCTCACCCTGCTGCCCCTGGTCCGCCTCTACGAGCAGCGCAAACTCGACCTGGAGGCGATGGACTTCGGTGACCAGATGGCCCGTGCCGCGCTGGTGGCCCGGGACCATCCGGAGGTCGGCGCGATCGAGCGGGGCCGGTTCCGGATCGTGCTGCTCGACGAGTACCAGGACACCAGTCACGCCCAGGTGACGATGCTGAACAACCTGTTCGGCGGCGGGCACCCGGTGACCGCGGTCGGTGACCCGTGCCAGTCGATCTACGGCTGGCGGGGTGCCTCGGCGGGGACGCTGGAGCGCTTCCCGGAGGAGTTCATCGACTCGGCGGGCCATCCGTCCCGGGTGCGCACGCTGACCCGGAGCTGGCGGAACCGCCCGGAGATCCTGCGGGTGGCCAACACCGTCTCGGCACCGCTGCGGGCCCAGGTGCACCGGTTGCAGGCGGCGGATCGGACGGCGGAGGCGGTCGGCGGCCGGACGGTGACGTGCGCGCTGCTGCCGACGTATGCCGACGAGGCGAACTGGATCGCCGATTCGATGCTCACCGCGTGGCGGCTGGTCGCCGGGATGCCGTCGGCGCCGCCGGGGGAGATCCCGCTGGAACTCCGCCCGACGAGCGCGGTGCTGGTGCGGGTGCGCAGTCAGATCCCGGTGATCGAGGAGGCGCTGCGGGCCCGGGGCCTGCCGGTCGAGGTGGTCGGGCTGGGCGGGTTGCTGGACACTCCCGAGGTCCGGGACGTGGTGTGCACGCTGCGGGTGCTGGCCGACCCCACCGACGGCGCGTCACTGTTGCGGCTGCTCACCGGGGCCCGCTGGCGGATCGGCCCGCGTGACCTGGTGGCCCTGCACCGGCGGTCCCGGGTGATCGCCAACGCCCGGGTGGCGTCGTCGGGGCGGGCGGCGTCGGACCCGGAGCAGATCACCACGGATCGGCTGGACGACGCGACCCTGGTCGAGGCGATGGCCGACCTGGGTTCGCCCCGGAACTACTCGGCGGAGGGGCATCGGCGGCTCCAGGAGTTCGGCCGTGAGCTGGCCGCCCTGCGCCGCCGGCTGGACCAGCCGCTGCCCGACCTGCTCGCCGACATCGAGCGCACGATCGGCCTGGACGTCGAGGTGGCGGTGCGTGGCTGGGCGGCCGGGGACGCCGGTCTGGCCCGCGGTCACCTGGACGCGCTGGGGGAGGCGGCGACCCGGTACGGCACCGAGAACGAGTCGGGCACGCTCGCCGGTTTCCTGGCGTTCCTGGCCGCGGCCGAGGAGGAGGAGCGCGGGCTGGAACCGGGTCAGGTCGACGTGGTGGAGGGCGCGGTGCAGATCCTGACCGCGCACGCCGCGAAGGGCCTGGAGTGGGATGTGGTGTCGGCGGCCGGCCTGTGCCGGGGTGTCTGGCCGGGGCTGGCCCGCGCGTCGGACCACTACATGGGCGGGATCGGCGTGTTGCCGTTCCCGCTGCGGGGCGACGCGTCGGGCCTGCCGCTGCTGGACCTGACCGACGCCATGGACCAGAAGGACGTGGCCGGCGCGGTGACCGCTTTCGGTCGTTCGTGGCGGGAGCACGACGAGCGGGAGGAGCGCCGCCTCGCCTATGTCGCGGTGACCCGCCCGCGGCGGCTGCTGCTCTGTTCCGGCTACTGGTGGGGCGACGGCGTGAAGCGCCCGCGTGGCCCGTCGGTCTTCCTCGACGAGATCCGGGAGACGTGCGCGGCCGGCGCCGGGGTGGTCGACGTCTGGACGCCGGAGCCGGCGCCCGGCGACAGCAATCCGAGCGATCAGGTGGTGGCGACGGCCGAGTGGCCGGCCGACCCGCTGGGCCTGCGCCGTCCGGCGATGGCGGCCGCGGCCGACCTGATCCGCCGCATGATCGAGAATCCGGATGCGTCCGCGGCCGAGGCGTTCGCCGATCTGGCCGCCGCGGATCCGGGGGTCGCGGCGCGGGCCGGCCTGGCGGCCGATCTGGTCGGCCTGGCCGGTCCGGGCGAGGTCCCGGACGGTGCCGGTTGGTCCGAACCCATTGCGGGGGTACGGGTGACCGACCCGTCCCCTGACTCCCCGCCGGCACCGGTCCCACTCCCACGTCAGCCGGGCCCGCAAACGGCTCCGGGCGAGACCGATCTCGGCCAGCAGCCGCCCGCCGCGATCACTTCCGGGCAGCTCGCGCCGTCCTCAGCCCCCGCTTCGTCGGCTGGGGGCGAAGAGTCGGCCGTGGCGCCGGACCGGGACGTGTTGCTGGCCGCGGCTGAGTCGGCGGATCGGGCGGCGGCGGAGGATCCGGATATCGCCCGCTGGCGGCGGGAGGCGAGACTGCTGCTGGCCGAGCGGGAGGAACGCGCCCGCAAGGACGGCCCGATCGAGGTGGCCGTCCCCGCGTATCTGTCGGTCTCACAGCTGGTGGTGCTGCGCCGCGACCCACAGGCCCTGGCCCGTTCGCTGCGCCGCCCGCTGCCGCACCGCCCGGCTCCGCAGGCCCGGCGTGGCACGGCCTTCCACGCCTGGCTGGAGCAGCGGTTCGGTGCGGTGCGGCTGCTGGACATCGACGATCTGCCGGGTGCGGCGGACGACGGTGCGGCCGAGGACGACGAGCTGGCCGCCCTGCAGGAGGCGTTCCTGACCGGCGAGTGGGCGGACCGGACGCCGTTCGAGGTGGAGGTGCCGTTCGCGACGACGGTGGCCGGGGTGGTGGTGCGCGGGCGGATGGACGCGGTCTACGCCGACCCGGACGGCCGCTTCGACGTGATCGACTGGAAGACCGGCCGCCGTCCGTCCGGCGCGGAGGCGGAGGCCGCGGCGGTTCAGCTGTCGGCGTACCGGATCGCCTGGGCGTCGCTGGCCGGGGTGCCGGTGCGGAAGGTGCGGGCCGGCTTCCACTACGTCCGTGAGCAGGTCACGGTCCGCCCGGCCGACCTGATGGACGCCGCCGGCCTGGCCGCCCTGATCGAGGAGATCCCGGCCACCGGGCACTGAAGATCACCCCCGGCCGGCGGCGAGCAGGTGGAGCAGTGCGGTGGCGTACGCCTCCTCGGCGGTGGCCGCGGTGAAGTCCTGGTCACGGCCGAGCAGCTCGGTCCGTACCGTATGGGTGTCGTGATCTTTGTGCAGTGACCGGAAGGTCCCGCCGAGCAGTTCGCGCAGCTGGTCCTCGCGCGGCAGCCACAGTGCCTCGTCGAGATCGACGTCGTCGAGCGCCCATTCGGTGGTGCCGTTGAAGCCGATGATTAGCCCCTCCGGGCGATCGTGGACCTGGATCGTCATGTTGCTCAGGACGAAGACCTCGTCGTCCAGGTCCCGGTCGGGAACGGTGAAACGGTCGCCGAGCTGCGGCTTCCACGCGAGCCCGGCGGTCTTGAGCTGCCAGGCCAGTTCTACGCCGAGCACTTCCCGGCCTCCCTCTCCGTGCTAGGCTCCTCAGCGTTGTCAGTTTGGTTCCCAAGTACTCAGGAGCGCCTGTGGGGAAGTCTGCCCCAGGCGCTCTTTGTCGTAACCCGGGTTTCTCCGGTCGGGCGATCAGTACGGCGACACGAGACCCACAGAATGCGGGTCTTATTACCTCGCCCCCGTCCATAATGGTCGGGAGCGATCGATCGTCGAGGAGACGAGCATGGTTACCGGTGTTGTGAAGTGGTTCAACGCGGACAAGGGTTTCGGGTTCATCACCCCGGACGACGGCGGCGCTGACGTTTTCGCCCACTTCTCCGCTATCCAGATGTCCGGCTACCGGGCCCTGGAGGAGAACCAGCGGGTCGAGTTCGAGGTGACCCAGGGCCAGAAGGGCCCGCAGGCCGCCAACATCCGCGCCCTCTGATTCACTTCTGAGTTTCGGCCGCCTCGTGTGGCCGGGCAGCTGTGAACCGAGCGTGAGGGGTCCGGGCGTGTAGAGCGTCCGGACCCCGCACACTCACATCGGTGCCGTACCCGTCAGGGTGCGGCACTTTTGCATGGCGCACGAGAAAGGCTCCCGGCACGCCGGGAGCCTTAGCTGATCGGTATCGGTCAGACGGAAGCGGCGGGGCTGGGCAGTGGCGCCGTGCCGCCGAGGTGTGCCGGCAGCCACCAGCGGTCGTCCGGCCCGGCCGGCTGGTCGGGGTAGGCCCGCTGCACCGAGTCGAGCAGGACGGTCAGCCGCTCCTTCAGCGTCGCGGTGATCGACTCGGGCGTCGCGCCCTCGGTCACCGGGATCGGCTCGCCGATCTTGATGAGGACCGGCACGTGGCGCTTGGTCAGCTCCTTCTTACGGCCCTTGGTCCAGAGCCGGTGCGGACCCCAGACGGCCATCGGGATCAGCGGGACCGCGGCCTCCTGGGCCATCCGGGCGGCGCCCGATTTCAGCGTCTTGATGGTGAACGACTCGCTGATCGTGGCCTCGGGGAAGACGCCGACGATCTCGCCGCTCCGCAGCGAGTCGATGGCGTGCTTGAAGGCGGCGGTGCCGGCCTTGCGGTCGACGGGGATGTGCCGCATCCCCCGCATCAGCGGACCACTGATCCTGTGGTCGAAGACCTGCTTCTTGGCCATGAACCGGACCAGCCGCTTGGCCGGCTGGGTCCCGAAGCCGCAGTAGATGAAGTCCAGGTAGCTGGAGTGGTTACTGGCGAGCACCGCCCCGCCGCTCGTGGGGATGTGCTCGGCGCCCTCGACGGTGATCTTGTTGTCGAGCACGCGGAACATCGTCTTGGCCAGGCCGACGACGGGGGGATACACCAGTTCCATGGCAGCACGGTAACCGAAGTTTCTGGGAACGGCGCGGGTCGGATGCACAATTCCGGCAGGCTTACCGGCTCGTGGGAACACGTGGGCGTCCCGGCGATCGCGGCTCCGGTGGTGTTCACTGGTGTGCATGTCCGAGCCGCAGCCACCGACGTCCGCCTGGGAACGGCCGGGCGGGCCGTGGTCGTCGGGGATGGTGACGGCTTACCACGTACCCGAGCAGCGCCCGCAACCGCCGGATCTGCCGGAACCGCCCCGCCCGGATGGACCGGAGCGGCGCAGGCGGCAGTTGTTGATCTTCGGTGGGGTGGCCGGGGTGATCCTCGCGGCCGGGCTGGCCGTGCTGCTCGTGGTGCTTCTCGGCGGTGACGGGGACCCGTTCGGGGAGAAAGCGGCGCCGGCGGCCGATCTGCGGCCCCCGCTGGCGCAGGCCTGCCCGGCGCCGAGCGTCTCACCGGGCGCCGGGGGTCCCAGCGCGCCGAGCGCGCCGGTCCCCGCGCCGGCCGAGGGCGAGCGCACCGTCGATCCGGACGCCGGGATCAGCTACAAGAAGTACGGCGCACCCTGGGTCACCTGGACCGAGGTGTGGAAGGCCGGCACTCTGGAGGTGCCCTACCGGGTCGGGCAGCATTTCGTGACCGAGGTCTACCAGGGCGGGCAGTACCACGCGTCGATCCTGTCGGCGGCGGTCCCGGCGGCCGACAACGACGCCTTCACCCTCGATCTGGAGTGCGTGGGCCGGCAGGTTGCGGCGGACGTGCGGGCCGAGTACTACCCGCAGCCCAACAGCCTGGAGCCGCTGCGTGACGAGGTGACGACGCTCGGCGGGCGGCCGGCGTGGGTGAGCGAGTTCCGGCTCAGCTTCAAGGAACCGGGACTGACCGCCACCTCGGAACTCTCCGCGGTGGCGGTCATCGATGTCGGCAAACCGACGGCGGCGATCCTGTACGTCTCGATCCCGGACACCCACCGGCAGTTCGACCACGTGGTCGATGAGGTGCTGGCCTCGGTCCGCCCGATTTAGATCAGTTACTGATCAGACCCCAGCGCCGGCGCAGGGCGCCGTCGGCCGCGTTGAAGAACTGGTCGACCAGGATGCCGATGATCAAAACCACGATGATGTACGCGAGGACGCCCACCGCGTCGTTCAGGTCACGGGCGGCCTGCATCCGGACGCCGATGGACACCGTGCCCGGAACGATGACCAGCAGCTCACCGGCCATCAGGCTGCGCCAGGAGAACGCCCAGCCCTGCTTGAGCCCGGAGACGAAGGACGGCAACGACGCCGGCAGGATCAGGTGGCGGTACTTCGCGATGCCGCTCATGCCCATCACCTGGCCGACCCGCAGCCACGTCCGCGGCACGTAGTCGATGCCGCTGATCAGGCCGTTCGCCACCGACGGCGCGGCGCCGATGACGACCACGAAGAGGATCGCCTCCTCGCCGAGCTGGAACAGCAGGATGGCGAGCGGGAACCACATGATCGACGGCATGGTCTGCAGGCCGGTGATCAGCGAGCCGATCGCGGCGCGCAGCGGCCGGAACTGGGAGACCAGCGCGCCGATCACCGTGCCGATCGCCACGGCCAGGGCGAAACCGGTGAGCGCCCGGGTCATCGTCAGCTGTACGCCGTCCCAGAACTTCGGCTCGGTGATCAGCTCGCCGAGCTGGGCGAACACATCGGCCGGCGGCGGGAAGACGTAGGCCGGCCGCCACTCGGACAGGTAGACGATCTGCCACGCGCCGACGACGATCGCGATGGCCAGCGCCTTGGGCCACAAGCTGCTCCAGACGCGCTTGCCGAGCGCGCCCTTCTCCTTCTTCGGGCCGAGTTCGAGCGCGTCGAGGCCGCTGACCTCGTCCGCCTGTTTCTGCTGTTCGACGACTTCAGTTGGCATGACGGGCGACCTCCGCGCGGAGCCGGTCGGTGATCTCGGCGGCCTGGCCGGAGACCTCGGGGGAGTCGATGCGCCGCGGGCGCGCGTGATCGATCTTGAAGTCTTCGATGACGCGACCGGGGCGGCTGCTCAGCAGGACCACCCGGTCGCCGAGACGGACCGCCTCGCGCACGTTGTGGGTGACGAAGAGGACCGTGAGTTCCTGCTCGCGCCAGATCCGCTCCAGCTCGTCGTGCAGGATGTCGCGGGTCATCGCGTCGAGCGCGCCGAACGGCTCGTCCATCAGCAGGACGTCGGCGTTCTGGGCGAGGGCCCGGGCCAGCGCGACCCGCTGCCGCATGCCGCCGGAGAGCTCGTGCGGCCGCTTGTCGCCGAAGCCGCTCAGCCGGACGATCTCCAGCAGTTCCTGTGCCCGCTTGCGGCGCTCGGCGCGGCCGATGCCCTGGAGCTTGAGCGGCAGCTCGACGTTGCCGGCCACCGAGAGCCAGGGGAAGAGAGCGGCCTCCTGGAACATCAGCGCGACGTGGCGCCCGCCGATGTCCAGGGTGCCGGTGGTGATCTTGTCGAGCCCGGCCACCAGCGAGAGCAGGGTGCTCTTGCCGCAGCCGGAGGCGCCGAGGAGGCAGACGAACTCCCCTTGAGCGACATCGAGGGAGACGTGGTCGAGGGCGAGCAGAGCGTTGCTCCCCGAACCGTACTGCTTGGTCACATCGTCGATCCGGACAACCGTGCTCATACTCGCCCTCCTATCAATCCGTGGGATCAGGCCGCGGAGTCGCTGACCTCAGCCTGACCGTCCGCCTTCAGCAGCTCGTTCAGCAGCGTCAGGTCGTAGATGCCCTTCAGGTCCACCGGGTCGAGCAGGCCGACCTCCTCCGCGTGCTTCGCGCTGGTGAAGAGCGAGGGCGCGATCGGGTCGTAGGTGAACTTGAGGTTCGCGAACGCGGCGGTGAGGATCTCGTCCTTCAGCGGCTTGCTGGTGAGCGCCTCGATCTGGGCGTTCGCGGCCTTCTGCGCGTCGGCGTTGTTGTCCTTGATGTACTTGACCGACGCGATGTGACCCTGGAGCAGCTTCTTGACCGTTCCCGGGTACTCCTTCAGGAACTTCTGGCTGACGATCAGGTGGGTGGTCACGAAATCCTGGTTCGGCCACAGCGTCTTCTCGTCGACCAGGACCTTGGCCTTGGACTCGAGGATCAGCTTGCTGTAGTTGGGCTCCGGCACCCAGGCGCCGTCGATGGTGCCCTGCGCGAAGGCCTGGACCGCCGTCGCGTTGTCCTGCGGCAGGATCGAGACGTCGCCGCCGCCGCTGGTGTCGGCGTTGAGGCCGTTCGACTTCAGCCAGGCGCGCAGCGCGACGTCCTGGGTGTTGCCGAGCTGCGGGGTGGCGATCTTCTTGCCCTTGAGGTCGGCCGGGGTGTTGATGCCTTCCTTGACGACCAGGCCGGCACCGCCCGAGGTGCTACCGGCGATGATCTTCAGCGCCTCGCCCTTGGACTTGGACCAGCCGTTGATCGCCGGGTTCGGGCCGATGTAGGTGGCGTCGATGGCGCCGGAGAGCAGCGCCTCGATCGCGGCCGGGCCCGCGTTGAAGGTGGTCGCCTCGAGCTTGGTGCTGCCCAGCTTCTCTTCGAAGATCTTCTTGTTCACGCCGACCAGGGCGGGAGCGTGGGTGATGTTCGGGAAGTAGCCCAGCTTGATGGCCGGTGCCTCGGCGGCGTTTCCGGCCGCGGCCTCGGCGGCGGTCTTCTCTTCCTCTTTGGAACCGCAGGCGGCCAGAGCGGTCGTGGCCACCAGAGCAGCCGAGGCAAGGGCGAGCGCACGTATGGTGCGGGAGCTCATGCTCACTCCTAATTTCGTTTCACTGAGGTACTGGAGAGTTCGGCAAGGGTCTTGTGGTCGACCACACCCTCGATGGCCGCCTCGACGGCCACCCACACGTCGTGCAGCGCCGTCGCTGCTCCGTGATAGGTCGCCGTGGACGTGGGCAGCCCCCGGACCGTGGTGAGGGCACCCCCGACGGCGCGGACCACGTCGCCGACGGTGATCTCCTCGGCCGGGCGGGCCAGGGCGTATCCGCCATCCACGCCACGATGGCTGTGCAGCAGCCCGGCGCGGCGCAGATCCAGCAGGATTCCCTGCAAGAAACTGAGCGGGATGTCCTGGACGGCGGCCAGTCCGGCCGCCTTGACCAGGCGTGGGTGCTCGACGGTGACCGCCAGCATCGCGCGTACGGCGTAGTCCGTGCGAGCTGAGACGTACACCCCGTGCTCCCCTCCCGTGAATACTTCGGTTTCCCTATCTGATGGATGGGAATACTGGACCATATGGGTTTGGTGCGTCAAGCCTCGTCCGGAGTGCGGGAAACCGGCATCCAGGGCATTTTCGGGTTGTATCGTGCTCGACTTCCGCCGTTCGGGTGACGGGGATGACATCGACGCGTCACGCCTGGTCCGATTCGCGGCGGAAGATCGGGAGCGGATATTGATGTATTTA
Organism: Actinoplanes subglobosus; assembly: GCF_042650585.1. Classification (NCBI taxonomy): domain Bacteria; kingdom Bacillati; phylum Actinomycetota; class Actinomycetes; order Micromonosporales; family Micromonosporaceae; genus Actinoplanes; species Actinoplanes subglobosus. Next base: position 816,206 of record NZ_JBHSBL010000017.1, read on the forward strand.
CTCGCCGTCGCCACTCGACTACGGAGATGTGTCCGCTAGATTCGTACCGTGGCGCCCAAAATCAAGATCCCCGCGACGAAATACCCGGTCGAGCGGTTCACGCTCGGCAACGGTCTGCGCGTGGTCCTCTCCCCGGATCGCAGCGCCCCGGTGGTCGGCGTGGCCGTCGTCTACGACGTCGGCATCCGCAGTGAGCCGGAGGGCCGAACCGGTTTCGCCCACCTCTTCGAGCACCTGATGTTCCAGGGCTCGGAGAACCTGGAGAAACTGGCACATTTCCGCCACGTGCAGGGTGCGGGCGGCAGCTTCAACGGCTCCACCCACCTCGACTACACCGACTACTTCGAGGTGTTGCCGACCGGCGGCCTGGAGCGCGCGCTCTTCCTCGAGGCGGACCGGATGCGTGGTCCCCGGCTCACCGAGGAGAACCTGCGTAACCAGGTCGACGTGGTCAAGGAGGAGATCCGGGTCAACGTGCTGAACCGGCCGTACGGCGGGTTCCCCTGGCTGAAACTGCCACCGGTGATGTTCGGGACGTTCGCCAACGCGCACGACGGCTACGGCTCGTTCGAGGACCTGGAGAGCGCCACCGTCGAGGACGCGCAGGGCTTCTTCGACCGCTACTACGCCTGCGGCAACGCGGTGCTCTCGGTCGCCGGCGACTTCGACGTGGCCGAGGCGACCGCGATGATCGAGCGGCACTTCGGTGACGTCCAGGCCCGGCCCGCCCCGCAGCTGCCGGACTTCGACGAGCCCGACCTGACCGAGGAGCGGCGCTCGTCGTACACGGATCGCATCGCCCCGCTGCCGGCCGTGGCCGCCGGATGGCGCGTGCCCGACCCGATCGGCACCTTCGAGGACTACCTGCCCTACCTCGTGCTCGCCGAGGTGCTCACCGACGGCGACGCGTCCCGCCTGGTCGAGCGTCTGGTCCAGCGTGACCGCACAGCCACCACCCTGGGCGGCTACATCGGCTTCATGGGCGACGAATATCTCGTGCGCAACCCGACCGCACTGCTGCTCCAGGCGCACCTTCCCCCGGGTGGCGACGCCGACAAGGTGCTGCGCACGATCGACGAGGAGCTGGACCGGCTGGCCGCCGACGGCCTCAAGCCCGGCGAACTGGACCGGACCCAGGCGCGGATGGCGACGCGCTCGCTGCACGGCACCGACGACGTGCTCGGCCGGGCCCAGCCGATGGCCGTCCTGGAGCTCCAGCGCGGTTGTCCCGGCCTGCTCAACGACCTGCCCAAGTTGATCAGCGAGGTGCGCGAGGAGCAGATCGTCGCCGCCGCGGCCACCCTGCGGCCCGAGCGCCGCGCCTCCGTCGAAGTGATTCCGGGAGCCTCTTCGTGACCAAGACTCTGCCCGACCTGGTGCCGGACGCCGCGCTGAACCTGCCGCGCGAGCGCGAGCGCACCCTGCCCAACGGCCTCACCGTGATCGCGATCAAGCGGTCCGCGGTGCCGCTGGTCGAGGTGCGGCTGCGGATCCCGTTCGGCCGGGCCCCGCTGGCTCCGGCCACCCTGCTCTCGCAGGCCCTGTTCACCGGCACCAGCGGGATGAACAGCATCGACATCGCCGCCCAGCTCCAGGCCGTCGGCGGCAGCCTGGCCGCCGGGCTCGACCCGGACCGGCTGCTGATCAGCGGCAACGCGCTCGCCGACGGACTGGACCGGACGCTCGAACTGCTCGCCTCGGTGCTCACCGACGCGACCTACCCGGTCGAGGAGGTGTCCACCGAGCGGGACCGGCTCGTCGACCACATCCAGGTCGCGCTCAGCCAGCCGGCGCACCTGGCCCGGGTGGCCCTGCTCAAGAGGATGTACGGCAGCCATCCGTACGCGGTGCAGACCCCGGAGCCCGACGAGATCCGGGCGCTGTCCTCGGAGCCGCTGCGCGAGCTGCACGCCGCCCGGGTCCGCCCGGAGGGCGCGGTGCTCGTGCTGGTCGGCGACATCGACCCGGACCAGGCCATCGACACCGCGGAGAAGGTCCTCGGCGGCTGGGCCGGCAGCGCGCCGGACGGCAGCCTGCCGGCCACCCCGGCGCTGGAGACCGGCCCGCTGCTGCTCGTCGACCGGCCCGGCTCGGTGCAGTCGTCACTGCGGATCGCGCTGCCCGCGCTGACCCGTACCGATCCCGACTACGCCGCGCTCAACCTGGCGAACCTGGTGTTCGGCGGCTACTTCTCGTCCCGCTGGACCGAGAACATCCGTGAGGACAAGGGCTACACCTACGGGTCGTACTCGTCGATCGACCATTACGTGGCCGGCTCGGCCCTGGTCGCCGCGGCCGAGGTGGCCACCGAGGTGACCGGCCCGTCGCTGCTGGAGACAGTCTACGAGCTGGGCCGGATCGCCAGCCTCCCGCCCGGCGAGGAGGAACTGGAGCAGGCCCGGCGCTACGCCCTCGGCACACTGCGCCTGGGCATGTCGACGCAGGCCGGTCTGGCCGCGCTGGCCAGTATGTACGCTGGTTTCGGGCTCCGCCTCGACCATCTCCGGGAGCACTCCGCGGCACTGTCCGCGGTCACCCGCGAGGAGGTGGCCGCCGCGGCCTCGAAGTACCTGGCCCCGTCCCGGGCGGTGACCGTGATCCTCGGTGACGCCGAGCGGATCGAGTCGCAGCTGTCCACCCTGACCGTCGTGGAGCGCAGCGCAGCGTGATCAGTTCCGACCTGCCGAGTGGTCCGCCACTCGCCCGTACCACCCTCGACCGTGCGGCCGAGCACCGCCGGGACGAGGCATGGCTCGCCGCCGCCTGGGATCGCGGCCAGGTCCTCGTCGTGGACCTGGCCAAGGGCGGCCGGGCCCTGGTCACCGACCGCCCCGACGGCGGCGCCGCACTGATTCTGGTGCCGCCGTCGGAGGCGCCGGAGGCCGAGCGCTGGTTCCTCGGCGTCGGCCCGGACGGTACGCCGTACTGGGCCGTCGACGCGCCGCTCACCGCCGGGGGCGACACCCGCGCGACCGGTCTCCGGGAGATCGGGCACCTGCTCGACGACCGTGACACCGGGCTGCTCACCACGGCCGTCGCCCTCGGCAACTGGCACCGTAGCCACCTCTACTCGCCGCGGACCGGGAAACCGACCGAGGTGGTGGAGGCCGGCTGGGCACGGGTCGACCCGGACGGCGCCATGATGTGGCCGCGGACCGACCCGGCGATGATCATCCTGGTGCACGACGGGGTGGCCGGCCCGGCCGGTCGCTGCCTGCTCGGGCACAACGCGAGCTGGCCGGCCAGGCCCGACGGCGCGCTGCGCTTCTCCTGCCTGGCCGGGTTCGTCGAGGCCGGCGAGTCGGCGGAGGCGGCGGTCGCCCGCGAGGTGCACGAGGAGGTGGGCGTCGACCTCTCCGAGATCCGGTACGAGGGGAGTCAGTCGTGGCCGTACCCCGGCTCGCTGATGCTCGGTTTCCACGGCATCGCCGATCCGGGGCAGCCGCTGACCCTGGATCCGGAGGAGATCGACGAGGCGCACTGGTTCACCAGGGAGGAGATCGCGAAGATGATCTCCGGTGAGGGTTCCCGGACGGTGCCGATGAGTTCCTCGATCGCCTTCTATCTGATCGAGAAATGGCTCCTCGAAGATCCAGAAACTTTTTCCGGTTAGAGGCAACCCCGGCGAGGGGCCATCGCGTCTTCCCTTCAAAGACGAGAGGGGAACCGATGACTCAGGTGGAGGCGCCGGCGTGGACGCCGATGACCGCGGAGGAGCGGACGGCGTTCGACCGCGACGGCTACATCGTCGTGCCGTCGGTGCTCAGTGAGAGCGAGATCGAGGCCGGTCGCGCCGCGATCCTGGGGTATTACGAGCGGCAGAAGTCCGAGGGCAAGCTGAGCGCCACCGGTGCCCTGCACCAGTTGTCGCCGATCGCGCACGTGCCCGAGCTGGCCTTCCTGATCGACCACCCCAAGGCTTTCAAGTACATCTGGTCGCTGCTGGGGTGGAACCTGCACATCTACCACTCGCACATCGACGTGCACCCGCAGCTGCACGACAAGCAGAAGGACTGGTGGCACTGGCACCAGGACGGCGGCCGGCAGAACCGGGAGATCGAGACCGACCCGCGGCCGATGCTGTCGGTCAAGCTGGCCTACTGGTTCTCGGACGTGAGCGAGACCGGGCGCGGCAACTTCACCGTGCTGCCCGGCAGCCACAAGACCAACTGGCTCCCCGGCCCGAAGAGCCGTGGTCTGCCCTTCCCGCAGCCCGAGGGCGCGACCCAGATCACCGCCAACGCCGGTGACCTGGTCGTCTTCGACCGCCGCATCTGGCACGCCCGGTCGGACAACTACTCCGACATCACCCGTGTCGGCGCGTTCTTCGGTTACACGCCGCGCTGGATCGCCATGCGCGACGAAAATGCCGAGCTGCCGGGCACCCCGGCCTGGAACGGCCTCAACGACGTGCAGAAGCAGCTGCTCGGCGGCTTCGGCAACGGTGACGGTGACCACCAGTGGGGCCACTACCCGGAGACCACGCCGCTCTACGGCGCACTCAAGGAGCGGGGCCTGCTCGACTCGAGCATCCCGGCGCTGATCCCGTGATGCCTTCCCAGGGAGGGGCCGTGCCCCTCCCTGGGCGGATCAGGCGGCGATGGTGGCGAGGTGCTGCTTGACCTGGACGATCGACGGGTTCGTCAGAGCCGAGCCGTCGGCGAACTTCAGGGTCGGCACCGTCTGGTTTCCGCCGTTGACGCTGCGCACGAACGCGGCCGACGCCTCGTCCTGCTCGATGTCGACGACGTCGTAGGCGATGCCCTCCCGGTCGAGTTGCGACTTGAGGCGGTGGCAGTACCCACACCAGGACGTCGAGTACATGGTCAGCATCGGTCAGGGCTCCTTCGATACAGGTCACACCGCGGTGCGGCTGACAAGCACAACACCCCGCCGGGGTGTCATGATTCCCTACCGTGCGGACTGAAGGAGTGCTGGCCGGGCTCGATCCGGAACAGCGGACGGCGGTGACCGCGCCCGCCGGTCCGGTCTGCATCCTGGCCGGCGCGGGCACCGGCAAGACGAGGGCGGTCACCCACCGGATCGCCTACCGGACGATGTCCGGCGAGATCAGCCCTCGGCACGTGCTCGCGGTCACCTTCACGGCTCGCGCCGCCGCCGAGATGCGGGCCCGGCTCGGCGCGCTCGGCGCCACCGGGGTCCAGGCCCGGACCTTCCACGCCGCAGCGATGCGCCAGGTCCGATACTTCGCGCCACGTCTGCTCGAGGGCCGGCAGATGCCCGAGCTGATGGAGAGCAAGGCACGGTTGGTGGGCCTTGCGGCGGCCAAGGCGGGGGTACGAGCGGACCGTACCGTCGCACGAGACCTCGCCGGTGAGATCGAATGGGCCAAGTCGTCCCTGGTCGAGCCGGGCGAGTACGTGGTGGCCGCGGCCAAGGCGCTGCGCGAGCCGCCACACGAACCGGCCCGGGTGGCCGAGGTGTTTGCCGCCTACGAGCAGCTCAAACGCCGGCAGGGCGTGATCGACTTCGAGGACCTGCTGCGTGCCGCGGTCTGGGGGATCGAGGAGCACCCGGACGTCGCCGACCAGATCCGCGCGCAGTACCGGCATTTCGTCGTCGACGAGTACCAGGACGTCAACCCGTTGCAGCAGCGGCTGCTGGACGCGTGGCTGGGCGGCCGTGACGACGTGACAGTGGTCGGCGACGCGAGTCAGACGATCTATTCGTTCACCGGGGCCACCTCGGCGTACCTCATCGACTTCCCGCGGCAGCGTCGCGGCGCCGTGGTGATCCGGCTGGTCCGTGACTACCGCTCCACGCCGCAGGTGGTCGGGCTGGCCAATGCGGTGATCCGGCAGGCGCGTGGCACCGAGGCGAAGCTGCGGCTCGAACTGGTCGGTCAGCGGCCGCCCGGGCCCGAGCCGGAACTCAAGATCTTCCCGGACGAGCACGGCGAGGCGGTCGCGGTGGCCCGGCGCTGCCGGGACCTGATCGCCGCGGGCACGCCGGCCAGCGAGATCGCGGTCCTCTTCCGCACCAACGCGCAGTCCGAGACGTACGAGGAGGCGCTCGCCGACGCCGAGGTGCCCTACGTGGTGCGCGGCGCCGAACGGTTCTTCGAGCGGTCCGAGGTGCGGCAGGCGATGGTCGCGCTGCGTGCCGCCGTGCGGTCCACCCCGGGGGAGACGCCGCTGGTCGAGGCGGTCGTGGAGGCGCTGGCCGCGACCGGGTGGAACCGGCATCAGCCGCCGTCCGGCGGCGCCGCACGCGAGCAGTGGGAGGCGCTGGCGGCCCTGGTCGCGCTGGCCGAGGAGTACGCGGCGTCCCCGGAGATCCTGCCGATCGGGGAGGCCGGCCGGGTCCAGCGGGAGGTCTCGCTCTCCGCCTTCAACGACGAGCTCGCCCGCCGCGCCGAACAGCAGCACGCGCCGACTGTGGCAGGAGTCACTCTGGCTTCGCTGCACTCGGCCAAAGGCCTCGAATGGGACGCGGTCTTCCTCGTCGGGCTCGCCGACGGCACCCTTCCGACGACGTACGCGAAAACGGCCGAGCAACTCGAGGAGGAGCGTCGTCTGCTCTACGTCGGGGTGACCCGCGCGCGGCAGACGCTGTGGTTGTCGTACGGCCAGTCGCGCTCCCCGGGCGGGCGGACCCGTCGCCCGTGCCGGTTCCTTCCGCAGCTCACACGTGGTGGTGGCGAGGAAACCCGTACCACTGAGCCGGGTCGGAAACCCGACCGTCGCCGCCCTCAGGTGTCCCTGTGCCGGATCTGCGGGGCCACCCTGCTGGCCGGCGCCGATCGTAAACTGGGCCGCTGCCCGAGCTGTCCGTCCGACCTCGACGAGGACCTCTACGAGCGCCTCCAGGTGTGGCGTGCGAGCACCGCCGCGGAACTCAAAGTCCCTGCATACGTGGTGTTCACGGACGCGACGCTGGTGGCCGTGGCGGAGCGCCGCCCGGAGGGTCCGGCCCAGTTGCTCGCGATCGCCGGAATCGGTCCCCGCAAGCTGGGTCAGTACGGCGACGCGGTCTTCGCTCTGGTGGCCGGAGCGAGCCCTGATGATCTTGCGACGAAAAACTTTGAAAACTAGTCCGTTAATTCGTTTGCCCTCCCGTGTAGGGCAGGCATAGCCTCAGGACACGCCTTGGCGAGCAGTGGGTTCGCCTGGGTTTCGACTACGAGTGCAACGCAATGGAGGAGGTGGCAGAGATGAAGCTCGACATCACGATGACAGTTCCGTCAATGCTGCTGAACCCTGCCTGCGCTCTGCCCGTTCCGCTGCCCGCCACCGCCGCTCCGGCGTGGATGGCCGCTGAGCGGACCCAGGTTGAGCTCGTCCGGATTCTGCCGACCGCGGCAGCGTTCGCTCAGGCTCCGCGGGTGCACCAGGTCCCGGCCCAGGCCGAATTGGGCAAATCGGCCCTGGTGCGCGTCGAAGGCAACAACGGGACCACTGGCTTCAAGGGCAGCAACAGCACCATCTCCAGCAAGCGCTACACGGATGGTGATGGCGGCGCCCCGCCTCGAGGAAGGCCGGTCTGACAACCAGACCACCGGCTCACCTCGAGGCCGCGGAACCCTTAACCGGGATCCGCGGCCTCGAATTATTTTCCGGCCGAACCGGCCGGATGTAAGACGTGAAACGCGATCCAGAAGATCGAGAAGAAGAGAGAGGTGACCGGGCTTTATGAGTCTGGCGCTGGCCCCGATCGACATGACCGTCGACATCGAGGCAAACCTGCCCTGTCGGAAGTTCGACCCGGACATGTGGTTCTCCGACTCCCCGGCCCAGCTTGAGCTGGCCAAGTCGCTCTGCGGGGACTGCCCGCTGCGCGCCGAGTGCCTGGCCGGTGCGGTCGACCGTGCGGAGCCCTGGGGTGTCTGGGGTGGCGAGATCTTCGAGCGTGGCGCTGTCGTCCCGCGCAAGCGGCCCCGTGGCCGTCCGCGTAAGGCCGACGTCGCTCGCGACGCCGAGCTGGCCGTCGAGGTGGAGGAACGCCTCGCCGCCAACGGTCTCGACACCCGCAGCTCGGTTCGACTGGCTGCATGAGATGACCACCGTTCCCCTGACCGCGATCGACACCCGAAAGCCGAGTTCCGAAATGACTTCGAACGGAGACATGAAGATGAGACTCATCCACGAAGCGTTGTCCAGGGCCCGAATGCCTCGGCCTCAGCGTGACCGTGCACCTGAGGCTTACCGCTCCGCCCGCCGTATCACCATGGAGGCCCGCACCCGGGCGTCCCGTGAACTCGGCGCCGGACTCTGACGACCACCAGCGATGAGTAACGGCCCATCCGCCGATGCGGACGGGCCGTTCACTTCTTCCCGCCCACAGCACCGAATTCGTCCCGGCTGTGCATGACTTCGGCCCGGCCGGAGTGGACGGCTGTCGCGGTCATGTCCAATGCCGACAGTTCGTCCGCGTTCGCGCCCGGCGGTGGCACCGTGTTTGCGACCTACCGACAGTGACAGTTGTCACAGTCCGGACTGACGGTGTCGGTCGCGGCCGGCCACCGCGACGGGAGCTGCATTTCATCCTCGCCATGGCGACGACAGGAGCACACGAGCCGTGATGGTGACCGCTGACCGCGCAGCCCGTCGCGCGGTGGTCAGAGATCGCCGACTCGTTCCGGATCCGAAGGCAGGGGCCGCAGCGCACCGCGTTGAGGATGCGGGCAACGAGGATTTCTGGCCGTGGACCGAAAGGGATCTGACGAGACTGAGGTTCGCCGATCACGGTTGCAAGAGTCCCGTGGGGCCGATCGTATGTGCGGCCATGGGAGACGGTGGCCGGGATTGCACAAGGGACCCCGGGTGGCGAGGCCCCGCATGCACTGGATCAGGTGACCGGAGCGAAGCCAGGCAACCACTTCTGGAGGATCTCGCGGTAGCCGGCTTCCGCCTCCAGTTGACTGAGGACCCCGATCGAACCGAGCGTCACCCGATGGATCAGCAGGTAGGACGGTGGCAGGTTGAGTTTGCGGCTCAACGCGTACGCCGGGCCCCGCGGATTGGCCAGCCGGGCCGCCTCGTTGCGGATCCAGCTCCGGGTGAAGCGGAAACGGTCGACCGCGACCGGCTCGATCATCGGCAGCAGGAAGTCGAGCAGCGCCTCGGCGTCGATGTCGTCGGTGGCCTTGACGAAGCCCTCCTCGCGCAGCCCGTCGACCACCGCCTTGGCCTCGCCGTCCAGGGCGAGCCGGACCAGGCGGCCGATCGGCTCGGGATGGCCCTCGGGGAGCCGGGCGACGGCGCCGAAGTCGATGACGCCGAGACGCCCGTCGGGGAGGATCCGGAAGTTGCCGGGGTGCGGGTCGGCGTGCAGCAGCCCGGCCCGGCTGGGTGCGGAGAAATGCAGGATCGCCATCAGCCGGCCGGCCTCGTCCCGGTCGGCCTGGCTGCCGTCGGCGATGACCGCGGCCAGCGGGGTGCCGTCGACCCACTCGGTGACGAGGACCTGCGGCGCGGACGCGACCACCCGGGGCACGAAGATCTCCGGGTCGTCGGCGTAGGCGGCGGCGAACGCCCGCTGGGTCTCCGCCTCCATCTCGTAGTCGAGCTCCTCGACGACCCGGTCACGGAGCTCGGCGATCAGCGGTTTCACGTCGATGCCGGGCTGGATGATCTTGAACATGCCGGCCAGCCGGGAAAGCTGTTTCAGGTCGGCGACCAGGGCGTCGCCGGCTCCCGGATACTGCACCTTGACCGCCACGGGCAGCAGCTTCGGTTTCGCGTTACGCCGGGCGGCAGGCAGTTTCCACACCGCGCGGTGCACCTGGCCGATGCTGGCGGCGGCGGCCGGGCTGTCGTCGAACTCGGCGAACCTGTCCCGCCAATCCGGCCCGAGCTGCTCGGCGAGCGCCCTGTGCACGTTCGCCACCGGCATCGGCGGCGCCGCCTCCTGGAGCTTCGTCAGCGCCTGGCGGTAGGGCCCGGCCATCTCGTCCGGCAGGGCCGCCTCGAAGACCGACAGGGCCTGACCGAATTTCATCGCCCCGCCCTTGAGCTGCCCCAGCACGCTGAAGAGCTGCTCGGCGGTCCGCTGCTGGATGTCGGCGGAGATGACGTCGGAGGCGATGCCGACAGCCCGTTTACCGAGGCCGAGCGCGGCGCGCCCGGCGAAGCCGAGCGGCAGGGCGGCGAGCTTTGCGGTCCGGGACGCGGCGCGGCGCGGTATGTCCGTCACCAGATCATTGTGACCGACGGCCCCCGCTCACCCGGCCCGTCGCAAGGTGGTTTGGTGGTTATGCGGTGAAGGTCCCGTGAAGGTTGGCCTCCGGCGGCGCTGCTGGCACGCACAGGCCGGGTGCGGGACCCAGGTCCGGCGGCGGAACCGGCCGGGCGCGGCGATCTCCACGGCGGCGCCCACCGTCTCCGGGGTGCCGCCGTCCAGGAAGGCAAGGACCTCGCCGGTCGCGTAGGCGGTGGCGGCGAGCAGCGTGGCCACCGCGCACGGCTCGGCGCCGCCCGGCGCGGCCGCCGGCGCACCCGTCCAGCCGCCGTCTCGCTCGCGTCGGTGCAGGTCGAGGCAGTGCAGGCAGGGTCCGCCGGTGGCGGGCACGAGAGGGCCGATCACGGCCACACCGTCGCGGATCGCGACGGCCAGGTGCGGCTGTCGCCGCGCGGTGAAGCCGGCGGCGAGGAGGGCGGCCGGCTCGTCGTGGGCGAGTTGGACGACCAGGGACGCGGGGGTACGCCGCACCGGATGCACCCCGGTGCCCGGCGCGGTCCGCAGGATCGCCGCCTCGACGGCGAGCCGCCGCGGGTCGCCGACGTCCTCCGGCCGCAGCGGTGACCCGGTGATCTCGGCCGCCCCGACGACTCCGGACAGGTCGGGGTGCACGTGACCGATGCCGGCCTCGGCCAGGGCGACCGCGATGGTGGCGCCGAGCCGCCCGCGGCCGCTGACGACGACCCGGGCGGACCGGCGGTGCCGCAGGACGCGTGCTGGTGACGGCCCGTCCCGCGGCCCGGACCGCCGGCCCGCTGAGCCGAGGGCGAGAGCGGCCGCCTCGCAGGTGAGCCGGTGCCTGGTGCCGGCCGGCAGGGCCGGTGGCAGCAGCGCCGGAGACGGGAGGACCAGGCCCGCGGAGTGGAGCAGGTCCAGCAGGGCCAGCGTCTCCGAGGTGGGCACGCCCCACTCGGCGGCCCGGGTCAGGACGAGCCGCTCGGAGTGTCTGCCGTCGAGCAGGTCGAGCACCCCGGCGGTGCGTGGATCGGGCAGCTGGAGGAGCACGGCGTGCTCCGGGTCGACGCCGAGCTGGAGCTCGCCGGGGGTGCGCCAGAAACGCGGCAGCCCCGGGATCAGTGTCGGCCTGGGCAGGGGTGTCCGGTTCATGAGTGACAGGGTGTCACTGCGAAGCTGCGGAGTGATGATGTTATCCACAGGCCCCCACTGCCCTGGCGAGGGTTGTCCACAGCTTTACGGAAGTTATCCACAGGTGCTCTAGTGGCTCACTTGACACAACGTGTCTGAGTGAACACGGTTACGGGTGGAGCGTGCCGGGGAGGACAGCCGTCTCCGGCTGCCCTCCCCGGATCTCGTTCACGCCTTGGCCTTGCCCAGGATGCGGTTCATCGTGGTGCCGCAGACCGGGCACTTGCCCTTGGCCATGTTCATGCCGGTCTTGGAGACTGCCACCTCACCCTGGAAGTCGCGCTTCTCCTTGCACTTCACGCAGTAGCCGTTGTACGTGTTGTCGGCCACGGTTCCTCCTCGTCGTTTCGTCGGCCGCCCGGCCCGGGCCCCTGTTGCGGCGCGGGCGCGAACATGCCACGCGGATGTGGCCACCCGTCCGGGGCGGTCACTTACCCAGGTCAGGCCGGTTCCATGTCAGCGCAGCGTCGGCGCTGTCGCCGACGACGTGAGTGTGCCGGTCCTGCGTACCCTTTTTGGCCAGTTTTGCCGGGACACGCCGACGATTCCCATCGTAAAGGCATAAAACGGACAGAAATGCCGGTTGGGCGTGTGAGTTGATGATGGTCTAGGTTGACGGATGTCACCGATGTTGCCGGTGAGCAAAATTTTTTCGGGTATATGCGGGCGAAGTGCTCATATACCGCGACCGTCATTGTCCGTACTCTTGCGGTAACAGGGGTGCGGCGGATTAGCGTCTCAATGTGAACCCGAATCTGGGCCACGCGAGCCGGTAATGGCCCGCGTGCGCAAGCCTGTCGTGGAAGTGCGGCGCAGCCAGCGCCGGCGACGGACGGTGTCCGCTTATCGCGACGGCGAGCGAGTCGTGGTGCTCATCCCGGACCGCTTCTCCCGCGCGGAGGAGACGGAGTGGGTCGAGCGCATGCTCGCCCGCCTGGAAGCTCGCGAGGAACGGTTGCGGTGCACCGACGCCGAGCTGCTGGCCCGCGCCCGCCGTCTGATCACCCGCTATCTGGCCGATCACGCCGACCGGGTGGTTCCGGCGAGTGTGCGCTGGGTGACGAACCAGAACGGGCGCTGGGGCTCCTGCACCCCCGACGACGCGACGATCCGCATCTCGCACCGGATTCAGGAGATGCCCGACTGGGTCATCGACTACGTGCTCCTGCACGAGCTGGCCCACCTGCTGGTGCCCAGCCACAACGCCCGCTTCTGGGACCTGGTGAACCGCTTCCCCAAGGCCGAGCGGGCCCGCGGTTACCTCGAGGGCGTCTCGGCGGCCGGCAGCCTGGTGATGGCCGAGTGAGGCCCGTCGTGGGCACGGTCCGGCGGTCCGGTCACCGATGATCCGGCGCCTCCGGCGATGTCGGGGGTACGCCGGAAGCACCCGCCCGCGTGCACGCTGAGTAGGGTGACGCTGTGACGCGGCGTGTAGTGGTGACGATGCTGGTCCCGGTGCCGTGGAGCCCACCCGGCGTCGACGTGGCCGCCTGGCGTGCCGCGATGGCCGAGGACGTGGTCGACCTGCTCGCCCGCCTGGCCCAGGCCGAGGCCGCGATCGCCGCGACGCCGGCCGACCGGGCACTGGCCGAGGAGATCGCCTGGCCGGGCATGCGGATCTACGAGGTGCCGGCCCCGACCGTGCTGCCGGTGCTGGCGGCGGCCACCGCGGACGGGTTCGACCAGGCCGCCGTGATAGCGGGGGACGCTCCCGACGTACCGGGAATGACTCTGGGCAAGCTCCTCCGGCCCCTGGACGGCAAAGCGGTGGCTGTCGCCCCCGCGGGCCCCGGCGGGGGCCTCTTCGGTGTCGCCACCGGGCTGCCCGCGCCGGACTGGCTGGCCGACCACGACCTGGACACCGCGTCGGCCCAGCTCCTGCGCAAGGGCGCGCCCGCGCCCGGCGAGGTCACCTCGACCCCGCCCTGGCGGCGGCTGCGCGGACCGGCCGACCTGGCCGGTCTCGACCCCGCCCTGGAGGGCTGGGAGAACACCCGGGCCCTCCTCGGCGGATAGGTCAGTCCTCTTTCGGGCCCTCGCCCAGGTTGTCGAGCTCACTGATGTCCCAGTCGGAACGGCCGCGGGCGAACGCCTCCGGGTCGGCGAAGTCCTCGTCGGTCGGGAGCAGGTCGGGGTGGTCCCAGAGCGCGTCGCGACCCGGGATGCCCCGCTGCTCGGTGACCGCCGTCCACAGCACGCCGGCCTCGCGCAGGCGGCGTGGCCGCAGCTCCAGACCGACCAGAGCGGCGAACGTCTGCTCGGCCGGGCCACCGGCGGCCCGGCGGCGGCGGAACGCCTCACCCAGTGGCACCACCGACGGCAGCCGGTCGCCGGCGGCGGCGTCCACCACCTGACCGACCCAGCCCTCGACCAGCGCGAGCGCCGTCTCCAGGCGGGCCAGACCGGCTTTCTGCTGCGGGGTGTCCTCGGGCGTGAAGATGCCCTCGAGGGCCATCGCCTGCATCGACTCCGGGTCGGTCGGGTCGACGCGGCTCATCGCCTCCTCGATCGCCTCCCGGTTCACCGTGATGCCGTTGGCGTAGGTCTCGACGGCACTCAGCACATGGGCCCGCAGCCACGGGACGTGCCCGAAGAGCCGCTGGTGGGCCGCCTCGCGCAACGCCACGTACAGCCGGACCTGGTCCTCGGGGAGCTCGAGCCCGGACCCGTACGCCTTGATGTTGGAAGGGACCAGGGCCGCGGTGCCGGCCGGGCCGAGCGGAAGCCCGATGTCGCCCGCCGAGAGCACCTCGGCCGCGAGCTGGCCGAAGGCCTGGCCGAGCTGACCACCGAAGAGCGCGCCGCCGAGCGTGGCGACCATCGACTGCATCGGGCCGAGCTGGAGGCGGGCCTCCTCGGGAACCAGGTCGCCCATCGCGCCCACCATGCGGCCGGCGATCGGCTCGCACAGCTTCTTCCAGACGTCGAGGGTGTTGTAGATCCACTCATTGCGGTTCCACGCGACGGATTTCCGGATGCCGCTCGGGAGCGCGCACACCGGATCCAGCCACAGGTCGGCGAGGCGCAGGGCCTCCTCGACCTGGTGGCGCTCCAGCATGTTCACCGCGGGGTCACCGGTCGCCGAGAGCTGGCTGGCGGCGACCTGGCGGGCCAGGTCCCAGTTGACCGGGCCACTGCCGGGCGCAGCGAACATCTGCTGCAACTGCGCCATGAACTGCTGCATCTGCTGCGGGTCGGAGGGGTCGGGCGGCTGCGCGCCCGGCAGGGAGAAGCCGAACGGGATATCAGGCACGACCCCAACGGTACGCGCGAAAAGCCCGTAGCGGACGGAGGGAGGTATCAGCTCAGAGAGAACTCAGACAGGGTGGGTACGCTCACGCGCATGAGACGTCGCGGTGTCACCGTCATCCTCGGCGCCCTGATCACCGCTCTGCTGGCTGCCGGTGTCATGGTCGCACCGATGCCCTACGTGGTGCTCAAGCCCGGACCCACGGTCGACACCCTCGGTGTGGAGAACGGCACCGAGGTCATTCAGGTCACGAAGGGTGAGACCTCGAAATCCGCCGGCCAGCTGCGTCTCACCACGGTCAACGTGCAGTCGCAGGTCGAGCTGGTGTGGGCGATCCGCGGCTGGCTGAGCGACTCCGACGCCGTGGTGCCGCGTGAGCTGATCTACCCACCGGACCGCAGTGAGCAGCAGGTCCAGGAGCAGAACGCCCAGGAGTGGAAAGAGTCGCAGACCAGCGCCGAGACGGTCGCGCTGCGCGAGCTGGGCTATCCGGTCCAGGTCTACGTGGGCAAGGTCACGGCCGGCGGCGCCTCCGAGGGCGTGCTCCAGGCCGACGACGTCATCACCGCTGTCGACGGCACCGCGATCACCCGGGACAGCCAGATCGCCGAGCTGGTCCGGGCCAAACCGGCCGGTACCGCGCTGACCGTGTCCTACGAGCGGGGCGGCAAGGCCGCGACCGCGCGGATCACCTCGCGGCCGGACGCGTCCGACGGCACGCCGCGGATCGGCATCGAGATCGCCACCCGGCAGCCACACCCGTTCGAGATCGAGATCGACCTCGACAAGATCGGCGGCCCGAGCGCGGGCCTGATGTTCACCCTCGGGATCATCGACAAGATGCGCCCCGAGGACCTCACCGGCGGCAAGATCATCGCGGGTACGGGCACGATCGACGACGACGGCAACGTCGGCCCGATCGGTGGCATCCCGCAGAAACTGGTCGGCGCCGAGAGGGCCGGGGCCGTGCTCTTCATGGTCCCCAAGGACAACTGTGCGGAGGCGTTGCGCAACGCCCGGCCCGGCCTGACCATGGCCGAGGTGGCCACGGTGGACGACGCGCTCACCGCACTCAAGACCTTCACCGCCGGCGGCGACCCGAAGCCGTGCACGGCATCGTGAAAGCACACGCCGGTAGTGACGGGACAGTTCTGCCGCGTATAGAAGCTGGATGCGACATCGTTAAGGTGAAACACCGGCCAGACGAAGTGTGGAGCCAACGTTGGTCATGCGTAACAGTCCTCTACCGAGGATGAGCCGGCGCGGTCGCGTGACCGTCGGCGTCCTGGTCGGGGTCTTCATTCTTTTCACGCTGCTCGGTTGGGGTATCGACGCGTACACCGACTATCTGTGGTTCGACGAGGTGCAGAAGACCGCGGTCTTCTCCGGGGTGCTCACCACCCGGCTCGTCCTGTTCCTCGTGGTCGGTGCGGTGATGACATTGATCGTCGCCGGCAACCTCTACCTGGCATACCGTCTGCGCCCGCTGCTGCGCCCACATTCAGCGGAACAGGCCACCCTGGAGCGCTACCGGATGATCCTGGCGCCCCGTCTGGGCACCTGGATCACCGTCACCGGTCTCGTCATCGGCTTCTTCGCGGGACTCTCCGCGCAGGCCCGCTGGGGCGACTGGATGCTGTTCCGTAACGGTGGGACGTTCGGGGAGGTCGATCCCCAGTTCGGCGTGGACATCTCCTTCTACATCTTCGAGTACCCGCTCTGGCGTTACCTGCTCGGTCTCGGCTTCACCGCGGTGGTGCTGTCCGTGATCGGCTCGCTCGCCGTGCACTACATCTTCGGCGGTGTGCGCCTGCAGGGCGTCGGTGACCGGATGACCACTGCGGCGCGTGCCCACCTGACCTCGCTGGTCGCGGTGTTCGTGCTGCTCAAGGCTGTGGCCTATGTGCTGGACCGGCGTGCGCTGCTGCTGGAGCAGCACGTGTCGCCCGGTCTCTACGGTGCCGGCTACACCGATGTGAACGCGCTGCTCCCGGCCAAGGAGATCCTCGCCTACATCTCCGTGGTGGTGGCGATCGCGATCATCGTGTTCTCCAACGCGGTGATGCGCAATCTGGTCTGGCCCGGTGTCTCGCTGGCCCTGCTGGCGATCTCGGCCGTCGCGATCGGCGGGATCTACCCGTTGGCCGTGCAGAACTTCCAGGTCAAGCCGAGCCTCTACGACAAGGAGGCGGAGTACATAACGCGATCCATCGAGTCGACCCGGGCGGCGTTCGGCCTGGAGAACACCGAGGTCTCGGAGTACCCCACAGGTGACGGCCGGCCACCGGAGGACCTGGCCGCCGACCCCAGCGCGCAGAACGTCCGGGTGATCGACCCGCAGCTCGTCTCGCAGGCGTTCACCGTGTCGCAGCAGTCCCGGGGCTTCTACGACTTCGGCGAGAAACTCGACGTGGACCGCTACACGATCGCCGGCAAGACCCAGGACTACGTGGTCGGCGCCCGTGAGATCGACGACGAGAAACTGACCGCGCAGCAGAGCAACTGGCTCAACCGGCACACCGTCTACACCCACGGCTACGGCCTGGTGGCGGCGCCGGCCAACCAGAAGTGCGACACCGGTCTGCCGCTGTTCGCCTCCGGCCTGCTCGGCAGCGAGGGCGGCGCGGAGAACGTCAACAAGTGCATCACGCCGACCCAGGAGCTGGAAGCCCAGCAGCCGCGGATCTACTACGGCGAGAAATCCACCGAGTACGCGATCGTCGGCCAGGCCCCGGGTGGCAAGAACGTCGAGTTCGACCGGCCGCGGGGTCAGAGCACCAACTCCGGCGAGGAGTACTACACGTACTCCGGCAAGGGCGGCGTCGAGATCGGCTCGTTCTTCCGCCGGATGATCTTCGCGATCAAGAACACCGAGAGCAACTTCGTGCTCTCCGGCGCGGTCAACGACAACTCCAAGCTGATGTACATCCGTCAGCCCCGGGAGCGCGTCGAGAAGGTGGCCCCGTTCCTCACCATCGACGGCGACCCGTACCCGGCCGTCGTCGACGGGCGCATCGTGTGGATCCTCGACGGTTACACGACCGCGAAGACCTACCCCTACGCTCAGAAGATCAACCTGGCCACCGAGACCGAGGACCGCCTCACCGGTACGGGGTCGTTCGCGCTCGCCCGTGACGACGTCAACTACATGCGCAACTCGGTCAAGGCGACCGTCGACGCGTACGACGGCACCGTGACCCTCTACGAGTTCGACGACAAGGACCCGATCCTCAAGGCGTGGAACAA
Source organism: Actinoplanes subglobosus (assembly GCF_042650585.1). Lineage (NCBI taxonomy): Bacteria > Bacillati > Actinomycetota > Actinomycetes > Micromonosporales > Micromonosporaceae > Actinoplanes > Actinoplanes subglobosus. The sequence goes on from NZ_JBHSBL010000017.1 coordinate 834,048, forward strand.
GGCGTTCGGCGGCGACCTGATCGTGCCGAAGGCGCAGATCCCGCAAACGCTCGCCGACCACTTCCGCTACCCGGCCGACCTGTTCAAGGTGCAGCGCAACCTGCTCACCAAGTTCCACGTCGAGGACTCGCGGGTGTTCTTCTCCGGCGAGGACTTCTGGCAGGTGCCGAACGCGCCTGACGCGCCGCAGAGCGGGTTCCAGCCGCCGTTCTACCTCAACGTCAAGCTCCCCGAGCAGACCGAGAGCCGATTCCAGCTGACCGCCGGCGTCACCCCGCTCAAACGGGAGAACATGGCGGCCCTGGTCTCCGGGTCGTACATCAACGGCGAACCGAGGCTGGAGATACTCCAGCTACGCGACAACACCATCGCACCCGGCCCGGTCCAGGTGCACCAGCTGATGGTCAACAAGGAGAACATCGCCAACCAGCTGACCCTGCTCAACCGGGGCGGCCAGGCGTCGGTTCTCTACGGCAACCTGATCTCACTGCCGCTGGGCAACGACATCCTGTACGTCGAGCCCGTCTACGTGAAGAGCAGCCAGGCCAATGCGGCGCCGCTGCTGCAGAAGGTGCTGATGTCCTACGGTGACGGCGGTTCCTACGTCGTCCTCGAGGACAACCTCACCAAGGGTCTCGAGGCGCTGGCCGCTCTCGGCAAGAACGGCGCACCGCCGACCTCGCCGACGAACCCGACCACGCCAACACCCGGGGCCACGCCGACCCCCAGCACCAGCGTCTCGCCGTCCGCCGCGCCGCCCACCGAGGTACCCGGCGACCTGGCCGCGGCCGCCGCAGCCGTCGACAAGGCGATCGAGGACCTCAAGGCCGCGAAGCGGTCCGGTGACCTCACCAAGGAGGGCCAGGCTCTGATCGCCCTCGACGAGGCCATCAAGCGGTTCCAGGACCTCGACAAGACGCAGTCCGGCGCCAGCGCCAGTCCCTCGCCCACGCCAGGCGGGTGACGACCGTCTCCGGGGGCCGTTTTGCGGTCCCCGGAGACGGTGCGCTAGGGTTGAGAAACCGACGCGGGGTGGAGCAGCTCGGTAGCTCGCTGGGCTCATAACCCAGAGGTCGCAGGTTCAAATCCTGTCCCCGCTACGAGTGCAGGGGGCCCTTGTCCGCGGAAAGCGCGGACCTGGGCCCTCTTCGCGTTTCCCGGGGGGCCGAGCCCCCCGGACCCCCGCGTTACGGCTGGTGGCGGGTTGGTCTGTGGCTCGGGTTACACCGTTGCGGTGGCTTCGCCTGCCCGCCCGGTCGGCTCTCTCGCTTGCTCGGTTCACTCGGCCTCTCGGTTCACTCGGACGCTCGGTTCACTCGGCCTCTCGGTTCACTCGGCCTCTCGGTTCACTTGGTCGCGCGGTTCTCTCGGCCTATCGGCCTATCGCCCTCTCGCTTTCCCGCGCTTTCGCCCTTTGCTTCCTTGTTCTCGCTCTCCCGCCCCCTGCCCTCTCGCTTCTTCTCCGCCTCGCCGCCTCTCCGCCTTGCCGCCCTGCGGTCTTGCCGCCCTGCGGTCTTGCCGCCCTGCGTCGCGGGCTCTCTCTGCCCTGCCTTTTCGTTGATGGTGGGGGTGGTTGTGGGGTGGAATAGTCGCTGATCGATGGGGTCGGGCGGCGGAGGGCGTACATCGTGGTGCAGGAGTTTCGTTTTGTCATCGTTGGTGGCGGTCCAGCCGGGTTGCAGCTGAGCTACTACCTCCAGCGGACCGGGGCGGACTATGTGGCGCTGGAGCGGGAACCGGAGCCGGGTTCCTTCTTCCGGGTGTACCCGCGGCACCGGAAACTGATCTCGTTGAACAAGGTGCACACCGAGAGCCCGGTGCCGGAGATCCGCCTGCGATGGGACTGGAACTCGCTGCTCAACGACGATCCGGAACTGCTGTTCCCGAAGTTCAGCGACGAGTACTTCCCGGCCGCCGACGACCTCGTGCGGTATCTGGGCGAGTTCCAGCGGGTGCACGGCCTGAACGTCCGCTACGAGACCCCGGTGACCCGGATCAGCAAGCCGGACGACCGGTTCGAGGTCACCACCGCTGACGGGACCGTCTACCGGGCCGAGTGCCTCGTGGTCGCGACCGGGTGGGGCATCCCGTACGTGCCGGCGATCGAGGGCATCGAGTTGGCGACCGGGTACGAGGCGATGGACGTCGACCCGGCGGGCTACGCGGGGCAGCGCGTCCTGATCATCGGCAAGGGAAACTCGGCGTTCGAGACCGCCGCGACGCTGCTGCCGAAGGCATCGATGATCCACCTGGCCAGCCGTCAGCCTCTGAAGCTCGCCTGGAACACCAAGCACCCGGGGCACGTGCGCGCGCACTACGGCGCGATCCTGGACAGCTACCAGTTCAAGACGCTGCACTCGGTGCTGGACTGCACGATCGACCGGATCGAGAGGGCGGACGGCCGATTCCGGGTGCACATCACGTACACCCACGCCGAGGGGGAGACCGCGGTCCTGGACTACGACCGGGTGCTGCGGTGCACCGGATTCCGGATGGACACCTCGCTGTTCGACGACGACATCCGGCCGGAGATGGTCCGCGACGGCCGGATGCCCGGTCTGCGGCCGGACTGGCAGTCCACGAACGTCGAGAACCTGTACTTCGCCGGCACCATCGCGCAGGCCCGCGACGTGCAGCACGCGTCGTCGCCGTTCATCGACGGATTCCGCTACAACCTGCGGACGTTCACCAGGATGCTGCGCGAGCGGTACGACGGGGTGCCGCTACCGGCCACCGAGGCCCCGGGCGACCCGGACGGGCTGACCGCGCGCATGCTCGACCGGATCAACTGGAGCTCGGCGCTGTGGACCCAGTTCGAATACCTGTGCGACGTCTACGTCCGGGCCGGTGACGGCTTCACCCACTACGAGGACCTGCCGGAGGACTACGCCACCGAGCGGTTCGCGGCCGAGCCGCACTGGTACACCGTCGCGCTGCGCTGGGGCCGCGAGGACTACGGCGACGTCTTCGCCATCGAACGCCGGCCCCGCCCCGAGGTGGCCGCCGAGAGTGCCTTCATCCACCCGGTGATCCGCCGGTACCGCGGCGCCGAACTCGTCGAGGAGCTGCACCTGCTGGAGGACCTGCTGGCCGAGTGGCGCCGGCCGGACCGCCACATCGACCCGCTGGCCGCGTTCCTGACCCGGCAGCTCGTCACCGGCGGATCATGACCTCCTCCAGCGGTTTCCGGCGCAGATCCGGCACGCGGGCGTCGCGTGCCGGAAAGCCGACCGGCATCACCACGTAGGGCCGTTCCTCCGGCGGCCGCCCGCACACCTCGTTGAGGAACCGCATCGGGCTGGGCGTGTGCGTCAGGGTGACCAGGCCGGCGTGGTGCAGCGCCGCGATGAGCAGCCCGACGGCGATGCCCACGGACTCCTTCGGGTAGTACGGCTTCGGGCTGTTCGGCCCCTGGTGCACCTCGAAGACCACGATGACCACCGGCGCCTCGGTGAGGAACGGCTTGTGCCAGTCGGTGCCGATCGGTGCGAGCGCGTCCAGCCACTGCTGGGACGCGCGGCGGGCGTAGAACTCGCGCTCCTCGGCCTCGGCGGCCTCCCGCAGCCGGCGTTTGTGCTCGGGATCGGTGAGGACGACGAAGCGCCACGGCTGGACGTTCGCCCCGCTCGGTGCGGTCGAGGCGGCCCGGACAGCCGCCTCGACCACCTCCGCGGGCACCGGGTCGGTGGCGAAGTCGCGGACCGACCGGCGGCGGGCCATCCGGTCGGCGAACGCGCGCGCGTCGGCGGTCATGTCGGCGGCCGACCGCCGCTCGACACCGATCGGGATCGTCCCCAGCACTGCCTCGGTCATCGGTGGCCTCCCAGCGAAACGGCTGGTTCCAGCATCACCCGGGGCGGCGGCGGTGTCGTTACGCGTACGTGCTCTACAGTCCGACCGCGTCCACGACGTCGCGGAGCTCACCGCGCCGGGCGGCCGCGGCGCGCTGCCGGGTGGCGCCGTCACCGTCGCGGGCCAGCCCGGCCAGCCAGCCGTCCACCCGGACGTCGTCACCGGCGGCCTTCAGCGCGGGGCGGGCCGACTCCACGAGACGTTCGGCCAGGTCCGCGGCCGGGTGCAACCGTCCGGTCAGCACGTCGACGCCGTGCCCGGCCATCCCGTCGCGGGCGGCCCGCCAGTACGCCAGGCGCATCAGGTCGGGACTGGTCACCGGTCCGGGGTCGCCACGGTCGACGGCCTCGCCCGCGACGGTCACCAGCGCCCGCACGAGAGCGGCGAGCGCCGCCGACTCGGCCGCCGTCACCGGCACGTCCGACACCCGGACCTCGACGGTCGGCCGGGAGGCGGAGAGCCGCACGTCCCAGAAGACGGTGCCGTGGTCGACCAGGGCACCGGCCGCCAGCATCAGGTCCACGTTCGCGTCGTAGTCGGCGGCGGAGGTCACGTACGGCGGCGGGCCCGCGACCGGCCACCGCTGCCAGGTGACGCTCCGCCAGCTGGCGAAGCCGGTGTCACGCCGCGCCCAGAACGGCGAGTTCGCGGTGAGCGCGAGCAGCACCGGCAGAACGGGGCGCAGGTGGTTGCCGATGCGGGCGCCTCGGTCCCGGTCGGGTTCCTCCACGTGGACGTGCACCGCGCAGATCGCCAGGTCGTCGTGCAGACCACGGAACATGGCGTTGCCCCGGTCCTGCCGCGGGCCGGTGGTGATCGGCGGCGGGACATATTCCCCGAGCAGTGGTGAGCCGCTGGCGATCAGCCGCAGCCCGGAGCCGGCCGCCGCGTCCCGGACAGCGGTCCGTCCACCGGACAACTGGGTGTGCAGGTCCTCGATCGTGTGACACGGATCGGTCCGGGTCTCCACCTGCAGCTCGGTGATCTCGCCACCGACCCGGTCGCCCAGCACCGGCCGGGCCCGCTCGACGACGGTCGCCGCCGCCGGTGTCACCTCGCCACCGGCGCCGACGACCAGGAACTCCTCCTCCACGCCCACCCTGTGCACCACAGAAACGCCCTCCGCGACTGTCCACTACCGACAGCCGGGACCCTACCGAAGGAGCGCCGCACCGGTGAGTCGTTCGGCGAGACCCGCCAGCAGGGCCGTGCGCTCCGGCATCCGGCGCAGGTCGACGTACTCGTCGCGGGCGTGCGAGCCGCCACCCACCGCACCGAGGCCGTCGATCGTCGGCACACCGAGCGCGGCCGTGAAGTTGCCGTCCGAGGCGCCGGCCGCGTGCGCACCGTCCGGTGGCGGCACACCCAGGTCCCGGGCCACCTGCCGGACCAGGTCCAGCAGCGGACGGGCCAGCGCCGCCTCCATCGGGTACCGGTTGATGCCACCCTCGACCCGCAGTGCCGCCTCCGGCAGCCGTGGGGTGAGCCCGCGGATCGCCTCGTCGACCCGCTCCAGCTCGGCACCGGTCCAGGCCCGCACGTCGATCGCGACACTGGCCTGCTCCGGGACGGTGTTCGTGGTCGTACCCCCGGAAAGAAGTGTCGGGGTCACCGACGTGCCGCCGATGTCCGGTGCGCCGAGCCCGAGCAGGGTCAGCACCTGATGGGCCACCTCGACCGTCGCGTTGACGCCGCGATGCGGTTCGGCGCCGGCGTGGGCGGCCCGGCCGCCGGCGACGAGCCGATACACCGAGCCCCCCTTGCGGGCCACCTTGACGTGGCCCTCGGCGGTCGCCGGCTCGCACACCAGGACCGCTCCGGAACGCCGCGCCTGCCGTTCGATGAGTTCGCGGGAGGTCACCGAGCCGGACTCCTCGTCGCCGGTGAGCAGCACACCGACGTGTGAGGCGTCCGGCAGCAGGCTCAGCGCCGACAGCATCTGCACGATGCCGGCCTTCATGTCACAGACGCCCGGCCCGGTCGCCAGGTCACCGGCCACGGCGAACGGGCGGTCCTGTGTGGTGCCGGCCGGCCAGACGGTGTCGTAATGTCCGAGCATCAACACCCGCTGCTGGTCGGCGGCCCAGAGCAGATGCGGGACGCCGTCCACGACGACACGCCGGCCGGGCCGGCCGAGCGCCCGGTCGAACCAGCCGGTCAGCAGGTCGGCGCAGGCGTGCAGGTGCGGGGATGAGCCCGGCGGGGACTCGTACGACACGAGCGTCTCCAGGCGGTCCAGCATGCCCTGGTTCATGTCGTGCGCGGTGGCGAGCAGGGTTTCCGAGGTCATACCCTCACGATCGCCCGAGGCGCACCGGGCCGTCACCCGCTCGATTGCTAGATGCCGTAGCCCTGCTCGACGATGCGCTGAGCCATCGGGGCGTACTCCTCGGCAGCCTCCGGCGCGAAGGTGCCGAGACCGTCCACATAGCGGTTGTACATGCAGAACGCGGCCGCGATGAGAACCGTGTCGTGCAGCTCGATGTCGGTGGCACCCTCGTCACGCGCGGCCGCGATCAACTCAGGCGTCACCGCGCGCCCCGACTGCTGTACCGCACCGGCGATACGCAGAAGAGCCTTCGTCTTGGCCGGGACAGGAGCGCTGTCCAGATCGGCACGCACCCGTGCCACGATCGAGGTGCCATCGGCGACATCCGCGGCGGCATACTGGGCGACTGCGAACGCCGAGTGCGACGAGCAGCAGAAATGGCACTCGTTCAGCCCCGACACATACGCCGCGATGAGCTCCCGCTCCGCGGCCGGCAGTGAGTTGGGTGCCCGCAGCAGCACCTCGGCCAACTCGTTGAGCGGCTTGGCCGTCTCCGGCCGATACCGCATCGGCCCGGTGATCCCCGGAAAGTTCTTCTCATCCACGCCAAGATCGATGTAAGCCATCCCTCCACCCTGGCGAACAACCTCCATAGTGCTCATCTCCCAACGTGCTCAACCCAAAGCCCACCCAAACCCCCACCTGCAACCCTCCCCGAACCCACAGAAGGACATCCCACACGAGGAGGCAACAGTGCGAAGGACACCCCTGATCGTCGCGTTCACCATGCTCGCTGCCATGCTCGCCAGCGGCTCGAACACCGTCTTCCTCGACACCGGCGGAGTAGGCGGAGGCAGCGGCATCGAAGCCACCGAAACAGCAAACCGAGGCGGAGAAACCGGAACCCTCCTAGCGGGAGGCACAGGCGGCGGAACCAGCACACCCCCCAACCCCTCGACTTCCGCGCCCCTGTAAGTCCACCACCCAAAAATTGCCCCAGAAATCTCATAAAGGGCAAGACGGCGAGAGGGCAAGACGGCGGGAGGGCGAGGCGGCGAGAGGGCAAGACGGCGGGAGGGCGAGGCGGCGAGACGGCGAGACGGCGAGGCGGCGAGATGGCGGGAGGGCGAGGCGGTGAGGGGGCGGGAGGGCGAGGCGGTGAGGGGGCGGGAGGGCGAGGCGGCGAGAGG